>CAZJNY010000289.1:0-4389 GCA_964547405.1 uncultured Flavihumibacter sp. | reverse complement strand
GTATGGCCAGCAAAAAAACAGCCGTTAAGGGGCTTGAGTTCCCCCGTCGCTTTACCAGCGATGATCTGTCTGTATTCGACCAGTTTGAATACGACTACCGGACTTCTATTATCCGCAACCCCAGCGGAGAGGTTGTTTTCGAAATGAACAACGTGGAAGTTCCGAAAGGCTGGAGTCAGATTGCCACCGATATCCTGGCGCAGAAGTATTTCCGCAAAGCGGGTGTACCTCAGCCGGATGGCAGCCTGGGTCGCGAAACATCCTCCAAACAGGTGGCTCACCGTATGGCGCATTGCTGGCGCGTCTGGGGTGAACGCTATGGTTATTTTGCATCCGAAAAAGATGCGCAGGTTTTTTATGAGGAGCTGGTGTATTCCATCCTCGACCAGGCCTGCGTGCCGAATAGTCCGCAGTGGTTCAATACCGGACTGTATGAGTGTTATGGTATCGCCGGTAAACCCCAGGGGCACTATTTTGTAGACCAGGTGGATGGTCAGCTGAAAAAATCAACTTCCGCCTATGAGCGTCCCCAGCCTCATGCCTGCTTTATTTTAAGTGTGGATGATGACCTGGTGAATGAAGGTGGTATCATGGATCTCTGGGTTCGCGAAGCCAGGATCTTTAAATACGGTTCCGGTGTAGGAACCAATTTTTCCAACGTACGTGGCGAAGGAGAAAAACTCAGCGGTGGCGGTACTTCATCCGGACTAATGAGCTTCCTGAAAATCGGTGACCGTGCTGCAGGTGCTATTAAAAGTGGTGGTACCACGCGTCGTGCTGCTAAAATGGTATGCCTGGATCTTGATCACCCGGAAATTGTTCAGTTTGTAGACTGGAAAGTGGAGGAAGAGAAAAAAGTAGGGGCCCTTATTGCTGCTGGTTATGCCAGTGATTATGAAGGGGAAGCCTATCGTACCGTAAGCGGACAAAATTCCAATAACTCTGTACGTATTCCCAACAGCTTTTTTGAAAAACTGGAGAATAACGAAGACTGGGAACTGAAAGCCCGCAGTGATGGCCGCGTGATGAAAAAAGTGTCAGCCCGCGAACTCTGGAATAAAATCTCTTATGCGGCATGGCGTTGTGCAGACCCCGGTACACAGTATGATACCACCATCAATGAGTGGCATACCTGTCCGGAAGGAGGTCCTATCCGGGCATCCAACCCCTGTTCTGAGTACATGTTCCTCGACAATACGGCCTGTAACCTGGCATCTGCCAACCTGATGAAATTCTTCAACAAAGACAACAATGTTTTTGATGTGGAAGGGTATGCCTACAGCTGCCGCCTCTGGACCGTTGTACTGGAAGTTTCTGTACTGATGGCGCAGTTCCCTTCCAAAGAAGTGGCCCAACTGAGCTTTGATTACCGTACACTCGGACTTGGATTTGCCAACCTCGGCACCATGCTGATGGTTAGTGGCATTCCTTATGATAGTGAAGAAGCCCGTGCTATTGCAGGAGCTATCTCCGCAATCATGACCGGGGTTGCCTATAAAACATCGGCCGAGCTGGCCCAGATTCTTGGACCATTCGCCAAGTACAATGAAAATAAGGAGCACATGCTCCGGGTAATGCGCAATCACCGCGCTGCTGCCTATGATGCTGCTGAAGCCTATGAAGGCATAAGCATCAAGCCTCAGGGTATCCAGGCCAAGTATTGTCCGGATTACCTGCTGAAAGCAGCTACCAAAGCCTGGGATGACGCGGTTCAACTGGGTGAAAAATATGGTTATCGCAACGCACAGACTACTGTAATTGCGCCAACCGGAACTATCGGACTCGTAATGGATTGCGATACCACCGGTGTAGAACCTGATTTTGCCCTGGTGAAATTTAAAAAACTGAGTGGTGGTGGCTATTTCAAAATCATCAATCAGTCTGTTCCTGCAGCGTTGAGAAACCTGGGTTATTCAGAAAAAGAAACCGATGCCATTATTAAATATGCAGTAGGTGCGGCCAGTTTCTCAGGAGCTCCTTTTATCAATCACCAGACACTGAGTGAAAAAGGATTCATTGCTGAGGAAATCAAAAAACTGGATGATGCAGTGAAAGCAGCTTTTGAAATCGGGTTTGTATTTAACAAGTACAGCCTGGGTGAAGCCTGCCTGGAGCGCTTAGGATTTACTGCCGATCAGTACAACGACTGGAATTTCAACCTCCTGGAAGCACTTGGATTCACTGATGAGCAGATTGATGCAGCAAATGATTATGTATGCGGTACCATGACTGTAGAAGGGGCACCGTATCTGAAAACAGAACACCTGGCTGTATTTGATTGTGCCAACAAATGTGGTAAGAAAGGCGAGCGCTATATCCATGCACACGGACATATCCGGATGATGGCGGCTGTTCAGCCCTTTATCAGCGGAGCAATATCCAAAACCATTAACCTTCCGAATGAAGCGAAGGTGGAAGAGATTGCCGATTGTTATCTGCTGAGCTGGAAACTCGGATTGAAAGCGAATGCACTTTACCGTGATGGTTCCAAACTGAGCCAGCCCCTGAGTAACAAGAGCGATAAGAAGAAAAAAGATACAGACGAGAAAGAAGCTGAGGTTAAGGAAGAAAAAGCGGTTAATTCCAATATCATCGACCTGGGACAACTCACTGTTGATGAATTACTGGAAGAAGTACAGAAGCGCGTACAATCTTCTCCCGATACCAAACTGAAACGTCAGCTCGCAAGAATTGTAGAACGCAGAACACTTCCGGCTAAACGCAGAGGGTATACGCAGAAAGCGAAGATTAATGGTCAGGCGCTCTTTGTAAGAACCGGAGAATACGGTGATGGTACACTGGGTGAGATCTTTATCGATATGGCGAAGGAAGGAGCCACCATGCGCAGTATGCTGAACTGCTTTGCAATTTCAGTATCCATTGGCTTGCAATACGGAGTTCCACTGGAAGAATTTGTAGAGAAATTTGTATTCACCCGCTTTGAACCGGCCGGTATGGTAGATCACCCGAATATCAAGAGTGCTACTTCCATTGTAGATTTCATCTTCCGGTCACTGGCCTATGAATACCTGGATCGCACCGATCTGGTACATGTGCTGGACAAACCAGAGGTAATGAACACGGGAGAAGATGAGTGGGATGAGGTGCCTGCAAGAGAGCTGGAAAAAAAAACACCTGAATTAAGTGATGTACGCATAGTGGCGGGGCCTAAACAGCCGGAAGCCCAAAAATCAGCCAAACCAACTGCTATAAAAGCAAGTGCAGGTTCCGGTTATGATGCCCTAAACCAGGCGAACAAGTCGATGCAGAGCGATGCACCAGCCTGTAATGTCTGCGGGCACCTGACCATACGTAGCGGCACCTGCTATAAATGCCTCAACTGTGGCAACAGCCTCGGATGTAGCTAGTACAAAATGAATTACATGGACGGTTTCTAATAGAAACAAAGCCCCAGGTGTCTACCCGGGGCTTTTTGTTTTGATCCACTCGTCGAAAAAATTACCAGACTCATTTCTTAAAGAGTTGATTATCAATTATAAAATTTGAAAATAAGGGTTTCTTCTATATACTATTGGTTTACAATCGGCGTTAGGAAAGCATATTTATTCACGAAATCCGAGACTATGCAAAAACTCCTGGCTTTTCTGGCTTTAGTGGTATTCCTCGCATCTTGTAAAGCAGTTTCGCCCTCAGAAGCGGCGAGCGGCAGGTACAAGCACTGCAGGGCTATCCGATAAGCCCGACCGGTTAAATGAATTGACAAAATGCCCCTTATTCTGCAGAATGAGGGGCATTTTGTTTACGTGCATTTACTACTTTGCAGCTTCAAACGGAAAACATGAGAGGCTTTGTTTTATTGTTGGCCATGCTTTGGGCAGTTTCAGGAAAAACGCAAACAAAAAGCGGACTGATAGCTGGACCCATGCTGGGACAAAACGACTATCGCACCATTAAAATCTGGATGGAACCTGCGCCGGAAGTAAAATCACTGGCCGTCCGGTATCGGCAAAAGGGCTCTTCTGCCCAGTTTAAAAATAAATTGTTGCCTGTCTCTGCAACAGGGCAGTTGGGCGATTTCAATCCCGTGCAGACCGAAATCGGTGGATTGGAGCCAGGTACTACCTATGAGTACAATGTCCTTATTAACGGAAAGCAAAGCAATTACAGTGGCGAATTCAGTACCCTTGAACTCTGGCAATGGAGAAAACCGGCTCCTGATTTTAGTTTTCTGACCGGCAGTTGTACCTATTTTAATGAACCGCCCTACGACCGTCCGGGAAAACCCTATGGCCTGGATTCCTCTATTTTCGAAACCATGGCCGGAGAAAGAGCTGCCTTCATGTTGTGGCTGGGCGATAACTGGTACACCCGGGAAGTGGATTACACCGCTGAATGGGGATTGTGGCACCGCGCCAGCAGAGATCGCAG
>CAZJNY010000288.1:0-4392 GCA_964547405.1 uncultured Flavihumibacter sp. | reverse complement strand
CGTTCTCTTAAAATCTTCCATCCAGGGGTATTTAGGTTGTCAAAAATAGCATAATTAGGAATTAATAGTGGTTAGCATTTATATTGCAGGTTATGGCAGTCAGTATTTTAGTGCTCTACTACTCGCAGAGCGGTCAATTGGGTCAGATACTGGATAACCTGGTTAGTACAATGAAGGATCAGGCAGAGATCACTACCGTTGCGTACCAGCCGGAACAGGCCTTTCCGTTTCCCTGGACCAGTCAGACATTTTTTGATGCGATGCCTGAATCCGTATTGGAAATTCCTGTTCCCCTGAAACCGGTAAACATACCGGAGAAGCACTATGATTTGGTGATACTCGGTTACCAGCCCTGGTTTTTATCGCCCTCTATACCAACCAGTAGTTTCCTGCAATCCGACTATGCCCGGGTATTGGCAGGGAAACCTGTTCTGACCGTATTGGGAACCCGGAATATGTGGCTGAATGCCCAGGAGAAAATCAAAGCAAGGTTGCTTCAGTTGAATGCCCGGCTGGTTGGATCCATTGTGCTGGCAGACACGAATCATAACCTGATCTCCCTGCTGACCATTATCCGGTGGAACTTTACCGGACGCAAAGAAGCCACTCGTTTCCTGCCCGAGGCTGGTGTGCAAACCAGGGATATCCGGAATTCATCGAGATTTGGTCCGATTATCTATAAAGCCGCTGCTTCTGCTCAATGGGAAAAGCTTCAACCTGAACTATTGGCTGCAGGAGCCGTTGAACTCAAACCAACCCTCATCATATTAGAAAAAAGAGGCATTAAACAATTCAGAAAGTTTGCCGTCTACATTCGGGAAAAAGGGGAAAGAGGGGATCCTTCCAGATTATCCAGAGTGCTGCTATTCAAGCGATTATTACTTACCGGCATTTTCGCCTTGTCGCCCGTTTCCGGATTTACGGCAAGGATGCAAAGCCTCTTTAACCGTTCATCCTTCCGGAAACAGGTGGAATACTTTAAAAGCACCGCATACGAGAAGGATATGATCTAAGTGGAGGAATTAATAAGTAATATTGCAGAATATTCAAATCAGATATTTTTTATGGGAGATGTGTTTGTTACAAGGCTGGCGAAATTTTTACCGAACGACCCTGTAAGCAACGATGATATTGAACTGTACCTGGGACTGGTGGACGATAAACCCTCCAGAGCGAAAACGAAGATTCTTAGTAACAATAAGATCCAATCCCGCTATTATGCCATCGATAAGGACGGCAGGAGTACGCATAGCAATGCACAACTGGCAGCAAAGGCGGTGGAAGGTTTACTGGACGAAAATTTTACCAAAAACGATATCGAATTACTGACATTCGGAACCATGTCTCCGGAGCAATTATTGCCAAGCCATACGGCCATGATTCATGGAGAACTCGGTTGTCCGCCTGCAGAAATAGTTTCCGTCAGCAGTTCCTGCGCTTCCGGATTTCAGGCCATGAAATATGCCTATCTCTCGGTAAAAAACGGGGATATCAAACGTGCAGTTTCGGGTGCTTCGGAAAAAGTTTCCACCTGGTTAAGAGGCGAGAAATTCGATATGGAAACGGATCGCCTGAAAGAGCTGGAAGCCAACCCGATGATCGCTTTCGAAAAGGATTTCATGCGATGGATGTTAAGTGATGGAGCTGCGGCAGCATTGCTGGAAGACAAGCCCAATGAAAATGGTCTTTCATTACGGGTGGATTTCATCGATATAAAATCCTACGCCAACGAACTACCTACCTGTATGTATTCAGGTGCGATTCGCAGCCCGAATGGCGAACTGACCGGCTGGCCTGAATTCAAGCCGGAAGAGTGGGGTACCCAAAGTATTTTCTCTTTCAAGCAGGATACAAGACTGCTGGGAGTGAAAATTGTGCTGATGGGTGGTAAGTTCATGAAAGAAGTATTTGAAAAGCACAACCTCACAATAGACGGAATTGATTACTATCTGCCACATCTTTCTTCTGAATATTTCAGGGAACGCATTGCAGAAGAACAGGAGAAAATCGGTCTTCTCTTTCCACCGGAAAAATGGTTTACCAATCTGACAAGAGTGGGTAATGTTGGAAGCGTTTCTCCTTACCTAATGCTGGAAGAATTGTTCAATACAGGAAAATTGAAAAAAGGCCAGAAGATACTGGTGATGATTCCGGAGAGTGCCCGCTTTACTTATATCTACGCACACTTTACTGTAGTGTAATATGAAAAAGGAAGAAGTACCACACGATAAAAAAATCATTCATGGAGAAGACAACTCCCTGGTGAAAGTGTTGTACGTAACCGACCAGCAGGGGAAGTATGAAACCACTCAGTACGAAGGATGGGAGGCAGAAAACCTGGCGATGAGCCAGGCCTGGGAGGATATTGATGAACGCATTGTGCAAACAAGAGAAAAAGTACTGAAAGGAGAATTAAGCCCAATTGCCTATTTCATGGAGAAAAACCTGATGGATCTGCCAACACTTGCAAGTTATGTAGGTGGATGGAAGTTTTTCGTGAAGAAACACCTGACTCCATCCGGTTTCCGAAAACTCAGTGCTTCCAAACTTAAAAAATATGCCGAGGTCTTCAATATTTCCGTTGAAGAACTAACGCATTTCAAAGGGTGAAACCACCTGCCCTTATTACATGAATATCGAAAATTTTCAACATAAACAATCGGCGCATTGTGAAAGCGGTGTAACCCTTGGCCTCCTTCAACATTATGGTGTGCAGCTTTCAGAGCCCCTGATTTTTGGAATCGGTGCAGGCTATTTTTTTGGTCATCTTCCCTTTGTGAAAGTAAGCGGTGTTCCAGGAACTACGTTTCGGATCTGGCCGGGTTATATTTTTAAACGGGTCTGCAAAGAACTCGGCGTAAAAATGAAAGTGACTTCTTTTTCAGGCAAAGAAAAAGGGATGCGGGCATTGGATGCTGAACTCGCCGCAGGCCGGCCGGTTGGTATGCAAACCAGTGTTTTTTACCTTAGTTATTTTCCACCGGCCTATCGTTTTCATTTCAATGCGCATAACCTCATCGCTTATGGCAAAGAAGGTGATGATTACCTGATCAGCGATCCGGTTATGGAAACCGTAACCCGTTTGTCTTCGGCAGATCTTGAAAAAGCGAGATTTGCCAAAGGCTTTCCCGCTCCCAATGGAAAGATGTATTATCCGGTATTGACCAAACCTGATTTTGATTTACCCAACGCGATTCGTCGCGGGATTAAAAAAACATGTTGGTTTATGCTGAGTTCACCACCTCCATTTTTTGGTGTACATGGCATTAAATTCCTGGGAAGAAAAATCAAAAAATATCCGGTCAAACTGGAACCCAGAAAAGCTGTCCTGTTTATTGGAAATATTATCCGGATGCAGGAAGAAATTGGTACCGGTGGAGGAGGGTTTCGATTTTTATATGCAGCCTTCCTGCAGGAAGCTTCACAACACCTGAATAATCCTGCCTTGCTGGACGCATCAAAAGAAATGACAAGCATTGGAGATGGCTGGCGGAATTTCGCTTTTGCTGCAGCCAGGGTAATGAAAGACCGGTCAGGCAACCTGGCTTCCTATGATGAACTGGGCGATATGCTGATTGAGTTAGGCGATCGGGAAAAAGCATTTTTTACTCATCTTAAAACGCTGGTCTGACCATCATGCTTCAGATTCAGCAGTTGGAGAAGACCTATAAAAACGCTGCAGAACCTTCTCTGCAGGGACTGTCGCTGCAATTTTCTGACAACTGTATAGCAGGATTACTGGGACCTAACGGTGCCGGTAAAACGACCACCATTTCGATATTATGCGGATTGGTAAAAGCGGATGCAGGAACTGCTTTTTTATTAGGATTGGATGTGGAGAAGGAGCGGGAAGAAATCAAACGAAGAATAGGAGTGGTACCACAATCCATTGCCTTGTATCCTACACTTACAGCAATGGAGAATTTCCAGTATATCGGAAAATTGTACGGATTAAATAAAGCGCTGCTAAAAGAAAGGATCAATCACTATCTGCATTTATTCGGATTGGAAAAAAGTGCGCATAAGGCTATCCGTTATTATTCGGGCGGAATGAAGAGAAGAGCCAATATCATTGCTTCTTTATTACATGAACCGGAATTATTGATTCTGGATGAGCCAACAGCAGGAGTAGATGTACAGTCGCGGAATATGATCCTTCAATTCCTGGCAGCCTATAATAAACTCGGACATGGAATTATTTATACATCGCACCTGCTGGAAGAAGCCCAGCAGTTATGTGATGAAATCGCCATTATTGATCATGGCAGGCTGGTTATACAGGGACCAACAACAGCGCTGATGCAGCAGCAGGAGGCACAAAGCCTGGAACAGGTATTTTTACAATTAACGGGCAGCAGCCTTCGCGACTGATATGAGAAAGATACTGGCCAC
>CAZJNY010000287.1:0-4395 GCA_964547405.1 uncultured Flavihumibacter sp. | reverse complement strand
GCCGCCAAACAGGAAGAAAGAAACCGCATCTCTGCAGATATGCACGATGAACTTGGATCCGGTGTTACCGCCATCCGCCTGATGAGTGAACTGGCAAAGACCAAACTGAAGGGGCACTCGCTACCGGAACTGGAACGAATTTCCAATTCTGCCAACGAACTGATCAGTAAGATGAATACCATCATCTGGACCATGAAAAGTTCCAACGATACGGTAGACAATATGATTGCCTATGTACGTTCCTATGCCGCTGAATTTTTTGAAACGACTGAAATTCGCTGTATTGTTGAACATCCCGATCAACTCCCCTCAATTGAAATGAGTGGCGAAAAAAGACGCAATGTTTTTCTTTGTATAAAAGAATCTCTCAATAATGCACTAAAACATTCCCAGGCTACAGAAGTAAAAATAATTTTCAGAATTGGGCCACACCTGGTAATTCAGATCCTAGATAATGGTGTTGGAGTTAAAACCATAAATGTTTCCGAATTCAGCAATGGACTAACGAATATGCGTAAACGCATGGAGTCAATAGAAGGGCATTTCTCCATTCGCAATGAAAATGGCACTATCGTAACGTTAAGTATCCCGCTTCAATAATGCCAGAAAAAGAAAAACCCAGCCTGCCACCAGAAAAACTCCACCTACAGGTGTAATTAAACCCAGTTTTGACAACCCTACCGTATCGGTTGCCTTCAGCAGAGTTAACAAATACAGTGATCCGCTGAACAAAAGCACTCCTACCAGGAAACATTGAGCCGCTCTTTTAAGAAAAACAGACTGACTATGCATGGCTATAAGTCCGGTTGCCAGCAATGCAAATACATGATAAAAATGATACCGCACGCCGGTTTCAAACGTGGTTACTGTTTCAGGAGGAACCAGTTGCTTTAAACCATGTGCACCAAAGGCCCCAAGAATAACAGCAAGGGCACCTAGCAATGCGGCACCAGACAAAATTGACTTACTCATTAATTATTGCTTCTTTAATCTGTTCAAGGGAGAGCTCTTCTTCATGCAGGGATAAATGCGCCTGTTCGTAATACATTTTCCGGTCATGCAGTTTTTTGATAATAAACGATTTCATGTCTTCATCCGGAATATCCATGAGCAGGGGACGGTGCTTCTTTTCTTTGAGCAGGCGATCAATCAGTACCTGGGTAGAAGTATTCAACCAGATGACTTTGCCATGCTCTTTCATGTAATCAATGTTTCCGAAAAAGCAGGGAGTACCTCCCCCACTTGAGACTACGAAAGCATCATGACTTTCAGTAAGGTTGATCAGTGTATCTTTTTCCAGCAAACGAAAATATTCTTCTCCCTGATTCGCGAATATTTCGGTAATAGGTTTACCCTCGCGCATCACAATCACATCATCCAGGTCAAAAAAAGGTATATTAAGCGAAGCAGATAATTTTCTTCCCCAGTATGATTTTCCACTGCCCATAAATCCGATCAGATATATTTTCATATCAGCTGAATGCATTCAGTCCGGTTACATCCATACCGGTTATTAACAAATGAATATCATGCGTTCCTTCGTAGGTAATCACACTTTCCAGATTCATCATATGCCGCATCACACTATACTCCCCGGTTATTCCCATTCCGCCCAGCATCTGCCTGGCATCCCTGCATACCTGGTGGGCTACTTCACAACCATTGCGCTTTGCCATACTGACCTGTGCCGGTGTTACCCTGCCTTCATCCATTAATACAGCAACCCGCCAGTTTAATAACTGTGCCTTGGAAATTTCAGTAATCATTTCTGCCAGCTTCTTTTGCTGTAACTGAAATCCTGCAATCGGACGGTCAAACTGTATCCTTTCTTTTGCATAGCGAAGGGCAGTATCATAACAATCCATGGCTGCCCCAATGGTACCCCATGCAATTCCGAACCGGGCTTTGGTTAAACAGCTCAATGGCCCCCGCATGCCTTTTACATTCGGAAGAATATTTTCCTTTGGCACTTTTACCTGGTCAAAAACAAGTTCACCGGTTGCAGAAGCGCGAAGGCTCCATTTACCATGCGTTGTTGGCGTACTGAATCCTTCCATGCCCCTTTCCACAATCAGGCCATGAACAATACCTTCTTCATTTTTCGCCCATACCACCGCGATATCAGCAAAGGGCGCATTCGAAATCCACATCTTGGCCCCGTTCAGAATAACATGATCTCCGGCATCTTTAAAATTTGTCAGCATTCCGGCCGGATTGCTGCCATGATTGGGCTCCGTTAAACCAAAACAACCCAGCCATTCTCCACTCGCGAGTTTGGGTAAGTATTTATTTCGCTGCGCTTCATTTCCAAATTCATAGATCGGGTACATTACCAGCGACCCCTGCACCGATGCCGTAGAACGAACGCCACTATCACCCCGCTCCAGCTCCTGCATCATCAAACCATAAGAAATATAATCCAATCCACCTCCTCCATAAGCAGCGGGAATGGTTGGACCAAATACTCCCAATTCTCCCATTTGCTTTACAATCTGTCGCGGGAATTCAGCTTTTTGCGCATACTCCTCAATGATAGGCGATATCTCCTGTTTAACATAATTGCGAACCGCATCGCGAATCATAATATGTTCCTCAGTTAACAAATCATCCAGCTTCAGATAATCGGGAGATTGAAATAGGTCCTGGGCCATGGCATCGTTTATTTTATCGTACTAATGTAATCAGTTTACTGTAAATACCCGCTCATCTCTACCTGGTATTGACGGGCAATAGCACGGGCTTCTTCTGCAAAATCAGTTTTTTCAGACGCATAGATGATGGCCCTGCTGGCATTAACAAGCAAACCACAGTCACTGTTTAATGCTTTCTCTGATAGTTCCCGCAAACTGCCACCCTGTGCACCCACTCCCGGTACCAGGAAAAAATGATCCGGCAACCAGGCTCTGATTTCACTGAATGCGGCCGCCTGCGTAGCTCCCACCACAAACATCAGGTTTCCGGGGTTTCCCCAGGAAGCAACTGTTTTCATCACTTTTTCATACAGGTACTCCGTACCCAGTTTCTGCAATTCAAAATCTGCCGCTCCTTTGTTACTGGTGAGACCCAGCACAATGGTCCACTTGTTGTCATATTCCAGGAAAGGCTGTACGCTATCGGCACCCATATATGGCGCCACAGTGATCGCATCAAAAGGCAGGGTTTCAAAAAAAGCTTTCGCGTATTGTGAACTGGTATTTCCAATATCGCCCCTTTTTGCATCTGCAATTTTCAAATGGGTGGAAGGAATATAATGAACCGTTTCTTCCATAATCTGCCATCCCTTTGTGCCCATTGCTTCATAAAAAGCCGTATTGATCTTATAACTTACACAGCAGTCTAGTGTTGCATCAATAATGGCTTTGTTGAAGGAAACTACGGCATTGGGATCCCCTTTCAGATGCGCCGGAAGTTTTTCCGGATCCGTATCCAGTCCAACACACAAATAAGATTGCTTCTGTTTAATCTGTGCTACCAGTGATTGCCTGTTCATAGGCACGAAGATAAGAAGGATTAGCTGCGCAGCACCTGGGCGAAACGCCAGATTTCTTCATATCGGTTGTAAAGTGGTACCGGTGCCAGCCTGATTACATCCGGCTCCCGCCAGTCGACAAAAAAACCCTTGCTACTGAGTTCATCAAATAAGTCGCGGCCGCACTGTTTTACCAGCAGGGAAACCTGGCAACCGCGCATAGCTGGTGAAGAAGGTGTCAGTAATTCGAATTTTCCCGGTTTAGCAGCAGCGACCTCCTCCAGGAGGAAGCGCAGGTAGGCAGCCATCTGCTGCGCTTTTTGCAAACAGTTTTGGAATCCCGCGGCAGTAAAAATGTCCAGCGAGGCCCGCAGGGAAGCATATAAAATGGGCGATGGCGTACTAAGTTGCCATCCCTCCGCTGTTTCAACCGGAACAAAGCCTTTCTCCATCCTGAACCGTGTATTTTTTTCATATCCCCACCAGCCGGCAAAGCGATGGAGCGACTTATCCTTGTGATAACGTTCATGAATAAACGCAGCACCAACAGCACCCGGACCACCATTCAGGTATTTATAATTGCACCAGCAGGCGAAATCAACATTCCAGTTGTGCAGCTCAAGTTGAATATTACCTGCAGCATGTGCGAGGTCAAATCCCACTTTTGCTCCTACAGCATGGCCTGCGCGGGTGATCGCTTCCATATCAAAAAGCTGCCCGGTATAATAGTTTACGCCACCCCAGAGAATGAGCGCCAGCTCCTCTCCTGTCTGCTGAATGGCAGCCAGGATATCTTCCTGATGAATGGTAACTTCTCCAGCGCGCGGACTAACTTCGATCAACACATCTTCAGGATCATACCCCAATGCTTTGATATGTGTTTCCAGCATGTACTGATCACTTGGAAAAGCTTTGGCTTCACAAAT
>CAZJNY010000286.1:0-4422 GCA_964547405.1 uncultured Flavihumibacter sp. | reverse complement strand
GGATCCCTGATCGGGGCTTTTAAAGGTCAGGAGGCCCGCCAGAAATGGATGTTCAAGATCCTGAGCAAACAGGACGAAAAACAATCCCGTGCAGTCCGTAAAGCGGAAGTGCGCAAAGGAAAAGTGTTGCTGGACGACATCGAGATGGCAGCCTATCACAATAGTTAATGCACCTCTTCAGTATACTGACAGGCCCTCGCTTCGGTGAGGGCCTTTTTTGTGTCATCTTTCCTCACCCGACCGATGCCACCGGTCGGGTGGCACCGGTCGGGTAAAATTAATCAGGAAAATTGCTTCCCGGGCCGTACTTTTGCGCAATTTATTTTTCCGCAACCATGCCAAAAGACAATTCCATCAAATCTGTTCTGATCATCGGTTCAGGACCCATTATTATCGGACAAGCCTGCGAATTCGATTATTCCGGAACCCAGGCTGCCCGCAGTTTACGTGAAGAAGGGATCAAGGTTATTCTGATCAACAGCAATCCGGCTACGATCATGACCGACCCCATGATGGCCGACCGCGTGTATCTCCTGCCACTGACCGTAGAAAGTATTGAGCAGATTCTGGAAGAAAACCAGATTGATGCGGTACTGCCAACTATGGGCGGACAAACAGCCCTTAACCTGGCCAAAGAAGCGGAAGACCTGGGAGTTTGGGAAAAATATGGCGTTCGCCTGATCGGGGTTGACATCAAAGCCATTGATAAGGCCGAGGACCGCGAAAAATTCCGCCAGTGGATGATTCAGCTCGGTGTTCCTGTTGCTACCGCCAAAACCGCCAACAGTTTCCTGGAAGGAAAAGAATTTGCCCAGCAAATCGGTTTCCCCCTGGTAATTCGCCCCTCCTTTACCCTGGGTGGTACAGGTGGAGGTTTTGTGCACGATAAGGATGACCTCGATGAAGCGCTGAACCGCGGATTGCAGGCCTCTCCCATCCATGAGGTACTGGTTGAACAGGCCGTATTGGGTTGGAAAGAGTTTGAGCTTGAATTGTTGCGGGATGCCAATGATAATGTGGTAATCATCTGTACGGTAGAAAACTTCGACCCCATGGGCGTGCATACCGGAGATTCCATCACGGTAGCTCCCGCAATGACACTCTCTGATACAGCCTTCCAGCTGATGCGCAATACCGCCATCAACATGATGCGCGACCTCGGCAACTTTGCCGGAGGGTGTAATGTGCAGTTTGCCCTGAATCCTGCCACTGAGGAAATTATCGCTATTGAAATCAATCCGCGTGTAAGCCGTTCCTCCGCACTGGCATCCAAAGCAACCGGTTACCCGATTGCAAAAATCGCTGCCAAACTGGCGATCGGATATACACTGGATGAACTTGAAAACCAGATCACCAAAAGTACTTCAGCATATTTTGAGCCTGCACTGGATTACGTGATTGTTAAAATCCCGCGCTGGAACTTTGATAAATTCAAAGGAGCCAATGATACACTTGGATTGCAGATGAAAAGTGTGGGAGAAGTTATGGGCATCGGACGCAGTTTCACGGAAGCAGTACAGAAAGCCTGCCAGAGCCTTGAGAACAACGCAGTCGGACTCGGATACTATGGCAAGAGCCAGATGCATGCGGAAGAACTGATCGAATACATCAAAACTCCGAAATGGGATCGCATCTTTCGCATTAAAGATGCCCTCATGCTGGGCGTGAGTATCAATACGATTTCTAAAGTTACCAACGGTATCGATCGCTGGTTCCTTTATGAAATCCAGAAGATCGTAAACCTCGAGAAAGAAATCGCCAAATACAAACTGGCAACCATTCCGGTGGAACTGATCCGGGAAGCCAAAGTACATGGCTTCAGCGATGAACAGATTTGCCGCATTATGCAGGATGGCCATGAAGATGAGTTGTACGCCAAGCGTAAAGAAGCAGGTATTCGCCGGGTATATAAAATGGTAGATACCTGCGCAGCAGAATTCGAAGCGAAAACTCCTTATTTCTATTCCACATTCGAAGAAGGTGGCGAAAATGAAAGTAAGGTTACTGATAAGAAAAAGATTGTGGTGCTCGGTTCAGGTCCCAATAGAATCGGACAGGGAATCGAATTCGATTATTGCTGTGTTCACGGATTACTCGCGATCAAGGAATCCGGTTACGAAGCCATCATGGTGAACTGCAACCCGGAAACCGTTTCAACTGATTTCGATATTGCGGACAAACTTTATTTTGAGCCGGTTTTCTGGGAGCATCTCTGGGAAATCATTGAACATGAACAACCCGAAGGCGTAATCGTACAGTTAGGCGGACAAACAGCCCTGAAACTTGCCCAGCGCTTGCATGAAAAAGGAATCCGCATCATAGGAACCTCCTTCGATAACATGGATATTGCCGAAGACCGCGGACGTTTCAGCGATATGCTGAAGGAACTGGGTATTCCTTATCCCGATTATGGTACAGCATACGATGTGGATGAAGCAGTGCAAGTGGCCAATCGAGTTGGGTATCCGGTACTGGTGCGCCCATCCTATGTATTAGGCGGACAAAGAATGCGGATCGTAATCAACGACGAAGAGGTCGAAAAAGCGGTGGTAAGTTTGCTCAAACACATTCCGGGTAACAAGATTCTGATTGACCATTTCCTGGATCGCTGCCAGGAAGCAGAAGTGGATGCCATTTTTGATGGTGAAAATTTCCACGTAATGGGTGTAATGGAGCATATTGAACCCGCAGGCATTCACTCAGGTGATTCCAATGCGGTTCTGCCTGCTTTTAACCTCACACCACTGGAAGTGACTACCCTGGAATATTATTCAGAGAAAATTGCACGGGCACTGAATATTAAGGGATTAATAAATATCCAGTTTGCCGTAAAAGATGGAAAAGTGTATGTGATTGAGGCCAACCCGCGTGCTTCCCGTACCACTCCATTCATTGCAAAAGCTTACCAGATTCCCTACCTGAATGTTGCCACAAAAGTGATGCTGGGTGTGAACAAACTCACAGATTTCAAATTTGAGAAAAAACTCAAAGGTTTTGCGATCAAGGAGCCTGTGTTCAGCTTTAACAAATTCCCGGGCGTAAACAAAGAACTCGGACCTGAAATGAAGAGTACCGGCGAAGCCATCCGCTTCATCAAAGACCTTCGTGATCCTTATTTCCGGCAGTTGTATAAAGACCGTTCAATGTACCTCAGCAAATAAGCTACTGACTATTTTTTATACGATCCCCTGGACTTTCCGTTCAGGGGATTTTTTTTACCCGACCGGTGCCACCCGACCGGTGGCACCGGTCGGGTGGACTGCAATCTTGTCAGGGATACCATTTCTGGAATGATGTTTGAACATTGTATATGCAAGTACATAATTTAAAAATACACCATATGCATTATCTGGAACAATTGAACTGGCGCTATGCCACCAAACGTTATAATGGAGAACTGGTGCCTGAAGCGGCCCTGAAAAATATTCTGGAAGCAGTGAAGCTCGCACCCAGCTCACTGGGACTGCAACCTTTTGAAGTACTGGTAATTGAAGACGCTGCTTTGAGAGAGAAAATCGCTCCCGCTGCCTATAACCAGCCCGCAATCACAGAAAGTGGTGCCCTGCTGGTATTCACTGTCTGGAAATCCATTAGTCCGGAGCAGGTAGACGCCTATATTAACCGGATGGCCGCAATCCGTAACCTGCCTGCAGAATCACTCGATGGGTTTAAAAACATGATCCTCTCTTCTATTCAGAATAAAACAACTGAACAGTTAACCAATTGGAACGCGCGTCAGGCCTATATCGCACTCGGTTATGCCACAGCGGCAGCAGCCATGGAAAAAATTGACAGTACGCCAATGGAAGGATTTGATCCCGCTAAAATTGATGAACTTCTCGGACTGGCAGAAACTGGCAAAACTGCCGTACTCCTGCTGGCGCTAGGATTCAGGGATGCGGAAAAAGATTCACTTGCCAATCTGCCCAAAGTTCGGCGGGAAATCAGCATCCGGGAAATGCCCATCCACCTGAATTAAACGGAGTTTTATTGGGTTAAAAAACCCTTGCAGGAGGCTACGTCGCGATTTAGTTTTCGGGGAGATCATTTTTTATGCAAAAGAATGCAGCTCCCTGGATGCCGGCTCCCTTTATCCGCTTAGTCATACCCTTTATTGCTGGTATATGGCTAAGCGAAAAGCTCCTGCCCGGAAACCTGCACATCAGTTCCCTTTGCTGCCTGCTGCTACTGGCAGCCTGCATCGGACTACATATCCTGATCAGAAAACAATGGCAGGCAGTGGATCAATTATTTGCCTGCTGCCTGCAATTGTTGCTCTTTTCAATAGGATGGTTTTCTTTCTGTCTGAACGATCTGCGCCAGTCGCGGTACTGGTTTGGCCACCACCTGGATCAAAGCCTGCTACTTGTTGCTGAGCCAGTAACACTTCCCTCCAAAGGAGCCAAATCTGCCCGTTTCCTC
>CAZJNY010000285.1:0-4435 GCA_964547405.1 uncultured Flavihumibacter sp. | reverse complement strand
TTACGCCGAACCGTAGATATCCTGTGAGCAACAATTACAAAAAGAGGTTAAAACGTCTCTTTTTTATACGACCAAGGAACTGATCGTTTTAATCATATTAAAATCTAAGGAATGAATCAGCTGAAAAAGATTATACTGATGCTGACACTGCTTTTTACAGTGGCAGGAACGACGCATGCGCAGGCTCCTGATAAAGCCGCTGTCAAGAGACAGAAAGAAATGGCCAAGCAGCACCGGAAAACACAGAAGCACGCGAAAAAAGCGCAGAAAAAACAAAAAAAACTTAAGAAGTCGCAGAAGAAATTGGATAAACAACAAAAGCAGCATGAAAAGCAGCTGAAAAGGCAAGCGAAAGAAAAGAAGCGCCAGGAAAAAGAATTACTCCGCCAACAAAAAGCCTTGCAAAAATCAGTGGGTGCTGCTGCCTGAGTGGAGCATCATTTATTTATAAGGCTTCGGCATGAAACAGCAAATTGCTCATATTGCACTTGTAGTGGACGACTATGATGCATCCATAGCGTTTTACACGGAAAAGCTGCATTTTACGTTGGTTGAGGACACTGTTTTGTCGGAGACTAAACGGTGGGTATTAGTGAAACCCCAGGGAGCAACTGAGTGCTGCTTATTGCTTGCAAAGGCTACCACAGAAGAACAAAAAAGCAGGATCGGAAATCAAACAGGCGGACGTGTATTTCTTTTTTTGAGTACGGATGATTTCGAGAGAGATTATCAGAAGCTGCTTGATAATGAGATTACAATAGTTCGGGAACCTTCTGTTGAAGCCTATGGTAAAGTAGCTGTTTTCGAAGATTTGTATGGCAACCAGTGGGATTTGATTGAGTATGGAAGAAGTGAGAAGTGAGATGAAAAATGTGAGGGGTATGCATTTTGATTTTCAGCCAGTATTTACTACTTTGACCCCCTAAACTCAGACCTATGGCAATTTTTAAGTCCGGAAACCCGGCACTTTCTGAAAAACGATTTGAAGCTTCTCTTACCGGTGTTGGTACCGAAACCATGACCGAAAGAGGCACTATGAACAAATTTATCTTCCTCTTTTTCCTGTTGATGGCTTCGGCTTTACTTACCTGGAAAGCCCATTTCGAAGGGGTTAATGTAATGCCCTGGGTAATCGGGTCAGCAATTGTGGGATTGATTTTAGCGCTGGTTACCAGTTTCCGACCTCAATACGGACAATACACCGTACCTGCCTATGGTTTGGTAGAAGGTGTTTTTGTGGGAGGCATTTCTGCTGTTTATGCGGATGCGTTTTCTGAAGTGGCTCCCGGCCTCGTTATGCAGGCAGTGGCGCTCACTTTCGGAACTGTTATCGCTATGTATGTTTTATATCGCACCGGTGTTATTAAAGCCACCCAGCGTTTTAAATCCATCGTATTCACCGCTACAGCAGGTATTGCGGTTTTTTATCTCATTGCACTGGTATTGAGATTGTTTGGTGTGGAGCTGGCATTCCTGCACGAAGGAAGTCTGCTTGGTATTGGCTTCTCGCTTTTTGTGGTTGCCATCGCAGCACTCAACCTCATCCTCGATTTTGATATGATTGAAAACGGAGTAAAGATGGGTGCTCCCAAATACATGGAATGGTTTGGTGCTTTCGGTTTGATGGTGACCATCATCTGGCTCTATATTGAAATGCTCCGGTTGCTGAGTAAACTTAGCAGTCGCGATTAATATTTTACAGCTGCAGCAGGCCTGCTTTATACAGGTTGCTGATCGGCTTATTATCCCAGAATAGTTCGAAATCCGGCAAGCCCGCAGCTTCATAAGAAGTTTTCAATTCCTGCCGGGTCATTGTTTTGGGATTATCTATTTGCAGTTGAGGGAGTATGGATACCAACCATGCTCCCTCTTCTTTTGAGAGGCGAATGGTTAGGTCAGATTGCAGCGTTTCAAAGGACAACTCCATGGATTCCCATTGCTGCCCTTTTTTTGATTTCACCACAATTTCTGCAGTTGGCAGGTTGCCAATGAATACAATTTTGGTAGTGGGCTTGGTAGTTGAAAAATCTTCTTCCTTCAAAATTCGTTCTATATAATCCGGAGGAATACTTGTCTTCGGTACTTTAAAATCAAACCATTTGTGCAGGGGGAAATCCAGGCAGGCTCCATGCATGAAATTCAGTAATGATTTTTTCAACCCATATCCATACGCAGCATGATCCGCACCGGTTGGATCTTCGTGTTCCACATCATTATCGGCAAATAAAATTTCAGCCGGACGAAGCGCAGTCACCTTGAATTTTTCAGGTGCCAGTCCAACCGGACTATGAGCTGTCATCGTAAACTGATGCCAGAACGCACTCTGCAATACCCCGGCAGCAAATAATTGTCGCACCATCTCCAGCGAATCAATGGTCTCCTGATCTGTTTGCGTTGGGAAGCCATACATGAGATACGCATGTACCATAATACCCGCTTCGGTGAAATGTTTGTTCACCCGCGCTACCTGTGCAACGGTGATTCCTTTATCAATCAATGCCAGCAGCCGGTCTGATGCAACTTCCAATCCGCCTGATACACCTATGCAACCAGAAGCTTTCAACAACAAGCAGAGATCGCGCGTGAAGCTTTTCTCAAAACGGATATTGGTCCACCAGCTCACAATAAGTTTGCGCCTGATGATCTCTAAGGCAACCGCGCGCATCAGGGCAGGCGGCGCTGCTTCATCCACAAAATGAAATCCATTGTTGCCTGTTTGCTGAATGATGGTTTCCATTCTGTCAACGATCAGGGAAGCTGCAACAGGCTCGTATAACCGAATATAATCCAGGCTGATATCACAGAACGTGCATTTGCCCCAATAGCAACCATGCGCCATCGTTAGTTTGTTCCAGCGCCCGTCGCTCCACAGGGAATGCATCGGGTTGATGATCTCAATTGCCTGTATGTATTCATTCAATCGAAGGCCGCTGTAATCGGGGGTGCCCAGGTCTGCCTGTTTGTAATCGCGGCAGGCTTTGTTTTCAATATAGGTGAGTGCCCCTTCGGCAAGCAAAAATGTTCGTTTCAATTCAGCCGCATCAATCTGCTTTCTCACATAAGCGAGCAGTTGTTCAATAGGAGCTTCTCCATCATCCAGTGTGATGAAATCAATAAACTCAAAGATGCGGGTATCCTTTAAGGAGCGCAATTCCGTATTGGCAAAGCCTCCACCCATCGCAATCTTTATAGCGGGATGATGCTGTTTTATATATTGACCGCAACGCAGGGCCGCAAACAGGTTGCCGGGAAAGGGGACAGAAAACGCAATCAGTAAAGGTTGATATCGCTGAATATAGGCTTCCAGTAAGGCCGTCATTTTCTGATCAATGAAACCGGGTGCATTTTGTAAGGCGGCATATAGTTCATCAAACCGATTGGCAGAACGCGCCAGCTTTTCTGCATAGCGACTGAAGCCAAAATGTTCATCTACATTTTCCTTGATGAAATCGGATAAATCTTCCAGGTATAGGGTGGCCAGGTGTTTGGCCTTGTCCTGTGTACCCATTTTGCCGAAAGCCCAAACCAGGTCATCCAATTGAGCAAACCTGCTTGCCTCGGGCAGGAAATTTCTTCCGGCGATACGATGCGCCAGGGTAGGTTCATTTCCCTGTAAAAAGCGGATGACTTCATCAATGGTTTCCATGTACTGGTTGCGAAGCTGGTAAATCCGTTTGGAGTTGGGACTTTCAATGGAGGCAGGCTCCACTATACTGAAAAACTCTTCCAATCCCTGGCGGCTGAACAGGGCCAGTGTAAGATCAATACCCAGGTCTGCCTGCTCTGATGCAATCTCTTTGGTGTTCAGGAATCCTTTCAGGTAAGCAGTGGCCGGGTAAGGCGTGTTCAACTGTGTAAAGGGAGGCGTAACAAGAAATACCGGTGTGCTCAAAGATTCCAGTTTAGCGGGCAAATTTACCGTATAGCAACCAGTATCAGAAATATCGTCCAAGTAAGGGGTGGTCAATTAGCAGGGTTTTCATCGCATCCGGGTCAATGGTGCCCTGTTTGGCATATACAATCTTACCTCCGGGTTCTACCACCAGGGTGTAAGGAAGTGCTCCCTGCCAGTTGGGATCGATGGCTTCAATCAGTGCATATTTATCGCTGGAATTGAAAATATAATTTTTCCCGGATGCCTGTTGTTGTTGCAGGAACTCCAGGGCATTGGCTCTTTTCTCCGGATCATCGGCACTGATACTGATGAACTCAAATGCTCTTCCCCGGTACATGCGATGAATGGTGATGAAATCCGGAAACTCCCTGGTACAGGGACCGCACCAGGTGGCCCATACATTGATGAGTCGCAGTTTTTTGGAATCATTTTGCAAGAGCTTGCGTATTCCCATAGAATCGATTGATTCCAGGCTTACTTTTTCTGCTGCCCATTCCTTCATGGCTTTCTCCCGCCAGTCCTGCTTCTCCGCCCATTTAA
>CAZJNY010000284.1:0-4447 GCA_964547405.1 uncultured Flavihumibacter sp. | reverse complement strand
ATCCAAAATGGCGGGCAAGATAAATATGGAGATCGCCGAAATCCAAAAGGGTAGGACTAAAATCTTTTTTCAGCCGGTCTTCCTGTTTTCTTTTTTGCTTGATTGCAGTAATCAGCGGACTACGGTATTCTGCCGGAACCTCAAATTGCTTCATAACACAAATGTACTTAGTTTGATGAGCATGCCGATAAAGGCTTTTTTATCTTATTTTCACTATTAACCGCTGAATTTAATAACAGTTCAGCCTGGTTTTATTTATTAGTAAAATAAATCAAATGTCGAGATTGCCTTTTGTCCCCGTAAGCTGGTCAAGGTCCAGTAATGTGTATGAAGTGAACCTACGTCAATATTCTTCTGAAGGCAATTTCTCCGGATTTATGGCTGCACTTCCCCGGTTAAAAGACATGGGTGTTGAGGTATTGTGGTTCATGCCTATAACTCCGATAGCTCAAAAGGAACGAAAAGGAATTCTTGGCAGCTATTATGCCTGCAGTGATTTTTATACCACCAACCCTGAATACGGAACCATCGAAGATTTCAAAATCCTCGTTGGTGCGGCACATGAATTGGGATTTAAAATTATCATTGATTGGGTGGCAAATCATACGGGTTGGGATCATACCTGGACTGTTTCCCATCCCGAGTTTTACAAAATAAATGCTGCAGGTAATTTTTATGACTCCAATGGTTGGGATGATGTTATTGACCTGGATTACACCAATGCAGCAATGCGCACGGCCATGATTGAGGCTATGCGATTCTGGGTACAGGAATGCGATATTGATGGATTTCGTTGTGATATGGCCATGTTGGTGCCCCTGGATTTCTGGATAGAAGCGAGGACAAGTCTGGATAAAGAAAAACCGCTATTCTGGCTGGCAGAATGTGAAGAACCGCACTATCATGAAGCATTCGATAGTACCTATACCTGGGAATGGATGCACAAAACCACCGATTTTATAAAAGGCCATACAGATATTGCCGGATTGGAAAACCTGCTGTGGAAGTACAATCATATGTTTCCTGAAGGTGCAATGCGGCTTTATTTTACGACCAATCACGATGAGAATAGCTGGAATGGTACCGAGTTTGAAAAATATGGTCCCGCTCACCAGGCATTCGCTGTTTTCAGTGCAACCTGGAACGGGATACCACTTATCTATAGCGGACAGGAATTACCCAATAGAAAAAGACTTAAATTTTTCGACCGTGATCCGATCGAGTGGAAGGAGCCAGTTGAATACCATGACTTCTACAGAAAGCTGCTAACCATCAGAAAGGAATTTCTTTGTCTCCAGGCAGGATCACCTGAAAGTTATACTTACAGGGTTAAGACCAGTGCCAATCAGCACATTTTCGCCTTTTTACGAACCTCTGAAAAGGACCAGGTTCTGGTTATTCTCAACCTGTCTCCCTATGATAATGTGGGATTCGGATTTCAGGATGCTGCCATTGACGGCTCCTATGAAGATGTGCTGGATGGCGGCAATTTTATTTTTCATCCCGGCTACCGCTATTTTCAGCTAAATGCCTGGGGCTACAAAGTTTTCGCATTAAAACGATAAACATAAAAAAAGGGCGATCCAACCAGGATCGCCCAAATTATTTCACATCTCACGTCTCACATCTCAGATCTCACATCCCTCACTCCACGATCTTCATTGGATACCGGAACACACCTTCGTAACCAGGATACATACCATCCAGCGTTACTGAGTTTCCGGCTTTTTCCAATTCATCACGGAACTGATCTATACTGCTCACTTCTTTACCATTCACTTTAAGGATAACAAATCCTGTTTCCATTCTCGTTTTGCTGAAGGCACCACTTTCGGATATACTTTTTACGATAACCCCTCCTTTAACACCCATTTCTTTCGCCATTTTCGCATCTATATTGCCGAATTCAGCTCCCAGTTTGTCCAGCACACTCACTTTTACAATCTCTGTAGTACCACTGCTGTTGCGTAAGGTTACTTCTTTGATCATATCCTTGCCTTCCCGAACGAATCCGATTTTTACCTTATCGCCAGGGCGGAAGGTTGCAATCTGACCAACCATCTCAGCACCTGAAGTTACCGGTACACTGTTGATGCGGGTGATGATGTCTCCTTTTTTAATGCCTGATGCAGCAGCAGCTCCGTCCTTGGTTACATCCAGAACATACACGCCATTGCCGCTGGTTATACCTTCCTGCTTTTTCACTTCTTCGCTGAGGTTGTCCGGGGCATAATTAATACCCAGGTACGCTCTCTGAACGGTTCCGAATTTCATCAGATCCGCCACAATTTTCTTTACCATATTCACCGGAATCGTAAAGGAATAACCTGCATAGGAACCGGTTGGAGAGGCAATTGCCGAATTGATTCCAATAAGGTGCCCGGCTGTATTCACAAGCGGACCTCCACTGTTGCCCGGGTTAACCGCTGCATCAGTCTGAATAAAGGATTCAATAGGCGTATTACTCTGCCTGCGATTGATTTCCAGTGTACGACTCTTCGCACTTACAATTCCCGCCGTAACTGTAGTCTGTAAGTTCAGGGGATAACCAATTGCCAATACCCACTGCCCGACTTTTACATCGTCTGAGTTTCCGTAAAGCAGGAAGGGCAGGTTTCGGGCATCTATTTTCAAAACCGCCAGGTCACTGCTCGGGTCAGCACCCACCAGGCGGGCTTTGTAGGTTTTTTTATCACTCATTGTCACCGTGATCTCATCAGCCCCATCAATAACGTGGTTATTGGTTACAATAAATCCATCATCACTGATAATGGCGCCGGAACCGGATGCCATTTGCGGCATACTGCGCGGTGTCATGCCCTCATCCCAGTCGAATCCGAAAAGATCAAATAAAGGACTCCTTTTCGGCAGGTTGTTACTGGCAGTTCGGGTGGCTTTGGTTTTAATATGTACCGTAGCCGGTGTTGCTGCCTCAGCAGCCTGACTAAAATCAGTGGGAGCATTGTTTACACCATCAAAAAATCCGGCATAATTAGTTGGGATGCGATTACTGTCGGAGCTGTTATAAACCATTCTTTCCACGCCTACATACCTGTTGTAGGCCCACATGCTTCCTACCGATGTAACCGCGCTAATCAGAATAACGGGTACAATTTGCTGTAGTTTCATATGAATCTTCCTTTTTTCTTTTTGTTCGTCAAAGCATATGCCTGACTCTTACAAAATAACGAAGCCGCCACCTTTTCAGTTGCATGGCTTTCCAGTTTAACAGAAGTTTTACTAAGGTCTTCGTAGATGACTGGTTCCCTGTCAGATCAGGCTTTTAAAGTTACCAAAAATGTCATTGTGTCAATGCCATCCGCATAATCTTTCCAACCTGGGCACTGGGCCTCACCAAAGGGCAGGTTACCATGTCCTACAACGCATTGTACTACCTGATTATTCTGAAGCCCGGCCAATACCTGGCTTTTTTCCTGGTAAAATTCATAATTCAACTGGCTGATTGGTGAAAACAGCGACTCATTCCGGGAAAGCAGTATCGATCCATTGGTCATGTAATACTGGTTATTCAGCAGGTGGAGCGCGAGCTGGTAATCATAGTTGTTTTTGTATTTGGAATGCTCAAAAAAGAAATGGTATTTTCTCATGGCTTCCAGGATTGGCTCAAATGCATATCCTTCCGGAACATAAAGTTTCGTAACATTTCTACAACCCAGTCCAAAATAAAGATGGGTATCATCTGCCAGTAACTCCAGTTCCTGCTTCGATTCTGTTCCATCCAGAATGGCTACTGATGTCCGGTTTTTGCGGATGATATGAGGGTATTTGCTGAAATAATATTCAAAATAGCGGGCACTGTTATCGGAACCGGTGGCAATATAGGCATCACAATTTTTGAGCATTTCTGAAAATCCGGTACTTGCCGTAGAGGCGGGCTCCCATTCCTGCAGCCTGGATAGCAAAAAAGGCAACAAAACCGAATCTCGGGAGGACGGCTTGATAAGTGCTTTATGTCCGGTAAGGAATACACATAACCAGTCGTGAAACCCTACCATGGGAATATTGCCGGCCATTACGATGCCTATTGTTTTGGAGGATTCCGGCGAATCAGGCACTGCATATTCCCCGGCAACCGATTCCAGCGTCTGCCGGTTCAGGAATTGCTTTGCGATAGCAGTACTGGCCAGGTCAATAAACTCCGGAATAAACCAGGCATTGGCTGCATGGGCCCGGGCTTTAGCCTCCTGCCATTCAGGCGGATTGGCCAATATATATTCTCCCAGCTGAACCAATAAATCAATCCGGTGTTGTAAATTCAACATGTACCTCTAAATTTGCGTGCAAAGTTAACTCATCTCGAACCCATTAAACGATAAAACATGGCGATCAAAATAACCGAAGAATGTATCAATTGCGGGGCCTGCGAACCCGAATGTCCCAATAATGCAATTTATGAAGGAGGGGTGGAATGGGCCCTGAGCGATGG
>CAZJNY010000283.1:0-4450 GCA_964547405.1 uncultured Flavihumibacter sp. | reverse complement strand
TCAAATTTATTGAAATGGCGCCTCAACAACCGATAATTCCTCCAAAAGAACTTTTCTACCTGGAAGGTCCCAAGCCCCGCAGTTATGAATTAGGTTTTGCTTTTAAGGTGTTCCGGCAGTTCATCAAAGGATTCCGGACGCTTCACTTTGTGGGTCCCTGTATTACCGTATTTGGTTCTGCACGGTTTGCCGAAGATCACCCATATTATGAGCTGGCCCGTGAATGCGGGCGTCGTATTGCCGGTCTGGGATTTACAACCATGACAGGCGGTGGCCCTGGCGTAATGGAAGCAGCCAATCGGGGTGCTTTTGAAGTGGGGGGTTATTCTGTTGGCTGCAATATTCAACTGCCTTTCGAACAAAAAGCAAATCCCTACCTCAATAAATCAATCACTTTTGAACATTTTTTTGTTCGCAAAGTTTTGCTGGTTAAATATTCCTATGCCTTTATCATTATGCCGGGAGGAGTAGGTACGATGGATGAATTTTTTGAAACGCTTACGCTGGTTCAAACCAAAACAATCATACAATTTCCTATTGTGCTGATTGGTAAAGCGTTTTATCAGCCATTGATGGATTATCTCGAGTTTATGAAAGAACAGAAAACAATTGGGGAACACGATCTCGACCTGGTACTACTTACCGATGATATGAACGAAGCGATGGATCATATCAGCAAATACATTGGCACCAATTATCAAAAAAAGCCACGCAAGAGTCTCTGGTGGTTGTTTGAAAAAAAATAACTGGATGGAAGAAATCGAATCCGGATATGAATGCAATGCCTGCGGAACACTGCTGCAACCTGAGGAAGTGATCTGCCATCAGTGTGGCCAGCCTACCGTTCCATCGGAAGAATGGGAGGGTGCTTATGAGCGGTACCGTTTGATCGTCGTAATTTTTTTCAGCATTAATCTCTTTGTTTGCCTGCTTTTTAATTTCTGGCCTCCTGCTGGTGAAACCATAACCGGACTGGTATTGATCGATGGTTTTTTACTTAGCTGCGGATTATTTTTCGGGTACCTGCTCTGGCCGGAAATCAAACCACTGATTCGTTGGAATAATTTTGCCTGGTGGCGGGTATTCCTGCTGGTTCTGGTGGCAATTGGCGCAGCTATGGTGGTGAACTATGGTGTAAAATGGATCAATGAAAAAATATTTGAACGGGAACTGTATTACTATTCTTCTTTCCGTCATCTTGCTTATCCAAAAACAACCATGGTAATCCTGATTGCGCTGGTTCCTGCTTTTTCCGAAGAACTCGCCTACAGGGGAATCGTCCAGGCCGGATTGTTGAAAATTATGCATAGCCGGCAGGCTGTTGTACTCACTGCCCTGCTGTTTGCCATCATTCACATGAGCCTGATTTCATTCCTTTGGCTACTGCCTTTCGCTTTATTTCTGGGTTGGTTGCGGCAACGTATGAATACACTCTGGTATGGTGTGCTGATTCATTTCTGCTTTAATGCCACTACCTGCCTGATGGAATTAGTGGAACTGGGACTATTGTGAGGAAACAAATTTTAGTCCGATTATGGAGGCGATCAAGGTGGTCAGAAAAAACAATCTCCAGAATTCCGCCGGCTCCCTAAAATAAAAAATCCCAACCAAAACAGTACCTACTGCACCAATGCCAGTCCAGACAGCATAAGCTGTTCCGATTGGTAAGGTTTGAGTGGCTTTATACAACAGGAACATACTGATGGAAAGGCATATAAAAAAGCCTATCATCCAGTAGGTGGAAGTAGTACCGCTTGTTTCTTTTGCCTTACCCAGGCAGGTCGCAAATCCAACTTCAAACAATCCGGCAATGACAAGTAATAACCAGTTCATGGTTTAATTGATTTACGAGTTGCTTAATCTTCAAGAATCGGCCTTAACCAGCGGGTTATTTCTTCTACCGACAGTCCTTTTCTTTTTGCATAATCTTCCAACTGATCCTCTTTGATTTTTCCGACACCAAAATACTGACTTTGCGGATGTGCGAAATACCAGCCGCATACAGAGGCGGCCGGATACATCGCCAGCGATTCAGTTAACATGATGCCGGTCGTTTCTTCGCCCCCAAGCAGGTGGAAGAGCTTGTATTTTTCTGTATGATCCGGACAGGCAGGATAACCAGGAGCCGGACGAATACCCATATATTTCTCTTTGATCAATTCTTCATTGGTGAGTTGTTCCTCTTTTGCATAACCCCACCAGTCGGTCCGCACTTTTGCATGGAGCCATTCCGCCAATGCTTCGGCAAACCGGTCGGCCAGCGCCTGTAACATGATTTTATTATAATCATCGTGCTGCTCCACAAAACGCTGCAAATGCGGTTCAATGCCTTCAATGGTTACAGAGAAAGCACCGATATAATCCTGCTTACCGGCAGATTCTGGAGCAATAAAATCCGCCAGTGAGAAATTCGGCTGGCCGGGTGCTTTTTTTATCTGCTGCCGCAAACATTCCAGGTTATAATAACTTTCATCGGTATGTAAACGGATACTGTTACCGGTTGAAACAGCCGGCCAGAAACCTGCTACTGCTCTTGCATTCAGCCATTTTTCGTCCACAATTTTCTGCAACAGGGCAAGCGCATCCTGGTAAAGTTTGGTCGCTTCTTTCCCGATTACTTCATCTTCCAGCAATTGAGGGAAACGTCCTCCCAGTTCCCAGGCAATGAAAAACGGAGCCCAGTCGATATAAGGTACCAATTCGTTTAAGGGTACCTGTTGTAATACTTTTGTTCCGGTAAACTGTGGCTTTACCGGCTCATAACCTGACCAGTCGATGGCTACTTTGTTGGCAGTTGCTTTTTCAAAATCGAGATAGGTTTTGATGGTTTTTTTCTTCTCGAAATCCTGGCGCAGTTGCTGGTATTCCGCAACTGTATCGTTCAATAATTTACCTCTTTGTTCATTACTCAATAATGAACTGGCTACCGTTACACTGCGAGATGCATCCAGTACATGAATCACCCCATTGTCATATTGCGGCGCGATTTTAACAGCAGTATGCATGCGGCTGGTGGTTGCGCCGCCAATCAGCAAGGGCTGCTTCATATTCCGGCGCTTCATTTCATGTGCAACATGCACCATTTCATCTAGAGAAGGGGTAATCAATCCACTTAAACCAATGATGTCAACATTTTCTTTTACGGCAGTTTCCAGTATTTTATCAGCGGGTACCATTACACCCAGATCGATGATATCATAGCCATTACAGCCTAAAACTACTCCTACAATATTTTTTCCGATATCATGTACATCCCCTTTTACGGTAGCTAATAAAACTTTCGCTGCTGAACCCTGTTGCGCTGCCGGATTGTTACGCTTTTCTTCCTCAATAAAGGGAGTCAGCCAGGCCACACTTTTTTTCATTACCCTGGCGCTTTTTACTACCTGTGGAAGAAACATTTTGCCGGCACCAAATAGATCTCCCACCACATTCATACCATCCATCAATGGCCCTTCTATCACATCCAGTGGTCTTGGATATTTCTGTCTTGCTTCTTCCGTATCAATTTCTATATAATCCGTAATGCCATTGATCAGTGAGTGGGTCAGCCTTGCTTCAACGGGTTCCTTTCTCCAGCTTTCATCTTTCACGGTCACTTTCCCCTTGGCTTTTACAGATTCTGCGAAGGAGATCAGTTTCTCAGTGGCTTCATTGTTATCATTATTCCGGTTCAGTATAACGTCTTCGCATAAGCGCCGAAGCTCCGGTTCAATTTCATCATATACCACCAGCTGTCCGGCATTCACGATCCCCATATCCATGCCTGCTTTAATGGCATGAAACAGGAATACACTGTGCATTGCTTCGCGAACATGGTCATTACCGCGGAAGGAAAAGGATAGATTACTCACCCCGCCACTTATTTTGGTTAGTGGCATTTTTTGTTTGATGATGCGGGTAGCCTCAATAAAATCCACACCGTAATTATTGTGCTCTTCCAGGCCGGTTGCTACAGCAAAAACATTCGGATCAAAAATGATATCCTGCGGATCAAAGCCTACTTCTTTTACCAGAATTTCATAAGCGCGTGAGCAGATGTCCACCCGGCGTTGCAGCGTATCCGCCTGTCCCTGTTCATCAAATGCCATTACTACCACCGCAGCACCGAAGAGTCTGCAGATATTGGCTTCCCGCTTGAATTTTTCCACTCCTTCTTTCATCGAGATGGAGTTCACGATGCATTTACCCTGTACGCATTTTAAACCGGCTTCAATGATCTCAAACTTGGAGGAATCGATCATGATGGGAATGCGGGCGATATCCGGTTCACTCTGCAGCAGGTTCAGGAATTTTGTCATTGCCTGCACACCATCCAGCAGTGCATCGTCCATGTTAACGTCGAGGATCTGCGCACCGTTTTCCACCTGCTGGCGGGCAACGGAGAGGGCTTCCTCGTATTGGTTATCACGAATCAGTCTCGCGAATTTTTTGGATCCTGTTACGTTGG
>CAZJNY010000282.1:3346-4458 GCA_964547405.1 uncultured Flavihumibacter sp. | reverse complement strand
ATGCCATAGCGTTTACTCACGCGAACCGGTGGCAGTTCTTTTTCAATGGCTGCCAGTGAGCGGGCGAATTGCTGATCGGTTTTCAGTATTGCACTGGCAGCGCGACAGGCTTCCAGTAATGCGCGGGTGATCTGAATATCCATGGTGGCACCATAGGTTAGGCCGAACACTTTTCCATTGGGCAGTTTAAACGCATTTTCAGGAGAGGTGGAAGGTGCCGTTACCCAATGCCCCTGTTTGTCTTTAATTAAAAATCCCTGCATGAATTCGGCGGATTCTTTCATCACGGGCCAGGCTTTTTCCCTGAGATAAGCAGTATCCCGGGTGAACAAAAAATGTTCCCACAAATGCAGCGATAACCAGGAGCCGGCAATGGGATAAGTGCCCCAGCTCACGCCATCCGCAATTGCCGTTCTGCCAAAAGGATTGGTGAGGTGATTGACCGTCCAGCCGCGCGACCCGAATGTTTTCGATGCCGTAACCCTTCCCGGTTTTCGCAGGAGATCCACAAAATCGGACAAGGGCAGAAATGCTTCGGAAAGATTGGCTGTTTCTACCGGCCAGTAATTCATCTGGATATTGATATTGGTATGAAAGTCGGAGTTCCAGGGAGCATTCATATCCTTACACCAGATGCCCTGCAGGTTGGCTGGTAATACTCCGGGCTTGCGCGATGAGCCCATCAGCAGGTAACGGCCATATTGAAACTGAAGCACCGCAAGATCAATATCTTCTCCTCCGGCTTTTACTTTTTTTATTCGTTCATCCGTGGGCGTTAGTCGGGATGCGGAGGAACCAATCTTCAACGCAACACGATTGAAAAAGCTGGCATGATCTGCCATATGTGTCGCTTTAACCTGTTCAAAATTTTTCGGCACTCCACGTAATAACTCTGTACACCGTTGTACCGGATCAATTGCCGGATCCATATCCAGCATCGACAAATTATAGTTGGTAGCTGCAGTGAGATAAATCACGAGTTCGGTAGCCCCCTTCACATATAAACTATTATTCACTGCCTGAACTGATCCGCCACTATGCATGGCAGTTAGTTTGGCGGCAAATTTCATGTGCAGCCCATCCGGACCCGCATCTTCATCGGGCAGGTCGAG
>CAZJNY010000282.1:0-3246 GCA_964547405.1 uncultured Flavihumibacter sp. | reverse complement strand
GATTGGTAGGACCTGATCCGCATGGGTTTACTGCGCAGGGTTTTCTCTGCCAGGTCCATGGCTTGTTGAATAGAATCATCCAGCAGGAGCTGGCGGATTTGAGGCAGTTGAGCAGCAGCATCGGCATTGGCTTCAATCTTACTACCCGCCCATAAGCTCTCTTCATTTAGCTGGATTCGTTCCCGCACGGGGTTGCCAAACACCATCGCTCCCAGTCGACCATTTCCAACCGGCAGCGCTTCATTCCAGTTGGCAGCGGGTTGTTTGTACCAGAGTTCCAGTTTGCTGCTGTCCTGGGCAAAAAGGGGGGCGCTCACCAGGAGCAACAATGAAAAGATGAATGGGATTCGCATGGCAATACGTTAAAAGGGAATTGAGTCAAACTAAAATAGGCAACTGCTCCGAAGAACAGTTGCCTATTTTGAACAAAATCCACTTCTTATTTAGTACCGATAGGAATTCTTACCCCTGCATGTGCAAACAGGGAGCGGGATTTACCTATATCAATCGTTTCTACATTTTTTTGAACATTGGTAAGCGACCATTCATAGGAAGCCTCCACGAAAAGGATAGAGATATCAACCCCGAGTCCGAGGTAGGTACCCCAACTGGCAGTATTGAAATCATCTTTATCAAGGTCCTTGATATCTGCAAGAAAAAAAGCGGACACACCGCCAAATCCTCTTAAGCTTACCGGTGAGCCTGCATTGCCTAGTAAATTAAATCCAACAGTCAGCGGTACGCGTATACCGCTGATATTGAAATCCTGATCTTCCAGTCCGGATGTGTTTTCGTCTACATATTCCGTAGTCTTCTTTACATAATAGATACCTGGCTCGAAATACACTTTTTTACCAATGGCAACTGAAGCGCCGACCTGGTAGCCAACCCGGCCTTTAAATTCACCTGTACCCGGATCTTTGGAGAAATCCGTAGCGTTAATACCAATGGCGGGTTTGATCACCACCTGGGCCTGTGAATAGAGTCCCATACAGAGTGAGGTGAAAGCAGCCAATACAATTTTCTTTCTCATACCGATTTGATTTTGATGTTTACACGATTCATTTTTAACCTGCTGCCTCAACTATCAAGCAATGCTTTCAATTGGGTCAGGATTGTTTTCTTGGAGAATTCGTTCGCAATTTTTTGGAGTACGTCCCCACTGGGTGCCAACACGAGGATCGTAGGCAAGAATGGTGCCTGGTACTTATTCTTCAGCTCATCGTACTCTTTGAAGACCGTCCACTCTTGTCCATAGCTTCCCTGTTTGGGGATGTAGAGTTCCAGTCGCACAAATTCCTTGGAGATAAAATCCTGGAAATCGGGTTCATTCCAAACCTTCTTTTTGAGCTTAACACAGGGCGCACACCAATCCTCGCCGGAAAGCAGAAGCAGGATGGGTTTGTTTTCCCGAACGGCGACAGCTTGCGCATCCGCAAAACGGGTGTGCTGGGCCTGAATGCTCATCCAACCAAAACAGCAAAAGAAGAAAAAGAAGAGCCGATTAAACATAGTGCTGGATTAGGAGTCTCAATACCGGAAAATATAGTTTGAAATTATATAATAAAAAATAAATATAAATCAATCAATATCTATAAATTGTTAAAAAACTATACTATGCGACTTCAAACTTGCTTCTTATTGGCCGCAGTATGGCTGGCAGGATTTGCTTGCAAAACACCGGCAACCAGTACGGGTACTCCAACCGGAGACAATAGCATGACCTCAGTAGACTGGGATGGTGTTTACACAGCGCTATTACCCTGTGCGGATTGTGAAGGAATTGAAACCACCCTTCAGCTGATGAAGGACAAGACCTATAAACTCACCAGAATTTACCAGGGAAAATCAGGTGAACCCATCACCAGTTCCGGAACCTTTACCTGGGATGCCAATGGGGCAAATATTCAGCTATCCGGGGAAGAACCGGGAAAATTCAAAGTAGGCGAAAATCAGTTGATGCAACTGGATAAGGATGGCAATCGCATTACAGGTGAGTTGGCAGACAAGTATGTATTAATTAAAGAGATGAGTGGCATAACCGAGAAATACTGGAAACTGGTGGAGCTGAATGGTCAGCCGGTAACCAAGACTGCTGACATGAACAAGGAGCCGCACATCATTTTTCATACTGCAGGTAAGCGCATCAATGCAAACGGTGGATGCAACAGCATGATGGGAACCTATGAATTGCAGCCCGGCAATCGCATCCGCTTTACCAAAATGGCTGGCACCCTGATGGCCTGCCAGAATATGGAAATTGAGGACCAGTTACGAAAAGTGCTGGAGATGGCCGACAATTATAACCTGGATGGCGATAAACTTGTTCTTAATAAGGCGCGTATGGCGCCCCTGGCAAGATTTGAAGCCGTGTACCTGAGATAATTTAGTTGCCCTCCCGGATAATTAATGCATTGGCAATCCACTGATAGGCAAATAAGCCAATCAGGTAGATGCTGCTATAAGTAGTGAACAATTCATTGGTGCTGAAGCTGTCATAAACTGCCAGCGCTCCCACCAAAGCCATTGCCAGTGGATACCATTGCAGCACCCACTTGTTAGTGGAACTGGCAAACATATTACCCAGAGGCATAGTAAGCGTTAAGCCTAAGAACCCAAGCACCAGCCAGCCGGCCTGGTTGGTTGCCAGATAGGCACCAAAGCCAATGACAGCCAACAGGAGGCTGATTCCGACCAGATTGGCAGATTTTATCTCCTGCTTATCCAGCATGTATTTACCATAAGGATGCAGCCGGAAAAGCAGGTTGCTGACCGGGGTAATGATCCAGGTGGAAAAGGCAACCAGCGATAATAAAATAATAAGCGGGATAAGGAAAGGACGCATGGCTTCATTGCTGGCAGCCAGGCCCCGCAATAAACGAACCCCCACAAAAAACCCAATGATCACGCCCCATTGGTATTTGGAAGTCAGGTTTGCCATGAAGAAACTATACTTCAGAAAGAGCCGGTAAATGAGATTCCCGGCTTTAATTGCCTGGATCATTCCCTGCTGCGCATATTCGTTACCAGGATTCTGCTGGAGCGACTGTTTGAAATGTTCCAGTGCTTTTTTATGATCGCCTGTTTCCAGCAAATTCCATCCGTAATTGGCATGTGTAAACGAATTATTGGGATCTTCTTTCAATGCTCCCTCAATGGTGATAAAGGCATCCTCTTTTCTGTCCAGTTTCTGCAATGCGCTGGTTCGCATATTCAATGCCAGAAGATTTTCAGCATCCAGTTCCA
>CAZJNY010000281.1:0-4472 GCA_964547405.1 uncultured Flavihumibacter sp. | reverse complement strand
GTATTTATACCAAACCATTTCTACATCCTTCGTGTTAAAACAGATTTCCAGCTCTTTTAATGCTTTACTCTGAGTCGACGGCCTTGTCAATAGAAATACAAAAAAGGAAAAAAACAGTATAAATCCCACTAACAAATACAATGGTTTCCTATCCTTTTTTTTAGTCTTTTTTATCTCTGATCCCATAACTATTTTTCTGTATTTAAACTTTGAACTTTATTACTCAACCAGATACTTTGCTTTTTTATAGCATCATTAATGATTGACAATCCTTCTTTTGTTCCACAATCTCCATAAGTATATGTTTGCCAACCTCCCATAAATTCTCCGACTGATCCTTTTAACGATGCTACATTAATAGGAATAACTCCATTCTGATAACCAATAAGATCTTCATCCTTCTCTTTAATCTTATTGTCATAATTAATAATATCACTATCAAGCTTGTGTATTTTCGAAACAATCGTTGCCAGCTCATTCCTTTTTCCAGTTATTCGATTGTTTAAATTTTCAATTAATAATTTTACTTTTTCACTTTCTGTTTTTAAATAACTATGGCTTAAAACAAAATGTAATAAGAATCCCCAAATAACATAAACTACGAATCCAAGTATTAAAACCAGGTAAAAATTAATATCAGAATAGATCATAGAAAATTGCCAAGCCTCATTAGTAAGTCCTGCATTAAACTCATTCACATGAACTCCTTGTGAAATCTTATAACCTATGAATGCATCTGCAATTAGGGTAATAAATAACAAGAAAATGATCAATCCGAATTTTTTAGTTTTTTTTTAATTTACTAATTGCTTGTTTTTTTAAAGTGAATCGTGAATCAAAAAGCCAAGTCCTAGAAATACAACAGGAAATAAAACAATTAATGTTATTACTCCACCACCTTTATTCATTGCATCTGTGAATACATTTGGATTAATAAATCCCAAGCTTCCGGCCTTAATTCCATAAAATGCTGAATATCCTGAAGAAGAGTAAAAAACAAACAGATATAGTGTTAACAGCAATGTAATAAATGCACCAATTACAAATGGTATTGTGCCACCTGTTTCTCCATCTCCATTTCGGATTTCAATTTTTTCTAACTCTAACTCTTCAATCTCCTTTTCCTTATCATCTTTTTCACGCTTAACTGATGCCAAGTCCGCAAGTGCATCATTTTTCTTACTCTTTTCCTGTTGTATTTCGGCTTTAAGTCTTGAAACTCTATCCTTAAGTCCCTGTTCGTCCAACTTTTGTTCTTCTAAAAAGCGTTCATAAACCTTATCTAAGTAACCTTCAATTGCATCAGGGTTTGACTTAGATCTATCAGCTGAACGAAAACCATATTGGTGATATGTTATACCAGTATTAGCTTCAAAATTCATTTTTTGGTCGTTTACTTTGTCTTCTGTCATTATTGTTTGTTTGCTTTTATTAATTTTTGAATAATATATATTAACCCACAATTACACCATATCCAGCTGTTTGAATGAACTAGTTAACAACTGAACCTTTGATAGATAATATTCAGTCAAAGACTCATTGATTTTAGTATGAGTTTTAATACCAAGCTTGCGGGGACGACGCCATTCCCATGGAGGTGTTGGATTTGGATCACGCCACAGCCCATTTAGAGCAGCACGAGCATTTTGCTCCAATTCATGATATTCAGAGCTTTTTGAATATTTTTTATAGTGCCATGCAAGCCCTGCTTTTACCAGATCCTTGTTAAGATTATTTCCTTTATCGGTTATCACTTCGCCAATTAAGCGTTTGTTCCGGTCAAAAGAATTACTGTGCTGAATGCGCACAGTTTGTCCAAAACAGTTATTGGATGTGAACTGTTTGGCATCACGGGAATAGGGTTGTTGTTTTTTCATTTCAGGGCAATCAACATGAGCAAGGCGAATTCTCAAGGGTTTACCTTCATATAAAATATCTATAGTATCGCCATCCAAAACACCAATTACTTTTCCTGTTAAGTCGTTAGGAAGTTTGTCATGTTTCTTGTTTGAACAAGAATGGCAGAGCAGGACGGTTATTAATAAGAGACTTAGTCTAGGCATTGGTTTTTTGTCGTTTTGGAGATTTACTTTCATACGCTTTCATGCCTTGTTCATACATGCTCTGCATTTCCTGGCGCAGCGATTGGGGCTCCACTACCATAAGCTGTGGTCCCAAACCCAACAACTCAGAACGCAACTCATAATTGTTGACCACGCAGAGCCCGAGGGTGATATCTCCATTAGCAGCAGTTTTGATCAGTTTCTGTGAGCTGTGGATCGGTTTGGTCAGCACATAGGGAGCAAGCTCCTGTTTAACTTTGAGCAGGATCTGTTCAGGTTCTGCATCATTTGCCAGGGTTACACCAACAAGTGAATCATAATAGGTATCTGGATTCAAGAGATCATTCTCCTGGAATACGCGGGAGCAGGCTTTTAGTTTTTGTATTCTATCCAGGGCCAGGGTAGTCAAACTATGATAACTATCTTTTCGGCCAATCACAAACCAGCGATTCCTATACTCTTTTAATAAATAGGGATGGTAATAATATTCACGCGTCTCTTTATGGAAAGGCTGGTAACGGATATGCAAAACCGTCCTGCCCTTGATAGCTTGAAAAATATCGTCCAGCCAGGCACTGCCGGAGGACATTTCTGTATGCTCAAACTGAATGAATGCATGCCGTTTCTCCGAAGTTGTGGCAAGGGTGTTTTCCAGCTTCCCAATTACGGTCTCCATTTCCTGGGTTAACTGAAAACCACGGATCTGTCTTAACACATCCAGGGCATCACGCAAATAACCTACCTCCTCCTGTTGAAGTGGCAACTGTCGGATGCTGAATTCAGGGTTGGCATACCGGAAACATTTGGATCTGCCATCACGATAGGCTTCAATAGGAGCATTATACTCGAGCCGCAAGGCATTCAGGTCCGCATACAAGGTTCTTTGCGATACTTTTTGCACTCCCATGCCCTCCAGTTTCTCGTTCACCTCCTGCAATAAAGAATCAATGGTCCACTTGCGTTGCTTTCTTCGCAAACAAGCGTCCAATACCTCGATGCGCCGCTGAAATGATTTGTTCAGGGGCATGATGATTCGGTTTAGGGGTTAGAACTCACTAAAGTAAGCATGCTGTTTGCAACCTATCTGCAATGATTGTACAAGCTGAAAGCAAAAAAATAGTTTCAATTCGGAAGTATATACTTTCTTAAGTTAAACAGCAGTCAATCCTCCGATTCATCCTGGTTGAATATGATTGGGTCAATGCGGATCCGGTATTGTTTGCCGGGTACTGTTTGCTCATGTATCATCTCGGTACATTCAAACATATCCAGTACCCGGCCATTTTCCACATGAAAAATCATGGGTAAATAGTGAGGAGTAGCTTCTCCCACAAAGCAGTAACCCACCATGTTGGGGAGGCAGCCACTGCAATTTTCGCCGCCACATTTACCAGGATAGGCCAACAACTGAGTATTACCCTTCCGCTTGAATATCTCAAATGCGCTACCCAGCATGCGCAAAAAGTTTTTTCGGGGCATGGATTGGTAGGTACGGTGCTGATCCAGCAAGAGGTCCAGGAATACAAGGTCCATCTGCCGGAAATAATGAAGTATCTGGTTAAATTGTGTAAAATCGGTTTGGCTCATAGAATAATAAAACTATAAGATATCTCTGCAACCTATTTGCAGAAAAAAACCATGGAGGGAATACCCAACCATGGCGCGGAGACACCTGACTATCATAGAATAAGGTGCCTTAGAATTTTGAGACCATCAGCTCTTTATAAAATCAAATCTTTCAATAATATTTTCTAATTGTTGTACCAGTTCTCTTTCATTCGTGCCCCTAAGTATTTTAGTTACAGTTACTAAACATTGTACATCTTCTTCCAATAATCCGGCTTTCAATATGGAATAATTTAATTGGGAATACCGATAGCATATTTCACTACCATGTTTATAGCGTTCAATTGGCGCATTGAATTCATTTCGCATGGAGTGTAAATCGGCATAAAGGGTTCGGATTGAAATCCTGGGTATATCCATAACATCAAGTCTTTCATTGACGGAATTCAGGAGCGCATCAATTGTCCATCTTCTGCATTTTCTTCTAAGACATGCATCCAGCACTTCCATTCTCCTTAGAAAAGATTTGTTTATTGGCATTTCAGATCAGCTTTTATTTCTCCCACCCGCAAAGGGTTTTTCGCAGTTTTCGGGCTTCCTCAAGGGTTACCTGGATTATCGGATGTTTGCAGGCCTTTAGGCCGCGACAGTTTTCTATGTAATGGTATTTGGTGGCATTCGGGCTATCGCAGAGGTACACGCCTTTCTTCTCCGCACATTTGTAGCTGGATAAAATCAACAGTAAAAAGACAAGGCGTTTCATAGTTTTGATTTTTCATCTCGTATGACATTCCCGGCAGCAATAATAACAGCCATCGGATTTCCGGTATTTGTTCCTGGCGG
>CAZJNY010000280.1:0-4483 GCA_964547405.1 uncultured Flavihumibacter sp. | reverse complement strand
CATCTGAAAAGCGACTGGATTTTACAATGAACCGGATGCGGATCGGATCCAGCATGGTGTCAGGTACTGCCAGCTGAAATTTTCCATAGGAAGTGCTTTTGGGTTCCAGCCGGACCGTTCTGGTAGTTTCAGTAAGAAAAAGACTGGTTAGATCTTTTCCGGTACGTTCCTGTTCTATTGTACAGCTAAGTGTTGCATCAATCGGCAGAGTGTCCAGGTTGGCAATCCGGGTTGGGATTTCTATTTTATCTCCCTGGTAAAGAAAACGGGGGAGATCAGGCAATACCATCAATGGGAGTTGAGAATAAATTGACTTTTCCAGGTAACTAAACTGAGCTGATTTGGTATGCGATAATAATTTCCATTTCCACTCGGTGGCTGTTTGCGGAAGCCTGAAACGGATATGATAGATGCCCTTTTTATCGGCATGCAATTGTGGATAGAAAAAGGCTGTTTCATTGAAATTTTTTCGGATCACAACAGGAGGCGTTGGAGCTGCTGGTAATTTAACCGGGCCATTGGTACTTAAGAGCAATACACCATTGGCTGCCCTGGATCCATACAATGCAGTCGCTTCCGCACCTTTTAAAAGCAGGTTATTTTGTATGCTGGAAAGGTTCAATTTGGAAAGGTCGCCGGTATAGGGAACACCGTCAAGTATAATAAGGAGGTTTGAATAAGCAGCCAGACTGGCACTGCCACGAATCTGAATGATACTTGATGACAGACTGGACTTTTTAATACCATAGCCAACTACCACTACTTCACTGAGGCCTGGCGTGTTTTGGATCTGAACACCAGCAACTCTTCCCGAAAGCATATTGAATACGGGAAAATAGTTTTCGTCTGAATCAGGATCCATGGTTGCTGCATAACTAGCGGGCATCCACCAGAAAGCTTTTTCTTTTCCAAAGGTTAAAGAAGGAACTATCTTTTTTTCAAGCCTGTTCATGGAATTGATGGCTGTTTTCCATCTGTCGGATAAATAGGGCTTATTGAAGGAAGGAAGGTTCCATTTATGTTCTTCCAGTTTATCAAGACTGGCATCATATAGGGTTGTCATCAGTTCAGCTACTGCCGAACGGTTACCTGTTTTAATCGAAACAGTAAATGTTTCCTGTTCTCCCGGTTCCAGGTGAGTACGGAATTTCTCCAGCAATATTTCAGGATTGGTTTTATTCTCCGGTAAATAAAAATGTTCAGATGTACTAGTCTCTTCATTGTTGCGAATGTATATCCGGGTCAGTATAAGGTTTCCTGTGGCTTCTTTTGGGATCAGGATGTTTGAATACTGTAGTCCTTTTTGTTGGTAGATAAACCTGTAATTATCCACCATCTTTTCTCTTTTCGTTTTGTAACGGAGATGAAAAATACAATAAGTGCTGTCTGCTGAAAATCCTTCCATCCATTGTATCTGCCGTGTTCCCTCAGTGATTAACGTAGTTTCATAAAAAGGATCCTCTGTTGCCGGATATGTTTTTTTTGTTGAGTTATAGACTAATAATCTTGTTTTGTTATACCCATTCAGTCTTGCTCCATTCCATGAAAACAATTCAATTTCATAGATTCCGTTATCTAGTTTGGCAAGAGGCAGCGTAATGTCTGTTCCAATTTTATAAATACTATCAAGGATTATCCTTGATTCAGTTCCGATAATTTTTACCAGTTTGAACTGGACCGCCAGCTCCTTTATAATATCCTTGTCGTGCCTGGCTGTTATCCTGAATGAAATGGGTTTTGCCAGGTCCAGCTTTGCGGGAAGCGTATGTCGCAGCTTAACTGGTCGGTTTGATACTGAGATGCTAAATTCTTCTTCCTGGCGCTCCCCGGTAGGAATCAGTGCACTCACAAGCACAGTATATTCCATGCTGCTTTCATCTGTTTGTTGCTGCAACCAGTCTATAATTCCAGGGTCCGTTATCGATAAATAATAGTCGCCTTTTTCATTCGTGAGGGTATCCAGTTTTAACAAGGTTTCATATCTGTTACGGCCACTCGCTTCTATTTCAATTGAAATGGGTACCTGGTTCAGGATCGCTCCGGAAAATGACCTTAATTGAATGGTTATAGGTAGGGTGTCCCCCGGTTCAATAAGATGGTTTGGCTCCCTGATCTTGATTTCATAAGTTGGGCGTTTGTATTCTTCCACAAGGAAACTGTTCGAACTTGAATAATCAAAGTCCAGTTCATAGGTGTCAAAACTATACTCCCCGGTTGCTGCATTTTCCGGGATGACGAAACTTCCACTGAAGGATCCAAATTTATTGGGGAGTACAAAGCTGCTGTCTACTGTTTTATTAAAAGGATCATTTATTGAAAGTTCAATTTTCTCTCTGGCGAACAATTGATGTATCTTATAATAGAGTTTACTGAAGGGATCAAACTGAAGATTTTTCCAGTTTAGAACCAGCGGGGCACCTGTTTTTTTATCCCGGATTAAAATAATCCCTTTGTAATGTACAGTCTGTCCAGGCCGGTAAATAGATCGGTCAGTATAGATGTGGCAGGTGGTTGTCCATTCATAAAAATCAAGCAGGTTAGTATATTCTTCTTTGGTAAATATATCATCATTCTCATACCTGTATTTACGTGTATCCCTTTCCGCAGTAATCGTATCTGTATTGTTAATAATTAGAATATTCGTTTCATCTGACTCCCGGAGTCGGGCCCTTCCCTGTTTATTTGTGCTGACTTTGTAGTGGGATTTTTTATCCTCAATCAATAGTGAAGCATTGGTAATTGGATGCCCCGTTGTCCGGTTCAATACAAATACAACATCATCGTTTTGAAGCAGGGCCAAATTTGTGACGCGCAGTTGAGATACTTCTCCAACCGGGTTTCCCGCCTTTATACGGGTGCCTGAAAGCAGCATGCAATAATTTCCAATGGGTAGAGTGCCTATTGAAATGTTGTGAGAATGAAAATTATAATCCTTTAAATCGGCAAAATAGAATACAGTGTCGATAAATGGCTCCTGGCTTAAGTGCCTGTTCCATTCAATAGTTGAAAGGGTTAACTCTTTTATCCTCGCAGATATTTTATAAATCCGGATAAATAGGGAGTCCTGATTTCTGATTCGGGCAGAAAATGAAATGTTCTCCCCTGGTGGAAATACTTTCTCTTTGAGTATTGAATAAGTTGGCTGCTGAATCTTGTCGATCGCATTCAGCATGATACTTTTGGCTAATCCGAAACTGTCAAGCAACGATTTGTGTTCCGAATAGAGTTGCACGGCTTTTCTGTATTCATCCTTATAACTACTGTCTTGTTTTCTGCTGTAATTACCATTAAATTCATTGCCTTTTTTATTATGGAGTAAAAAAGATTGAAAGACAGCGAATGCCCGTACACTTGCATACTGATTATCGAGCTGCGCTTCCATATATTCAACATAGGCATCTCGTGCAATATCGGTGCGCGAATAATGGGAGTACAGATTCTTTGTCAGCTGGAGTTCATGAAACTGTTTTTCTTCTTCTGTTAAGCAGTTCCCTTTCATCCATTCTTCATGCCAGCCAATCATTTCATAGTTGGAACTATCTGCAATCAGCTCTGTATTAATAGGGAATTCCCTGGTTTTTAACCAGGTCGGCATGGCATCTGAACGGCTTTGAAAAATCCTGGATGGAAGCAGATACATTCCTTCTCCATACACAACAGACGGAAGAGATGGTTTAAACCAGGAAAAAAGGGGGTCATATGCCAGCCACAAATAATCTTCTATTGGTATATTCTCCAGTTTTTCCGACAACAGTTTGGCTCTGTATAATGCTGCTTTAATTTCCATATGCAGACTGTCATACGGCATTAGATGCCACCGGATAGGAACAGGATTCGCCAGGTTGATTTTTCTTCTTGACTCGGTTGATTTTTTGTGTAGTACTTCAATTCGTTGCGCTTTCAATAGTTGGATGCAGAGCTCAAGAGCCGGCCGGTTGGTTGCTATTCTTAATAGACTGTCGATATATAGGCTGTTGGAAATAAATGCGCTGTCTTCATAGAGGTGATCGCGGATTTGCATTTCATTATAATACGTCCTGGCTAACAAAAACTCATTTCCTGCAGCGATGGCTGATTTTCTTAACTTATACTGTTCTTGCAATTGATCCTGAAAGCCTATGGGCGAATCTCTAAACGATTTAAATTGTTCAAGCCTGTCGGCAAGCGGTGTTTGTGCATGGGAGGGTAGTAATCCACATAGTGCAAGAATAAGGCAGCAAAATTTTGATAAGATTCGCATAGTTATAATTAAGCTTCGCTGGAACCGCATTAATATACATATTGGACAGCAGATTCCATAGCTTTGCTGCAATTGAGCAATATTTCTATAGCGTGCAACTTATAAAGCGACCTGTCTGCCTGATCTTCGTTTATGCCTTTGGTTTAGGCCTGTTCGCCTGTGCTGATCCGGATCCGGAACAGGAGCCCGTTAAAAAAGATTATATCAGGAAAATTGAAGGGGTGGACGAGCCGCTATCTCCGG
>CAZJNY010000279.1:0-4488 GCA_964547405.1 uncultured Flavihumibacter sp. | reverse complement strand
ATCATCGTGCCGGCAGTCGCCAGAGAACCCGGAATTACTGGGGATTCAACCGTCCCATCCCTCCTGCATTTTATGCGGGTGAAACGGGCATACACCCAATCGACAGTGTAATAAAAAAATTACAGCGTACCGCCTACAACCACCATATTGAGCGCCTCATGGTGCTGGGTAATTTTTTCCTGCTCTGCGAATTTGATCCCGATTCCGTATATAAATGGTTCATGGAATTTTATATCGATAGTTATGATTGGGTAATGGTACCCAATGTGTATGGCATGACGCAATTTGCTGATGGCGGATTGATGACCACCAAGCCCTACATCAGCGGATCGAATTATCTCCTGAAAATGGGCGATTGGAAAAAAGGTCCCTGGCAGGCAACCTGGGATGGATTGTTCTGGCGGTTCATGCATGTGCACCGCGATTTTTTTCTTAGCAATCCGCGCCTCGGAATGCTGGTAAAGACATTTGATAAAATGGCACCCGAAAAACAGGCATTGCATCTTCAGCATGCCGAAGATTTTTTAAAACAACTCGACCAATGGAATCAACAACACTAACCTCTGCAGATATTGATCGTATTATTGAAATGGCCTGGGAAGACCGCACACCGTTTGAAGCCATCGAATTTCAATTCGGTTTATCAGAACAACAAATCATCCAGCTGATGCGGAGGGAAATGCTTGCTTCCAGTTTTAAACGCTGGCGCAAAAGGGTACAATCCAGAAAAACCAAACATATCATGAAACGGGTAGATGCAGTCCAGCGATTCAAATGTTCCCGTCAACGCACCATCAGTCTCAATAAAATAAGCAAACGATAACCAAATGGATTACAAGTTCCCAACCGATTATCAAAGTATATTGGAGCGGGTTCATTCCGTTTCCCCTCAGCAATATGGAAAAACAAGAAACTACCTGAACGGAGCCGTCACCTGTCTTTCACCCTATATTTCAAGAGGCGCCATTACACTGCCAGAAATCTGGGAGCTGTTAAAAAAAGATGGATACACTTTAAAAAACGCTTATAAACTGGTTCAGGAACTCGCCTGGCGTGAATTCTTTCAGCGCTGCTGGTGGCAATTCGGAGATCAAATCTGGACTGATATACGGCAGGTACAATCACCTGTTTCCCATTATGAAATTCCTGCAGCACTGATCAATGCCAGTACCGGCATCCAGGCCATTGACCAGGGCATAGAAACGCTGTATACTACAGGTTACCTGCACAACCATCTTCGTATGTACATTGCCGGTATAACCTGCAACCTCGGGCATGCACATTGGAAAGCGCCGTCGAAATGGATGTATTATCATCTCTTTGATGGAGATCTCGCCAGCAACACGTTAAGCTGGCAATGGGTTGCGGGCAGCTTCTCTTCCAAAAAATACATTGCAAACCAGGAAAACATCAATGAATACCTGCACGATAAACAGCAAGGGACTTTTCTCGACAAATCCTATAGTGAAATTTTCAACCAGGCTATACCGGAAACCTTGCGAGCAACACAGCCTTTTCATCTTACCACAGAACTGCCGGATACCGCAGCTCCTGTGATTCGCACTGATTTACCTGTGCTTCTCTATACCTCTTACTGGCTCAATCCGAACTGGCGTTCAGGAGAAGCGGCCAACCGGATTTTGTTATTGGATCCAGGGCATTTCAACCAATTTCCCGTCAGCAGAAAAGTACTGGATTTTATAATGGAGCTAGCTGTTGACCTGATACCAGACATACAGATTTGTACCGGATCTCCGGAAGACTTCCCGGAACTGATGGAATGTCCGGCAATTTATACAATTGACCATCCGCTTACCCGTGGCTACCCCGGTGTGAAGGATCCATATCCCTGGTTGATTCCTGGTTTTAGCGGCAAACTTTCTTCATTTTTTAATTTCTGGAAAAAAGCAGAATCCCTGTTGAAGTAAGCGCTTTGTTTTATTTTCGATCATTCATTTACGTATGATCATTACACATATCGATATATACCGCTATAGCATTCCTATGGTACCCTTTACCATTGCAACAGGTACCATGGATTTTGCTCAGAATCTATTCATCCGTGTTCATACAGATACCGGTCTGTATGGCGTTGGTGAATGCTCCGCATTTCCAATGATTGTAGGAGAAACGCAATCCACCTGTTATGTGATGGCCCAGGATTTTGCTGCACTTTGGAAAGGAAAAGATCCCCGTGCAATTGCGGAACGCATGCAGGAGCTTCATTTATTTACCGCCCGCAATACAACGGTAAAAAGCGCTTTTGATATGGCGCTCTATGATCTTGGTGCAAAACTTGCCAATCAGCCGCTCTACCGCTTTCTTGGCGGGACTGAAAAAATCAGGATTGAAACGGATCTTACGATTGGTATTGATACCGTAGAGGCGATGGCAGCCAAAGCCAGGGAATATGTAGCCAACGGCGTACGCATGATCAAGATAAAATTGGGCAAGGATCCCGCAACGGATATCGCTAGAGTAAAAGCTATACGGGAAGCTGTTGGGAATGCTGTTGAATTGCGAATTGATGCCAACCAGGGCTGGACCTACGAAGGCGCGATACAGGCTCTTTCAGGAATGGAACCCTATGGTATCCAATTTTGTGAGCAACCCATGCGTTCCTACAATGATCATTTGGGTCCCGCACTTAAGGCCATTTCTCCTGTACCCATCATGGCAGATGAATCTGTATATGATCATCGTGATGCGATACGGGTAATTGATGCAGGAGCCTGTCAATATGTAAATATCAAGTTATCGAAAAGCGGCGGACTCCTGGAAGCCATTGAAATCAATCGTGTCTGCGCTGAGCGGGCTATTCCCTGCATGATGGGTGGCATGCTGGAAAGCCGCATCGCCCTTTCGGCCTGTGCTCATTTTGCCACCGCCCACCCAAATATTCAGTTTTATGATATGGACACCTGCCTGCTTGGTCATACCGTTGATCCGGTTGTAGGTGGCATCAACTATCAGGGATATTTGGTTGAGCTACCAGACCAGCCCGGATTGGGAGCAGATGTGTCCGATGATTTCCTGCAGCAACTGGAACAGGTCAGGATATAAAACATGTGCGAGTGGATGCTGAGCAAAAATCTGTCAGCAAAGTTCACAAACTGATGTAGCTTGCGACCGGATAAATTGTATACTATGCAAAAGAAAAGACCCGCAGAAAGCCAGGTTACCATGACAGAACTGGTATTACCCAATGATACCAATGTGTTTGGCAACCTGATGGGCGGACGGCTGATGTACTGGATGGATATTGCTGCTGCACTTGCTGCAGGAAAGCATTGCAATGCGCCGGTAGTTACTGCATCGGTGGACAATATCTCTTTTGAATCACCTATCAAACTGGGTAACGTAGTACATATCGAAGCAAGAGTAACCCGTGCGTTCAATACTTCGATGGAAATTCATCTAAGTGTGTGGGGAGAAGACCTTACCCATCAATACCGGTACAAAAGCAATGAGGCCTATTATACCTTTGTTGCCCTGGATCCGAATCGCAAACCAAGACCTGTTCCGGTGTTGGAAGCAGAAACAGAACAGGAGAAAAAATTATACGACGGTGCCTTGCGCAGAAGGCAATTAAGACTGATCCTCGGTGGAAAAATGAAAGCGGCAGATGCTACTGAATTGAAGGCGCTGTTCAGCGAAGCTTAATCACCCGTCTGTTCAGCAGCTTTGCTTTCCCGGCGAAGCTGCTGTTCTTTTAAAACTGCTGCCAGGTGCGGCACTTTCATCATATACTTTTTACTCTGCTCAATAGCATCCATAATCTGTTCCAGAATTTCTTCATTGGGTGCATCAAAATCAATCTGAAGCGGTTCCTTAAACCGAACGGTAAGCAGGGATCCCCTCTTTTTAAAACTTAATCCTTTTTTGGTAAACGCGCGCCAGAAGCCATTGATCACAACCGGCACAACAATGGGCCGGTTCTTTTTGATAATCATGGCTGTCCCCTTTCTGCCCGGTGCGAATGCTTTGGTGGTTCCCTGAGGAAAGGTAATGACCCAACTTCCCTGTAGCGCCCGTTCGATTTTACGGGTATCAGAGGGATCCAGTCCTCGCCTGACCTCCGTTGCCCCTTTTCTCCAGGTGCGCTTTACCGTTAGTCCGCCTGCCAGCATAAAAAACTTGCTGATCAGGCTTCCTTTCATGGTTTCTTCAGCGGCAACATAATACACATTGGTAAAGGGATTCAACAGGTAATAAGGAATACCCAGTTCATTCCGCTTGCCCCATTTTACGGCACAGAATATATGAAGGAAGGTAATAACATCTGCAAAGTAAGTCTGGTGATTACTTACAAACAATACATTATTACGGGGTAATTTCTCAAGATGCTCTGTTCCTGAAATTTTAAGTTTATTGAACCATACCAGACCAGGATACGATACGAAACCAACAATCGCATATACCAGTTTACGAACCAGTCTGATTTGTTTCAATCGGTCGATGAATTGACTCATGCATTGAAATTGGGTG
>CAZJNY010000278.1:1997-4492 GCA_964547405.1 uncultured Flavihumibacter sp. | reverse complement strand
GGTGTGCATACCCTCACCAATTTCATCACCACCAATGATCCGTTTGTTACTACTGCTCTCAACAGCGGACTGATGGCTGCCGGTGTTTCGAATTTGTCGGCTGATATTGATGAAGCAGCCACCAGTATTGTAGTTGAGGGATATGAATATTTTGCACAGGGATCAACCTTGAATAGCATACAAATTGGCAATGAGATTATCCGCTACCAGGAAGTTTCCAAAGAAAAACCCTATACCCTGATTAACTGTGTTCGAGGTGCATTTAACACCAAACCAGCTACGCATAAAAAAGGAGCGCAGGTGAAAAAGTTGATGGACTTCCCCTATAAAACCATGTTCCCCAATTGGGAAATGCAGCAGCAGCTGATCAAAAACATGGCTGGCTTTTTCAATGAAACCGGTGTATCTCACATGGACTTTGACGGACATGAAGGCGCCTGTTATACCGGAAGGGGTGATTATGCGGAAAATTATTTCGCCGATGAGTTTCTGAAAAGCGTGAACCATACGGTGGTGAATGGTTCCAGTATTATCAATCATTTCTATTGGAATCATAACAGTTATATCAACTGGGGAGAACCCTGGTATGCCAGCTTCAGGGAAAGTCAGTCGGAACATCGCTTCAGGCTGCAGCCTTTCTTTGAGCGCAACTATATGCCCAATATGCTGGGCTGGTTTTTGGTGAATGCTGATACACAGGTGGAAGATGTAGAATGGATGATGTCCGTAGCAGCAGGTTATAATGCCGGATACGCGCTGGTACTTCGTCACAATGCGTTTAAAAAGAATCCAAACATCGATAAGATCATTGAGACGATTGTATCGTGGGAAGAAGCCAAGAACCTGGGCATCTTTAATCCAGAGCAACGGATGGCATTAAAAAATCCAAAGAATGATTTTCAACTTCGCAAACTGGCCGGCAAAGAATGGTCGTTGGCGCATTTTGATAAAATCAACTTTGCGCACCCTAAAAAAACACTACAGCCAGGGGAGCCTGCGCATACGCGATTCGAATTCAACAACAGTGGTGAACCCCAGAAAATACAATTGCAGTTTCTGATTGCAGGGGAAGACGATGCGGAAGTCAGCAATATTGAATTGGAGGTAGATAACTTCTTAAGAATTACGGTACCGGGTACTATGAAAAAGGGACAGACCCTCGTATGGGATAGCTCCAAAGATATGAAATTGTACAGCGATAAAGGAAGTCTGATCCGCAAGATCAATATCGACAAAGAATTGCCGGAGATGACAACAGGCAAACATTCCATTTTAATCGATGCTGCATCCATGACAGGCGGTGAACCTGTTATTAAAGGCACTGTTAAACTGAAGGGGAAAATAGAGAAGATTCAAAACTAGTCCATATGCTATCATCTTATCGCCACGGTTTGCTTCAGCTCACTTGCGTGGTAACCGCACTGTTCGCAGTTAGTGTTTCCTCCAATGCACAAATTACTGAACGCCCTCGTCCTGAGAGCTGGAAACAACTCGTTAAAGGTGCAGCATTTAAAGACCGTTTTCTGCCTATGCCCAAAGGAAAGTTGAGCAGTGCTACCTGGGGAGGCGCTAATGTGCTGCCGCGATACATCGACAATGGAATAGAAGACCGGGAGCGCTCTTACTGGGGCGGTAATATTCTGCAGGGATCCGATGGTCAGTATCATCTCTTTGTTTGCGGATGGCCAGAGAGCTCACCCAAAGGCCACGGACAATGGCCGCGTTCAATAGTCTATCATACGGTGAGCAATAACCGCTTTGGTCCCTATACGATAAAAGATACCATTGGTGCTGGTCACAACCCTGAAATGTTTCGCCTGCAGGATGGCCGCTATGTGTTGTATTGCATTGACAAAAACTATGTTTCCAATTCGCTGAACGGTCCCTGGCAGGAGGGGAAATTTGAATTTGATCCAAGAGATCGCCCCATCATTGAAGGACTATCCAACCTGACCTTTGCCAAACGTTCCGATGGTTCATATCTGATGATTTGCCGGGGAGGTGGATTGTGGATTAGTCAGACGGGATTATCGCCCTACCGGCAGATCTCCAATAAACGCACTTATCCGGATGTGGCAGGAGAATTTGAGGATCCGGTGGTGTGGAGGGATTCTATTCAATACCATATGATTGTGAACGACTGGCTGGGCAGAATTGCTTTTTACCTGAGATCCAGGGATGGGGTGCAGTGGGTAACGGATCCCGGGGAAGCCTATGTGCCGGGGATTGCATTTCATGATGATGGCCGCTTGGAAGACTGGTTTAAGTTTGAACGCATCAAGATATTACAAGATACGCAGGGGCGTGCCATCCAGGCAAATTTTGCGGTGATTGATACGCTCAAGAAAGAAGATAAGGCGAATGACCGGCACAGTTCTAAAAACATTTCTGTGCCCCTGAATCCTGGTGTATTGATCAGTTTGTTGAATAACAGCTTACCCGCGGAAGGTGAAACCATACAAATCAAACTAAGTGCTGAAAAAGGATTTAATCCG
>CAZJNY010000278.1:0-1897 GCA_964547405.1 uncultured Flavihumibacter sp. | reverse complement strand
AACAGCGATAAGCATTGTGGTAGAGAATTTTGGCCTGGTAACATCAAAGCCTGAAAACTTAAAGCTTCAGGTAGTCAGTCCGGAAGGGTTGAAAGAAATCGCTGCTGGCACAATAGCCCCCATCCAATCTTATGGAAACTTGACACTGCAGCTCAGCACATCGTATTCATTTGAAAAAGGCAAGGAATATGAGTTCCTGATTACTATATCTGATGCCGCTCCATCAGCCCCTGCATTTAGGTATAAAGCAATACCCCTGCCTTAAAATTCCAGGTGTGCTGGGGTCAATTTGGCTGAAACTGGCAAAAAATGCGACTTATAGCCAAATTGAGTGTTCAATTTGGCTATAAGTGTATAAAAAAGTAACTTACAGCCAAATTGAGGGGTATGCAGCAGATTATAGGGAGGAATCGGGAATTAGCCATCCTATCTGACCTGAAAGCGGGAAATGCATCCGCATTTGTAGCTGTATATGGTAGAAGACGGGTTGGTAAAACCTTCCTGATTCGCAAGGCGTTTGACAACCAGTTTACCTTCCACCTGACTGGAATGGCAAATGTAAACATGGGTCAACAGCTCGCTAATTTTGCTTCTGCCTTAAGGAGATATGATACTTCCATGGAACTCCAACCTCAGCCAGGAACCTGGCAGGAAGCCTTTGAACAATTAATTAATTGGCTGGAAAAATCAACGGATGAAAAAAAAGTTGTTTTCCTGGATGAACTTCCCTGGCTGGATACTGCACAATCGGGATTTATACCAGCACTGGAACATTTCTGGAATGCCTGGGCAAGTGCAAGAACTGATATTATCCTGGTAGTATGTGGTTCTGCAGCTGCCTGGATGATCAATACACTAATCAATAGCAGAGGAGGACTTCATAACCGGGTCACACATCGCATACGGCTTCAACCTTTTACCTTACAGGAATGCGAAGCCTATTTCAAAGCAAAGTCTGCAGGGTTTGACCGCTATCAAATTGTCCTGCTTTATATGGTGATGGGAGGTATACCGTTTTATTTAGACCAGGTAAATGCAGGGCTTAGTGCGGATCAGAATATTGACAAATTATGCTTCACGACTGATGGTATGTTAAGGGGTGAATTTGATAACCTGTACCATTCCCTGTTTCAAAAAGCGGAAAGACATATTTCTATTATCGAAGCATTAAGTAAAAAAGGGAAGGGACTAACGCGTGATGAACTGCTGGAAGCTTCCGGAATGCCGAATGGCGGCGGTACAACCCGCATTCTGAAAGAACTGGAAGAAAGCCACTTTATACGCAAGTATGTGTCCTATGGTAATAAAGAAAAACTAAGCCTCTATCAATTATCTGATCCCTATTCTCTTTTTTACCTAAGATGGATAAAAAGTTCCACAACACTGGATGAAAACAATTGGATAAACCAGCTTGACAGCCCACAGAAAAGAGCCTGGACTGGTTATGCTTTTGAACAGGTTTGCCTGGAGCATATTGGACAGATAAAAAAAGCATTGGGAATAACTGGCATTCAGACCACCACCTCGTCGTGGGTTAGTCGCGACAAAGAGCAGGGTGCGCAGGTAGACCTGGTAATTGATCGCAGGGATCGAGTGATCAATCTTTGTGAAATGAAGTTCTCTATTCATCCCTTTACCATAACAAAAGGATATGCAGAAGAGCTGGCTGAAAAAATACGGGTGTTTAAAGAACAGACAAAAACGACCAAAGCAATTTACCTTACGATGATAACCACCTTTGGATTGGCTTCCAATGCATATGCATCATCCATGGTTAAAAATAGCTTTGAGCTGGATATGTTGTTTGATTAGAAAAATACGTCCCTCAATTTCTGGGGTAGTAGATTTTGTGTAATTTAGATAGTATAATCGATGCTGTATGACTATTGTAGCAATG
>CAZJNY010000277.1:0-4497 GCA_964547405.1 uncultured Flavihumibacter sp. | reverse complement strand
TTGGTTCGGGTATCTACCTGCGCCTGCATGCCATCCCCTCCACCAATGCGCTTGTACGCATACTCACCCCTTTCCATCCAGTATGGATTTTCTTTGTGAGTAGAAGGACCATACCAGCTGCCATTGTCCTGCAATCCACCATAAATATTATAAGGCTTGGCTTTGTCAACCGCAATGGCATAATACTGCCCTACAGATGGCGCCTGCACTTTAAACCATACATCCCCCCAGTCATAACTGATATTACATCCGCCATCGTTGCCATTGATGATATGCTCATCTCTTTTGGGATTAATCCAAAGTGCATGATGGTCTGAATGAACATTGGGCTTATCAATGGATACGAAGGTTTTGCCACCATCTTTCGACTGCATCAGGTCAATGCCAAGAATGAATACCCGGTCCGGATTGGAAGGAGACACATAAATCTTTCCAAAATAATAGCCATAGCTGCTGTAATTGTCGATAGGTTTCTGATTGGTTTTTTGCCAGGTTTTTCCTCCATCATTCGACCGGTATACTTCACAGCCTTTCACAGATTTGTTTTGAAAGCCGTCGTCTACAAACAGAAAATTATACAGCGCTTCCGGTGCAATGGAATCCATAGCCACCATTCGCTTCAGTCGTTCAACCGTGTAGGCGGATGGCACCCTATTAGCCGCCAGGAATTTTTTTAACCGGCTACTGTCGAGTTGTTGGAAAGCCTCTTTACTGAGTGACTTCAAATCGGATAGCTGATAGGTGGAATCGTTTTCCTTTTTAGCGGCTGATTCACGCGCATCCTGGTTATCCACTACTGCATATACAATATTGGGTTGCTTTGGGTAAACTGCCAGTCCGATTCTTCCGGTTCCTGCTCCGGTTACAAATCCGGATCCTTCTTTACTGATCAGCTGCCAGGTACTGCCACCATCGGCAGACTTATATATTCCACTGGTTTTGCCGCTTTCTTCAAAATTCCAGGCAGATCGGGTCCTGTACCACATCGCCGCATAAAGTTCAGTCGGCTGTTGCGGATTGATCTGCAGGTCGATGGCACCGGTGGTTTCATCAATGTATAGGGTCTGCTTCCAGCTTTTGCCGCCATCCGTAGTTTTATAAATTCCCCGTTCCTTATTCGGACTGTATAAATGCCCCATTACCGCTACCCAGGCAGTCAGGCTATCAGTTGGATGCAATACCACTTCTCCGATATGATGCGAATCCGGGAGGCCGAGGTAGGTCCAGTTGGCTCCGTTATCGCTTGATTTGTACATGCCAATGCCTGCATAGGTGGATCGGCTGCTGTTTACTTCGCCGGTGCCCAGCCAGATGGTGCGGTTGGGACTGCTCCAGTTGATAGCAATATCTCCAATACCGATCACCATTTCCTGGTCAAATAGTGGTGTGAAGGAGAGCCCGTTGTTTTTGGTATGCCAGAGGCCACCGGTGGCGTAGGCCAGGTAGAATTCAGTCGGGTCTTCGGGATTTACTTCCATGTCTACCACTCTTCCGCCCATAATCGCCGGGCCCACATTCCGGAAGCTAATCTCCTTAAGCGGACTTGTAATCCTGTCCTCCTGACGCTTTTGCAAAGCTTTAAGACGTTCTTCCCCGGTAGTAGGGCGGATTTGTGCATAGCTTTGCAGTACCAGAAAAACGAGGAAGATTCCGGCATATTTATTGGGACGAATGAGTGTGCCTGTAGATACCATGAGTGTCAGGATTTCGTTTAAGTTAAAAATCAAACATAACAACTATGCGTTGGATTTTGATCATCTCCCTTTTTATTTCCCTCCCTGCTTTTTCACAGTGGAAAGATTACATCATTGGTGTAAAGGGAGATACGCTGAACAAAGTGGACCTGCAGGGGAAAAAACAGGGCCCCTGGGTGCACCGGTATGAGACCATCCGGGGGGAACGCGGCTTTGAAGAGGAGGGTGAATATATCGATGACCGCAAGGAGGGGATGTGGAGAAAATACAGCCTGATGGGCGACCTGACCGCTATCGAAAATTATCGTTGGGGATTTCTGGATGGGAAGGCCCAATACTTTAACAATGCCGGCAATGTGTTCAGGGAAGAATCCTGGAGAGCCTTTAATCCGGATAAGGTATACGATACCATTGATGTGGAAGATGTTTTGTTACCCGGTAATTTCAAACAGGTGATCGTGAAAAATGAAGGAGCTTCCGTAAAACACGGTACCTGGAATTATTTTGATCCGGCAAGTGGTTTAATTGTCAAATCAGAAACGTTTACACTGGGTAAAATAGAAAAGAACAACAATCCTTCCTCATTAGGAACGGATACACTTTCTATGGGAGTTAAAAAAGTTGCCAAGCCAAAAGAAGTGCTGGAATTTGAAAAGAAAAATTCCGGCAAGAAAAAGGTGAAGGTCAGAGATGGCTCGGTGGGTTACTGATCCTTCAGTTCAAACCGGTCCCACTGTTTTCTGAAAAACAATATCTGGAAATCAATCGCATTCTGCCAGTAATCCCAGTTATGCCTGCCCGGGCGCTCCGTGTAATCGTGCGCGATTTTCATTTCGGTGAGTCTTTTATGTGCAGCGCGATTGGCCATCAGCAGGTAATCATCTGTGCCGCATTCCAACGCCAATGCAATGGTTTCTTTTAAGGTAGTATCTGCCGTATTGAAATCTTTCAACCGGTTCCAGTTGATCTGACAACAGCTGGTATCCACCGTTTTATCACCGGATCTGGCGATTATTGATTTCGCGATTGGGTCCACCATCAGGGCACCGCTCATACTGCCCGCAGCAGCAAACAACTCCGGGTAATGAGAGGCCATGAACAAGGCACCAAATCCCCCCATACTTAGTCCGGCTACTGCCCGATACCGGCGATCCTTTGCTGTTGGATAACTCTTATCAATATACGGAATCAGTTCCCTGATAAAATGTGACTCAAAGCGGTAAGAACTGTCGAGCGGGTTGTTGAAATAAAGCGTGGTGCGACCTCCATCCGGACAAACAATCAGGCAGTTAAACCGGTCTGCGGCTGCCTGTAATTCAGGTACTTTATTGATCCAGAGATCATAACTGCCTCCCATGCCATGCAGCAGATACAATACCGGGAACCCTTTCTGAGGAGCTTTGTTGGCAGGTTCCACTACAATAAACTTCATCTCCTTTTTCATGGCTGTACTATACAGACTAAGGGTGTCCACTTTTCCTGCAAAGAGAAAGGCAGGGAGAAAAAGTATGGCCAGAATAAGAAGGGGCCGAATCCGGTATGAAATGCGCATGGCGACAAAAATAGGTGGAAGATTGTAACTGAAAAATACCCGTTCTGGTTCACAAATAAATGATAAAGAAATTTTGAAATATCTTGTTTATGATCTAAATTTGATATCATTATAATATCATACTAATATGGAAAAGATCATTAAGCCGATGTCGGGTTATTTAACCTTAATTCTTACGCTGGTTTTATTGGCAATAAGTGTTGCCTTGTTTGCAAACAGCCAGGGGAATGGCTGGATTATTACACTGGGGGTGATCCTTTCAATTTCGGCGATTTTCCTTTCTGCGGGATTAATTGTGATTTCTCCCAATCACTCCCGGGTGCTGACTTTCTTCGGTAAATACGTTGGAACGGCCAAAGAAAATGGATTGCTGTTTGTAAATCCGCTGTATACGAAACAGAAGATATCGCTGCGTGCGGAGAACCTGGAGAGTTCGCGTTTAAAAGTGAACGACAGTATGGGTAATCCCATTGAGATTGCTGCTGTAATTGTTTGGCGGGTAGCAGATACCTACAAAGCTGCTTTTGAAGTGGAGGATTATGAGCAGTATGTAAAAGTACAGAGTGAAGCGGCGATTCGTCACCTGGCTACCAGTTTTCCATACGACCAGTTTGAAGATGAAAATGCTTCCATCACGCTCAGAGGCGGTGGGGAAAAAGTAAATGAGTTACTGGAAAAGGAATTGTCTGACCGGCTGGCTCCGGCAGGTATTCAGATTATAGAAGCGCGGATCAGTCACCTTGCCTATGCGCAGGAAATCGCCGGGGCGATGTTACAGCGTCAGCAGGCAACGGCCATTGTTGCTGCTAGAACAAAAATAGTGGAAGGTGCCGTTGGAATGGTAGAGCTTGCTCTGGAGCAATTATCCAAAAAAGAGATTGTACACCTGGATGAGGAAAAGAAAGCGGCTATGGTTAGTAATCTGATGGTCGTGCTTTGCGCAGAGAAGGCAGCTACACCTATTCTGAACACCGGAACGCTGTATCAATAAATCCGATGATATTTTCCAATATTATTTTAATGAAATAAACCATTGTGGCAGATAAAAAGAATTTCATACTTCGCCTGGATGGGGATGTGTACAAACTGCTCGAGAAATGGGCCGCTGATGAATTTCGTAGCGTAAATGGGCAGCTTGAATGGATCATACACCAGCAGCTTCGCGCTGCAGGCAGAATGTCGGGAAAGGAAACTGGAGGAAGGGAAACTGGAGGAAAGGAGAAGGGAAGAAAGGAAGAGGGGAGAAGGGAA
>CAZJNY010000276.1:0-4527 GCA_964547405.1 uncultured Flavihumibacter sp. | reverse complement strand
AAGAATGGAGCCTTTACTTACGACTCATGAAGGAAAAACCCATCCTTCGCGAACTCCACCTCGGAGGTGGTACACCCACCTTTTTCTCGCCGGAAAACCTGCAAAAACTATTAATACCTATTCTGAACTCCTGTATTCTTGCTGATGATCATGCATTCAGCTTTGAAGGACATCCCAATAATACCAGTTATGATCACCTGAAAACGCTCTATGATTTAGGTTTTCGCCGGGTAAGTTTTGGTGTGCAGGACAATGATCCGGATGTGCAAAAAATCATCAACCGGATCCAGCCATTTTATAAAGTGCAGGAAGTAACAGAGATGGCCCGCGAAATTGGCTATACATCTGTCAACTACGACCTGATTTATGGCCTGCCCAGGCAAAGCACCGAATCCATGGAGCGGACCCTGAAACAGGTGTTGGAATTAAAGCCCGACCGGGTCGCTTTCTATAGTTATGCTCATGTGCCCTGGACAAGTCGGGGTCAGCGACTCTTTGATGAAAACGATCTGCCTTCAGCAGAACTGAAAATGGAGTTATACCGACTCGGAAAATTCCAGTTTGCCCTGCATGGATATTATGATATTGGAATGGATCATTTTGCCCTGCCAACGGATGAATTGTATCTCTCCAGGTGGCGGGAAGCACGGCATAAAGAAGAAGGGAAAATGGAGGAATGGAAGAGAGAAGAGTCAACTTTGCACAGGAATTTTATGGGTTACACAACTCAATCCTCCAAGTTATTAATTGGATTGGGTGTGTCCAGTATAAGTGATACCGGTAATGCCTATGCGCAGAATAATAAAACCATCCGTGATTATTATGAGGCGATCAACCAGGGAAAACTAGCCATCACCAAAGGATATTTTTTGGATGACGAAGATTTGTCTTTCAAACAGTATATCCTCGATATCAGTTGTAAGGGTAAAACCAGTTTCAAAAAATCCGACTTACCAGTTCTCGAAGCATTCAGTTTTCCTGTATTGGAAGAATTGGCAGCAGATGGTTTGATTGAATGGAACAAGGAAGGCCTATCACTCAGTTGCAAAGGCCATCATTTTATCCGGATTGTTTGCAGTGCTTTTGATTTGTTTATTCAACGTAAAAAACAGCAGGGAGAGGAATTCATCCGGTATTCCAAAGCGATCTGATCAGGAATTTCCCTGCCGTATCTTTTTATAAATCCGGATCGCCAGCATCAGGATGACCACCAGGCAGATTAGTCCCCCTACACCCCAAACCAGGCTCATACTCTGTTTCACTGTTACCAGAAAGACAATGGCAAACAGAAAAATGGTTGCCACTTCATTCCAGATGCGCAGCTGTGTTGAACTGAATCGGAACTGTCCAGCCATTTCTTCTTTAAACAACCGATGCAAACTGAAATGGTAGGCAAATAAGCCGAGAATAAATATCCATTTCATGAGGAACCATCTTCCCTCTGGTTTAAACAGGATTTTGTCCCAATCACCCATAAGCATCACCGTTACCCCAAAAATCAGGGTCAGTATCGCCGATGGCCAGGTAATTCCATACCAGAGTCGTTTCATCATAATGGAAAACTGCTTCCTCAGAATATCCCGCTCCACCGGCTCCTTCTCCCCGGCTTCTGTAGCATAAATGAAGAGTCGGGGCATGTAAAACAAGCCCGCAAACCAGGTAACTACGAAGATGATATGGAGGGCCTTTATATAGAAGTACATAGGAGAAAATTAAGCAGGGAGCGGGAAACAAAGGAGGCAAAGGAGAATGGAGACGGGAAGAAAGGAGACAAAGGAAACGGGAGACAAAGGAGACAGGAGGCTACCCAACTCCAAAAGACCTTCTCACATCTCACTTCTCACGTTTCACCTTCTTTCACCTTTCACCTTTCACTTTTCACTTTTCACGTACCCTTTCAGGGTACTCACCCAGGCCGGATGCACATTCAAACAGGGAATCATCTCAAACGCTTCTCCACCCGCATGCATAAATTCTTCCCTGCCTTCTTCCGCAATTTCTTCCAGGGTTTCCAGGCAATCACTGATGAAAGCCGGACAGGCAACCAGTAGTTTTTTAATTCCCTCACCGGGCATTTCCTCCAAACGCTTGGCAGTATAGGGTTTCAGCCACTCATCACGCCCCAGTCTCGATTGAAAACTCATGCTCCACTTGCCTTCCGGCAGTCCCAATAATTCCGTTACTTTTTTAGTAGTCACCCAACACTGATGCCGGTAACATTGTGCATGCGCAGGTGAAGCCACATCACAACAGTTCGCCACTTTCAAACAATGTGTACCGGTGCAATCTCCCTTGAAAATATGCCGCTCCGGAACCCCGTGATAACTGAATAAAATATGATCGAAATCCTGCTCCAAATGCGGACGAATACTCTCCGCCAATGCATTCAGATAATTGGGTTCCTCGTAATAAGGCGGAACGATATCCAGCTTAAACGGATACTTCCCTTCTTTATGCTGCAATTTCGCATACTCTACCGCGGTTTCATAACTGCTCATCGCATAATGCGGATACATTGGCACCAGGATTACTTCTTCCAGTCCCGGATGCTCTTTCATCAGTTTATCATAAGCCGCTTTAGGCGATGGTGTGCCATACCGCATGCAAATCTCCACCGGCTCCTCCACCTGCTCCTGCAGTGCCGCCTGTAGTTGTTTGGTCAGCACAATCAACGGTGATCCCTGATCCGTCCAGATAGACGCATAGGCCTTCGCAGATTTCGGCGCGCGGAAGGTTACGATGATCCCTTTAACCAGTAAAACACGCAGCAAATAAGGGATATCAATCACCCGCTCATCCATCAAAAACTCATTCAGGTACTTCCGAACATCCTTAACCGAAGTGGAATCCGGAGAGCCCAGGTTCATCAATAAAATGCCACGTTTCTTCATTCAGGGGAAATTTGATGCAAATAACAAGATTCAGGACACAAAGTTGCAGAAAAAAACCAGCCCTTATCACATGCATAAAAAACACAATTCATTCATTATTAGCAACAGATGATTCAACAAAACCGGCTTTTATCATGGAATATGACAATTCACTGACAGTATACGCTGGGGAAATCAGTTACCGCAGGTTATTTTTGCACTGGAATTTGTGAGAATACTATGGGAGATTATCCAAAAGATTTACAGCATTTTTTTGTGGTTGGGCTCAGTTATAAAAAATCTGACTCCGCCGTAAGAAGCCGTTTCGCCATCAGCCAGGATCAATATGACTGGATTTTGGAACAGGCCAATGCCCGCGGAATTGCTGAACTTTTCGTTTTATCTACCTGTAATCGCACTGAAATTTATGCCATCGCCCCTGAATTGGATGCCCTGATCAGCCTGATCTGCGAAGCAACCGGGCAGGCCGAAGAGGAGTTCAGACAATTTGCTTACCTGTACCGGGCAGAAACCGCGGTGCAGCATTTGTTCCAGGTAGCATCCGGATTGGATTCACAAATCCTGGGCGATTATGAAATTGTTGGACAAATCAAGATTGCGATCAAATACGCCAAGGAAAAAGCCGCGATCGGTCCCTTTATCGAACGCCTTTTCAACCAGGTACTGGCAACTTCCAAACTGATCAAAAACCAAACAGCCCTGAGCAGTGGCTCCGTGTCTGTTTCCTTTGCCGCGATCCAGTACCTGAAAGACAAGGTACCCGATGTGGCCAATAAGTCTGTTCTGCTGATCGGTACCGGTAAGATCGGTCGCAATACCTGCAAAAACCTGATCGATTACCTGGGTTGCACGAATATCACCCTGATGAACCGCACCCACGAAAAAGCAGAGCAATTGGCGAAAGAGCTTGAACTGGCTGCATTACCCGCCAGTTTCCTGGCACAAACAGTAGCCGAAACCGATATCATCATTGTAGCGTCCAATGCCGCGGAAGCGATAATTCGCCCCGAACACCTGAATCCCGGCACCCAACAATGGATCATTGACCTGTCCATCCCGAATAATGTGGCGCCTGAAGTGAGTGAAGTAGACGGGAAAGAACTGCTCAATGTGGACCAGCTCTCGCGTATGAAAGATGAAACTTTGTTGAAGCGCCAGGCTGAAGTGCCCAAGGCACTCGCCATCATTGCACAACAAAGTGGTGAATTCTACGACTGGTGTAAAATGCGCAAGCAACTGGCTGTACTGGGACAAGTAAAACTCAAACTCGAAGAAATTCACGTAAACCCGCAATGGGTTTATACTACTACCTTTGCCAACACCGAAGAAGCCGCAATCCGGATTCAGAAAGTACTGAACACCATGGCAGCCAAAATGCGGGTGAAAAACCAGCGTGGTTGTCATTACCTGGAAGCGATTAACGATTTCATGGCATTCGGTGCCAATTAACATGAACAAGATTATAAGAATCGGAACGAGAGACAGTCAGTTGGCTGTCTGGCAGGCTACATTGGTACAGTCGCTGTTCTCCGCCAAAGGATTTCAAACCGAATTGGTTCCTCTGAAATCAGATGGCGATATCGATCTAGTTACGCCCCTCTATGCTATGGGCGTACAGGGTGTGTTCACCAAAACA
>CAZJNY010000275.1:0-4551 GCA_964547405.1 uncultured Flavihumibacter sp. | reverse complement strand
TTACTGAGAATTTGTAATCAGCGCCCTCACCGCCTCCACTTTCAGGTCGCGGTTTTCGATAAGCGATTGCCGGGTAGTCAACACTTCAATGTCTGGTTGTACCCCGCGCCCATCCTTCACTGCATTTTTATCGATAACCAACCTGAACTTTGGAAGGCGAAACCGAATGCCGGTTTCAGGTAACCGAACATCAGGAATCAGCCAGGCAGAATTTCCATAAGCAGCACCACCGGTTTCTTCTCCGATCAGGGTAATATTTTTTTGCCCTTTTACCTTGGCTGCAAACAGCGCGGCAGCTGAAAAAGAATTGGGACTGGTTAGCACATATACATTGCCGTTATAGTGGTGTCTCTTTGAAGGTTTAAATGTTTTCCGCTCGAAATACCCAAAATGATAGTGCCCATCCGATTTTTTCCGGGTTATAAAAAGCATGAGTCCCCCAATTAATCCGTTGTAGCGGACCATATTTTTATAACTGCTTTTTCTTGTCACCGCATAGAGAGAATCCGCAATTTTGAATGGTTCATGTACAATCTTTCTCGTCAGAAAAGTGGAGTGTGCTACATTTCCGCCACCATTGCTCCGGATATCAATTACCAAATGTTGAATGTTCTCTTTCTTTAGTGTTCTGAATGCAGCAGATAAAAAGGACCGCAACTGATACCCATTGTTAAACGTATTAATGGTAAGGTACCCAGTGGAAAGTCCGGAATCTATTTGTAATGAACGCGCGCGATCCAATGATCTCGCTCTTTGCTCCCTTCGTTTCCAGGGTTTCACAACTTCCGGTACAATCGGCTTTTTGACCGAATCTTTTTTCGGGGGCTCAATTAACCGAAACGATATGATTTCCTCTTTGCCGGTACTATCCTGGTAGCCAAGTTCGTAGTTGTTGGAATATCCTGCCACCAATCGCAACCAGCCTCCAAAGGCACCACGATTGCTTATTGTCTGCATCAGGTACTGCTCATTATTTCCATCCGCAGGAATATGCCTGGCCAGACTATCTACTATTTTCTTAATCGGTACCTTATTTAAACTCGTTAGTATGGTGCCTCTTTTAACCAGCAGGTTGCCTTTCTGCAAATTGTTATTTATGACAACAGTATCATTCTCAAGAGCCTTTATCGTAATTGGGAATTGGGGCAGTCTGGCAGTATCAAGATACCTCAGAAATTTCCTGGAATAGCGGGTACTGGTATGACCGCATTTGACTTTCGCAATCACATAACTCAATACCGATCTGAACTGTGGCTCAGTCATGGAATCTGTCAGCTGCCGATACCCCCAGTCGAAGTAATAATCCATACTGTCTTTGGAAGTATACCAATACAAACTGGGATGTGATTCTTCCAGTACCGCTCTGAATGCCTGGTAATCTTTTTTTAATTGCGCTGGCGCATAGGGTTCCGAAGCAGACCATTTCTTACCGGAGGTGGCACAGCTTTGCAACAGCGCCAGTATGCACGTTATCCAAACTAGGTTTCGAAGGAAAAGGTTCTGCATGAAATCCTATACTGAGTCCCGTTTATTGATCTTTAAAGGCATTCCAACCCTGGGCAGTGATTCGGAATTTGTTACCTCCTTTGGTATGTATATGTGAACCTTCTTCTGCATCCGTCATATACCCAACCACGCTGATCTGCTCATTTAATACCAGCTTATCATATTCAGCCTGGGCAATGGTAAACAGCAGTTCATAATCTTCCCCACCACTTAATGCACAGGCGGTAGGATCCAGCCCGAATTTAAAGGCAGCCATCCGGCTGTCTTCGTGAATGGGGATTTTTTCTTCATACAACACACAACCCAGAGAGCTCTGCTTGCAGATATGCAGTATTTCGGAACTGAGACCATCACTGATGTCCATCATAGCCGTTGGACGGATCTCCTTCTCCGCAAGAAAGGCAACTATGTCTTTCCTTGCTTCGGGTTTCAGCAGCCGGCCAACAATGTATTGTTCATTCTCAAGATCTGGCTGCACTTTCGGATTTTCCAGGTAGATCTGGCGCTCGCGCTCCAGTAAGGTCAGGCCCAGGAAAGCGCCACCCAAATCACCGCTTACACAAATCAGGTCACCTTTCTGAGCAGTGGAACGCTGTACAAACTGATCCGGATTTACTTCTCCGATAGCAGTTACACTGATGATGAATCCGCTTTTGGAAGTTGAGGTATCACCCCCGATCAGATCTACCTGGTAGCGTTCACAGGCTGCATACACTCCTTCATAAAACTCCTCCAGCGCTTCCACACTGAACCGGTTACTAAGTGCAATACTCAGTGTAACCTGCGTGGGGGTGGCATTCATGGCATAAATATCACTCAGGTTTACCACCACTGATTTATAACCAAGATGTTTCAGCGGGGTGTACATCAGATCAAAATGCACACCTTCCACCAGCATATCGGTTGTGATAACGGTTTGTTTGCCAAAATGATCGATGATAGCGGCATCGTCTCCAACCCCCAAAATCGAGGAAGCGTTCGTAAACTCAATATTTTTTGTTAGGTGATCGATCAGACCAAACTCACCCAGGCTCGATATCTCTGTTCTGGTTTCCATTTCAATTAATTTATTTCGCCATTGACCCAACGTAACAGCTCATCATGCAATTTCCCGTTTGATGCCACAATAAAGGGTTGATAGGGAGAATAATAAGTACCGGTAAAATCAGTCACTTTCCCTCCTGCTTCTTCCACTATTAAAAACCCTGCGGCACTGTCCCATGCGTTTAATTTATGTTCGAAGAATCCGTCAAACCGGCCAGCTGCCACCCAGCAAAGATCAATCGCTGCGGAACCGAGTCGCCGCACGGGAACCCCTTTGCGGATAAATCGCTCAAAGCATTCCAGCGGTCCGTTTGGCATATCCAGGAAGGTATAGGGGAAACCGGTCACCAGGCAACTGGTGGCCACATCCGTTTTGTCCGAAACATGGATGGGTTTTCCATTGAGGGTGGCACCTTTTCCTTTTTCAGCCAGGAAAAACTCATTCAGGATAGGGTTATAAACCGCACCCATGGTCATGATGCCATCTACTTCCAGTCCTACACTCACACAACAAATAGGAATCCCATTCGCAAAATTGATGGTACCATCAATGGGGTCAATAATCCATTTATACGACGATGGACTTGCCATTTCACCCGACTCTTCGCTTAAAATGAAATGATCCGGATACTGTGCCTGGATCACTGCGATGATGGCTTTTTCAGCGGCATGATCCGCTTCGGTCACCAGGTTGTTAACGCCTTCCTTGTTGGAGATAACCAGGTCTTTCTGATTGAAAAAACGTTCGAGCTCTGCTGCTCCGGCCCTTGTGGCCTTGATAAGGGTTTCCAATAACATCGGACAAAGCTAAGCCTCTGAGCCGATAAAAAAATTACCAATAAATTCGTGGGATGCAGGTATCGGTGGTCATCGTCAATTACAATGTTTGTTATTTCCTGGAGCTTTGTCTTCACTCCGTTCAATTGGCGATAGCTGATCTGGATGCGGAGATCATTGTAGTGGATAATGCCTCCACCGATGAGAGCCGGCAGCACCTTCCCGCCCGCTTCCCGTCTGTTCAATTTATCTGGAATGCTATCAATTCCGGATTTTCGAAAGCTACCAACATGGGAGTAGCGGCTGCCCGGGGAAACTATGTGCTCATTCTCAATCCGGATACCCTGCTTCCAGAAAGCAGCATCCGCACCTCGCTTGATTTTTTTACTGCCCACCCGGATGCCGGGGCTGTGGGTATGCGCATGTATGACGGAAGTTTTTCCTTTCTGCCAGAATCCAAAAGAGGATTTCCCTCCTTTTCTACTGCATTTTATAAGCTAAGCGGACTCGTTCATCTTTTTCCTACCAATCCGGTGATTTCTAATTATTACCTCGGACATCTATCGGCGGAACAGGTACAGCAGGTGGATGTTCTGGCCGGAGCCTATATCTTACTGCCGCGGGACCTCTATCTGCGGGTAGGCGGACTGGATGAACGTTATTTTATGTACGCGGAGGATATAGATCTTAGTTATTCCATCACCCGGGCCGGCTATAAAAACTATTATCTACCGGAGCCCGGCATACTTCATTTTAAAGGGGAGAGCACGTTGCGTACAGCTGCCAATGCCCGGCATTTTTATGAAGCGATGTTGTTGTTCCGGCAGAAATATGGGAAGCGGGTATCCTTTTTCAGCCGACTGCTGGCAGAAGCTGCCATTGGGGTTAGAAGGTTGCGCGATACAATCGGCAGGAAAGACGCTTCGCGCAGCCAACATGTCAAAACACCCGCGTCGACTTACCGGATTTGCCGGGTATTGTCCGATTATAACCCGGAATTCCCCAGCCTATTTGTGCTGGGTGATGCCATCCGGATTGATGAATTATTCCTTGAACTTCGGCGTCAGCCACCCCGCGCACCCCTCCGGTTTACCTGGAAAAACAGCCGCGTATGGATTGGAAGTGATGATCCGGATGAAAAAGGCGAAATTATACTGGAATAACTACTTTTGTTCTTCATCCTAATTGCAGACACACCCGAATGGCCCTTATTGAAATTACCTT
>CAZJNY010000274.1:0-4572 GCA_964547405.1 uncultured Flavihumibacter sp. | reverse complement strand
TCCAGCACCTGTTCAATCTTGTTTAATGTAGCCTGTGTGTACTTCATATGCCTGTCAAAATACAAAAATACCGAAACCCGTTGGCCGGGACTCTTATTTACTGCACATTTTGATCACAGGTACAATCATCTCTTCCATACTTACGCCTCCGTGCTGGAATGTATTACGATAATAATTCACGTAATGATTGTAATTATTGGGGTAGCAGAGATAGCCATCCTCTTTGGCAAAAATGAATGTTGAATTGACGGTTGGCACCGGTAAACCCGCTTCCTTCGGATCCCGGAACGCCAGCACTTCCTTAGGTTCATAATTCAGGTTGCGCCCGTGTTTATAGCGGAGATTGGTAGTTGTTTGCTTATCGCCCACTACCTTATGCGGAGCGTTCACCCGCACAGACCCATGATCCGTGGCCAGGATCAGATTGATTTTTTTCCCTGCAATTTTCTTCAGCGCCTGGAACAGCGGAGAATGTTCAAACCAGCTGCTGGTAATGCTACGGTAACTGATCTCATCACTTGCCAGTTCTTTGAGCACTTCCATTTCAGTACGCGCATGGCTCAGCATATCCACAAAATTGTAAACAATCACATTCAGGTCATTATTCAGCAGGTTGTGAATATTACTCACCAGTTCATTACCTGCCTGGTGGTTCACCACTTTTACATAACTGTATTTAATCTGCTCTTTTTTCAACCGCTTCAACTGTGCCTTGAAGAATGTTTCCTCCTGCAGGTTCTTTCCGCCTTCTTCTTCATCGTTCTTCCATAAATCCGGAAAACTCTTTTCAATTTCTGAAGGCATCAGTCCCGCGAAGATGGCATTCCTTGCATACTGCGTGGCAGTAGGCAGAATGCTATAGAACGTATCTTCCTCCAGAATGCGGAAATAACTGGCAAAAATCGGCTGAATCGCTTTCCACTGATCAAAACGAAGGTTATCGATCAGGATAAAAAAAGTGGGCACGCCTGGCTCCAGATGAGGTAATACCTTGAACTGAAAAACCGTATTGCTCATTATTGGCGCATCACTCGATTTGGGATGTACCCAGTTTACATAATTCTTACTGACAAATTTGCAAAACTCATTGTTGGCTTCTTTCTTTTGCGATAGTAAGATCTCCTGCATTTCCGGACTATCACTTTTCTCCATCTCCAATTCCCAGTACACGAGTTTTTTATAGATATCCATCCACTCATTGTAATCCGGATTGCTGTTGAGCGCCATGAATAAATCACGGAACTGCTGCTGATAAGCCGATGTTGTTTTTTCTGCCACCAGCCTTTTATTATCGAGTATTTTTTTGAGACTAAGCAGTACCTGGTTAGGGTTCACCGGTTTAATCAGATAATCACTGATCTGCGAGCCAATCGCATCATCCATCAGGTTTTCTGTTTCATTTTTGGTAATCATCACCACCGGTACCTGCTGATTGATTTCCTTAATCTTGGCCAGTGTTTCGAGGCCGGTGATACCTGGCATACTTTCATCCAGTAACACCACATCCACCGGATGTTCCTTTACATAGTCAATAGCATCAAATCCATTGGCAAGTGTATGAACGGCATAACCTTTGTTTTCAAGGAAGAGTTTCTGCGATTGCAGACTTTCCATTTCATCGTCGACCCAGAGTATATTGGCGATTGGCATATACTCAAATGTAATTTATCTCTCCGGCTTCGTACTTTTGCCGGCTACCTATTAGAAGAATTTAACAAATAAGGCAAGGAATGGCGGAACGGAGAAAAATCATCAACGACCCGGTTTATGGCTTTATTACCATTGACCACCCCCTCGTGTTCAAGGTGATAGGTCATCCTTATTATCAGCGGTTGCGGCGGATTCAGCAAATGGCATTTGCCCACCTGGTCTATCCGGGAGCAGTTCATAGTCGTCTTCACCATTCACTGGGCGCCTATCACCTGATGTGTTATGCCCTGCAGGAGTTAAAAAGCAAGGGGGTGGCCATTAGCAAAGAAGAAGAACTGGCAGCCAGGATCGCCATCCTGCTGCACGATATTGGTCACGGGCCCTTTTCCCATGCGCTGGAACATACATTGATAGAAGGAGTTCATCATGAAAGCATCAGCCTGAAGATCATGCAGGTGCTGAATGAAGAAAACAACGGTGCCCTGGATACTGCCATCCGGATTTTTAATAACAGTTATGAGAAGCCCTTTTTGCACCAGTTGGTATCCGGACAACTGGATGTGGACAGAATGGATTACCTGACCCGCGACAGTTTCTTCACCGGTGTATCGGAAGGCGTGATTGGCTATGATCGAATCATTAAAATGCTGACAGTTCAGGATGGAGAACTGATGGTGGAGGAGAAAGGAATTTTTTCCATTGAGAAATTCCTGGTAGCCCGCCGCCTCATGTACTGGCAGGTCTATTTACACAAAACCGTTCTGGGCGCAGAGAAGATGCTGGTGAATATCATTCGTCGCGCGAAATACCTCCTTCAAACCGGCGCTACCCTGCCGGTGCCGTCTCCGGTACTGGAACTTTTTCTGCGTAATCCGGCTACGCTCCCATTGGAAGGCGACCGGCTTGATGCCTTTTGTCAATTGGATGATTACGACCTGATGGCTGCCGTCAAAGCCTGGAGTCATCATCCTGATAAGGTATTATCCACTCTTTGCCGCATGCTTATCAACCGGAAACTGTTGAAAGTGAAACTGCAGGCGGAACCCATGGATCCTGCCGGGGTGGCGATCATCCGCCAGCAACTGCTGCAACAAACCGGATTTTCTGAGGAAGAGCTCGACTATTTTGTATTCAGTGGCGAAACCAGCAATACAACCTATGATCCAAAAGAAGAAAGGATCCGTATACTTTTCAAGAACGGGACTGTTCGCGATATCTCTGAAGTAGATAATGCACTTATTCAGCACAATTTATCCCGCCCTATTAAAAAATACTACTTTTGCTATTTAGATCCGGGATCGGCTTCATAAAATAATTTATTCTATGCAATTCAGTGCTTCACAAATCGCACTACTCATTAATGGCAAAGTAGAAGGAGATGCGCAGGCAACTGTTGCGTCTTTTGGAAAAATCGAAGAAGCCAAAGCCGGACAACTGGCCTTCCTGGCCAACCCCAAATACGAAGACCATCTGTATACAACGAGTGCCTCCATCGTTATCATTAATGAAAGCCTGGAACTCCGTCAGCCGGTTAAGGCCGCACTAATCCGGGTGCCGGATGCTTATACTGCCTTTGCTACTCTTTTATCCAAATACCAGGAATTAAAAACCCAGCAGCTTGTAGGCCGGCAGGAACCGGTGTATGTGGCGGATTCCGCCAAAATCGGTGAGCAGGTTTTTCTGGGTGCTTTTGTTTATATCGGTGAACAGGTAGTGATTGGTAACAATGTAAAAATATTCCCCAACAGTTTTATCGGCAATAATGTACGCATAGGTGATAACACGATCATTCATGCGGGCGTAAAAATTTACCACGATTGCCAGCTTGGCAAAAACATCAATGTGCATGCCGGTACTGTAATTGGCAGTGATGGATTTGGCTTTGCCCCGCAGGCAGATGGAAGTTTCAAAAAAGTGCCGCAGATCGGTAATGTAATTGTAGAAGACTATGTGGAAATAGGTGCAAACGCCACGATTGACCGGGCTACCATCGGATCCACCATTATCCGGAGTGGCGCCAAACTGGATAATCTGATCCAGGTAGCACACAATGTGGAAGTGGGCAATAATACGGTGATAGCGGCCCAGGCCGGTGTAAGCGGAAGTACCAAAATTGGCAACAATGTAATGATAGGCGGACAGGCGGGCATCGTGGGACATATCAGCATTGCGGATGGCAGTAAGATCAATGCGCAAAGCGGAGTCAGCAAATCCATCAAGCAGCCCAATACAGCAGTAACAGGATCTCCTGCCTTTGATTATACCAGCGCATTGCGCAGTCAGGCATTGAGCCGCAATCTTCCGGACCTGGAAAAAAGGCTGAAGGAACTGGAGCAACTCGTCAAACAGTTACTGGCAGAACGGGTGAATCTCTAATTCCCCATTAGGATTGATGCGTTATATTTGCCCTTCAAATTTACGTATGGACGCAACTTTCAATCCCGATAAGCAGCATACCGTTGGAGCGGAAATCAGTATTTCAGGAACCGGTTTACATACTGGTGTTAAAGTCGATATGACATTTCGGCCTGCCGCACCCGGATTTGGAATTCAGTTTCAGCGCATCGATTTACCCGGACAACCGATCATCAAGGCAGATTGTGACCTGGTGACCGACACTTCCCGGGGTACTACCCTGGAAGACAATGGCACACGCGTAAGTACCGTTGAACATGTACTGGCCGCCCTGGTAGGAATGGGCGTGGACAATGTGTTGATCGAAATCAACGGACCCGAAACCCCGATTATGGACGGCAGTTCACAACCCTTTGTGGAACTCCTGCAGGAAGTAGGTGTACAGGAACAGCCTGCTGCCAAAGCCTGGTACAGCATTGATGAAAATATTTACCACTACGATGAAAAAAAGAGGGTAGAAATGGTGGCCATGCCTTCCATGGATTACCAGATCACCACCCTGATCGA
>CAZJNY010000273.1:0-4587 GCA_964547405.1 uncultured Flavihumibacter sp. | reverse complement strand
AGGGGAGCATTTCACTCCCAGGGAGGTGATCCAGTTAATGACCCACCTGGTTTTCGAACCGCTAAGGATAAAACTTCCGAATATCATCACCATTTATGACCCGGCTTGTGGAAGTGGGGGTATGCTGACAGAAAGCGAAAACTTCCTGGTGGATGAGGAAGGCTTTCAATATACCGGCGACGTGTACCTGTACGGTAAAGAAATTAACGACGAAACTTATGCGATCTGTAAGTCAGATATGATGATCAAGGGCAAGGATCCTGGAAATATCCGTGTGGGTTCAACCTTGTCTACCAATGAATTCTCTGATGAGAAGTTCGATTTCATGTTGTCCAACCCGCCTTATGGTAAGTCGTGGGCTTCAGAACAGAAGTTTGTTAAGGATGGCAAGGAAATTATTGATAGTCGTTTCCTTGTAACACTGAAGGATTATTGGGGAAATAATCAGGTAGAAGATGCCACACCCCGTTCCTCTGATGGCCAGCTCCTGTTCCTGATGGAAATGGTGGACAAAATGAAGCCAGCCTCAAAGAATAGAATTGGCAGCCGGATTGCTTCTGTACACAATGGCAGTAGTTTGTTTACCGGTGATGCGGGTGGTGGGGAGAGTAATATCAGGCGCTATATTATTGAGAACGATTGGCTGGATGCGATTGTACAACTACTTAATAACCTGTTTTACAATACTGGCATTACTACCTATATCTGGTTACTGAACAATCATAAACCGGAACATCGCAGGGGTAAAGTGCAATTGATTGATGCCAACAATTTATTCCGCAAGCTGCGTAAGAATCTCGGAAACAAGAATTCCGAATTTGCACCTGAGCATATACGGGAGATTGTGCAGGCTTATCTTGATTTTCAGTCCGCACCTGCAGAGGGCTCCCAGTTGGATGTAAAAGTTTTTGATAATTCCGATTTCGGATATTACAAGGTAAATATCGAAAGACCCAAACGCCTGCGTTCACAATTTTCTCATTCAGCCCTTGAGCCCCTACGTTTTGAAAAATCTCTGTTCCAGCCGATGCAGACCCTATTCCGGGAAATGGGCGAACAGGTCTATGAGGGACTGGAATCTAAGGCTGAAGCCATTACCCGGCTGAACGAACAGGAGGGATGGGATCTTAATAAAAAACAGTTGCAACGACTACTGGATGCTGAAACCTGGGATAAGCCATATAACTTGTACCTCGCGGCTCATAAACTACGGAAGCACATGGGGGATGGTGTTTATATGGACTTCAATGTATTCAGCGAAAAACTGGATAAAGAAGCTAAGGCGTTGGATCTATCTCTCTCGGCTGCTGAGAAAAAGGCCATCCTGAATGCAGTGTCGGTCTATGATCCTGCTGCAGAGAAGGTAATTCGTAAGATAGAAAAACTATCTGGCGATAAGCTAGATCAACTATTAGATTACCTGGGATGCAGGAAGGCGCAACTGCCGGAGTTTGGTTATTATCCTAAATCCAGGAAGGGTGAGTACATAACCTATGAAACGGAGAGTGATCTTCGGGATACAGAACAGGTATCCTTACGGGAAACCATTTACGATTATTTTGTAAGGGAAGTGAAGCCGCATGTGGAGGAAGCCTGGATCAATCTGGATAGTGTGAAAATCGGCTATGAAATCTCGTTTAATAAGTACTTCTACAAACATACGCCCTTGCGTAGCCTGGAGGAGGTGAAAGAGGAGTTGCTGAACCTGGAAAAGCAGGCGGATGGCTTGTTGCACGATATTTTAAATTTTTAAGTGATGGAGCAGGAATCAAATTTGTTGCTATATCAAACGGAGGATGGGAAAATCCGGATCGAAACGCTTCTGGAGGGAGAAACGGTTTGGTTGACATTGGATCAGATGGCAGAACTGTTTCAAAAATCCAGGTCCACGATAAATGAACATGTACTAAATGTATTTAAGGACGGGGAGTTGATTGAAGAGGAGGTCAGGAGAAAAATCGAAAATTCCGATTTTTCTACCAAGCCCACGAATTACTATAACCTGGATGTCATCATTTCGGTGGGCTATCGGGTTAAAAGCCAACAGGGTACCCGTTTCCGGCAATGGGCTACAGCCCGCCTGCGGGAGTATATTGTGAAGGGCTTCACGATGAACGATGAGTTGCTGAAACAGGGGGGGAGGGGCAATTATTTTGAAGAATTATTGGAACGTATCCGGGATATCCGGTCTTCGGAGAAAGTGTTCTGGAGAAAGGTGCTGGATATCTATGCCACGAGTATTGACTATGACCCTAAGTCTGAGTTATCGCAGACCTTTTTTAAAACCGTGCAGAACAAAATGCATTGGGCCGCCCATGGGCATACAGCAGCAGAGGTCATTTATCAACGTATTGATGCAGAAAAGCCGACACCCGCGACCTGGCCTACAAGAAGATTTTCGATGATGTAGCCCTCTCGCTGCGGAAGCTCCACCTGGAGTTCTCCAAGCAGCTCAAAGACGAACATTTTAAGCAGGATTTCCAGGCCAGTACTCAGAGGTTTTTGAGGTAGGGAACTTAGCTGGTTTTAAATTGTTATTTTTTACTCAGGATGAACAACAATAAAAATAGTAAAGCGGAAAGTTACAACAGTGAGCTGTTGGATGAAATGCTTCAATTAATAACTCCGGAAGAACAATTTCAGATAGATCAAAAGATGTTGCTAGCAGCTAAAATTTACGATGCGATGATAGCGAAAGGCTGGAACGAAATTATATTAGCACAGAAAATGGGGATTCAACCATCTGAAATAAGAAAGTTACTCAGTGGAACCTGATTATTTAATTTGTGTTAATTACACTTAAACCTTAAATACTCCTCCACATACTCCTGACTAATCCTTTCCTGCTCCAGTCGATTCTTCTGGGAAATTTTCAGTTCCTCCAGCAGCCTTTTTTCCTCCTCGTGTAATAGTTCAAGTTTTTCAGCCTTGCTTTTTGAGCCAGGCACAGCAAATTCTTTAAATTGTTCAAAGGTTTTCTTATCCATCATAATACTTTCAGCATGCGGATAATAAGTTCTTAATTGATGTAAGATCTGAAATCCATGTTCATCTATATCACCCCAGTAAAGAATTTTCTTTTCATGCAGCCAGGCTATATTCCTTAAGGTCGCTATCTTAAATCCACCTCCGCTCCATACTGCAATAGCGGATGATAGTGATGGCAAGGTTAAAAAATTCATCTTGTTTTCGGTTACTAATACTTTAGTTACGGGTAATGAAAGCTGGGCAAACTCCCTAACGGGTATGCTTAAATCGGTAAATCCTAAATTACTCTGTAGGCTATTATCCAAAACCCGTATACGAACCAGTGGCTCATCATATCGTAAATAATACCGCTCTGCAAACCTGTTTTCCCTGGCATCCCTTTTGTGATCAGGAATTAAATAGTCTAATAAGGATTGAATTAGGGCCTGATTCTCCTCTATAAACTTTGTATGTATTTTTATGGGTAACTGGCGTATATACAGATCAGGCCGTGGATTCTCCAGAAAAAAATGGCACACTTTTAAAACATTCTCCCAATCGATTCGCTTTTCTGTTAGCCAATCCGTATGGTTAAAAATCCAATCTTTCAATACTGGTAGCCGTTCAATTAATTTGCTGTAATTAACATTGAAGAGTGCCCAATCTTTCCCCAACCCTGTTACATGTAAGTAATCCTCCAAAGTTTCGAATTCAATGCTATCCGGTAACTCATGAATTCCCATACGGCGCATTCTCTGTTCTTTGGTCACTACCCGGTAGCCAATTCCAATATTGTTTTTCGAATTGCGATATAATGCCTCTATCTCTATTTTCCTTTGTTCGAAATTGTCGGTCAGATCACCGGAATTTGTTTTCCCAATGCGACTTATGGTTCTGGGAAAAAAGACTTCCGATAAAATTCTGCTCTTTAATAGCGGAATCCACCATTTTAAAGCCTGCCTTTTTATTTCTTCCGGACTAATCATTAATTCTCTGTCGTTTGTTTTACAGTATGATACTGAATCTTCCGAACCTCATATTCCTCTTTTGTAAGGTTGCTGACTTGTGAATTATTGCCTTCCCGGTTGCTTACAAAATGAAAAGAATTTACGTGGTTTTCAATTACATGTATTTTTTGGAGAGGTGTAACTATCAATAATTGAAGATCTAATTTCTTAAACAGTTCCAGTCCGTATCTGGTACTTTCATCACTTCCCCTGCCGAACGCCTCATCTATCACCACAAAGCGAAAACTCCTGCTTTTTCTTTCCCCAAACTGCAAACCGAATTGATAGGCAAGGGCACTGGCCAATATAGTGTACGCAAGTTTTTCTTTCTGGCCTCCGCTTTTTCCACCAGAACCTTCATAAAATTCCTTTTCCGTATTGTCAGCCCTGAATCGCTCAGTTGCATTGAATTCAAACCATTGCCGAACATCAGTTACTGTATTGGTCCATTCCTTGTCACTGCTCTCCATGCTTGCAAATCGATCCAGGATTCTCTTCACCTGTTCATATTTTTCTTCTGTATATAGCTCATTATTACTGCTGAAAGAATGGGTGTAGCATTTTTTTAATTCTTCTTTAAATAGACGCACCTCCTTGTTTGGAGTGGGGTCCA
>CAZJNY010000272.1:0-4615 GCA_964547405.1 uncultured Flavihumibacter sp. | reverse complement strand
TCTCCCGAATCACCCGGTACAGTTGCTGTTTGTCAGCACTTTTACCACCTAAAAATGTTCCATCCAAATCTGTCGCTAATAATAACATAGGTTCAATTTTATCGTAAATAATGTTCAAGCAGTCTGATCTCATTAAACGGAGAAGACTGCTTATATAATATCCGGTATACCGCAGATAAGAGCGGCAACTGGAGTTTGGCTGCATTGGCCAGCATGTACAAACCACGTGCGGCAGGATATCCTTCCGCTACCATCTGCATATGGGTTTGCGCCATATGTACAGAATAACCTCGTCCGATCAATTGGCCAAAAGCTCCGTTACGGCTGAAACCGGAATAGGCAGTTACCAGCAGATCGCCGAAATAGGCCGAATCGTTCATGTCTCTGGAAGCCGGATGCAGGGTGTTAACCAGGGTCCTGGTTTCTCTCAGCGCATTGCTGATGACAACGGCCAGAAAATTATCGCCGTAATTCATACCTCTTACAATACCGGCTGCAATCCCAACTACATTTTTCATAATGGCTGCCAGTTCAACCCCCATTGGATCCTGATTGCGGATCACTTTTAGATAGGGAGAGATGATCGCATCTGCCACCACACCAACTACCAGCTGGTCGTACCCTGAAACGGTCAGGTAGGTTTTTCTGCCCATGGCGATTTCTTCCGCGTGGCAGGGTCCTCCCAATACAAGGCAGTCCCTGGGATTCGTACCCAGTTTTTGTGCCAGAAATACAGAGGGTATTTCGCCTGTATCAGGCACCACGCCTTTTATCGAAACCAGTAGTTTTTTACCTGCGGGCAATGGCTCTTCCCAGTCAGACAGGGTTGATTCAAGGTAGGCAGATGGTACGGCAAATAAAATATGGTCAGCGGCATTCACTGCTGTGGCAATATCTGCCACCGGATGAATCATATCGAGATTGAGCGATAGGTAATTCAGATAATGCTGCGGACTACGGTGCATCAGAATATGATCCACATGGGCCGGCGACCTCAATAACCAGGTCACCTGTACCCCGCTTTCTGAAAAAATTTTTACCAGGGCTGTAGCCCAACTTCCACTGCCAACTATACTGATTTTTTGTAATGCAGGCATGCTGCAAAGGTACCCCTTAATAGCCGGTTATCTGGACCGAAGGCTGTTATTAAAATTATAATTAATTGATTATAAGCATTTTAAACAGATTATTTTAATGGTATTTTCATATGAGACAGTTTCCCGGTACTTTTGCGGCACACTATCAGCTAGCCAATGAAAAATACACCCTTTACCGCCAAACACCAGGCGCTCGGAGCCAAAATGGCCCCCTTTGCAGGATACAACATGCCTATTTCTTATACCGGCATTAACGATGAGCATGCAGCTGTCAGAAACAATGCAGGTGTATTTGATGTAAGCCATATGGGCGAGTTCATCCTGAAAGGTGCCGGCGCGCTCGATTTAATTCAGCGGGTTACCACCAACGATGCCTCCAAATTAAGCAAAGGCAAAGCGCAGTACAGTGCACTGACCAATGAAGCAGGCGGTATTGTGGATGATCTTATCATCTATTGTATTGAAGAAAATCAGGTGTATATGCTGGTCGTAAATGCCAGCAATATTGAAAAAGACTGGGAATGGATCAGTCGTTTTAATACCGGTGGCGTTGAAATGCACAATATCTCCGACAAAACCTGTCTGCTTGCTATCCAGGGTCCGAATGCTACCAAAATATTGCAGCCACTGACAGATATCGATATCCTGAATCTCAAATATTACACCTTTGTGAAAGGGCCTTTTGCAGGTGTTGACAATGTGCTGATCAGCGCAACAGGTTATACCGGATCCGGTGGGGTGGAGATCTACTTTGAAGACAAAGACGGCGCTGCAGATAAAATCTGGGATGCGATTTTTGAAGCGGGTAAAGATGCCGGAATCAAACCAATCGGGCTCGGCGCAAGGGATACACTCCGGCTCGAAATGGGTTATTGCCTGTATGGAAATGATATTGATGACAGTACTTCTCCACTGGAAGCAGGACTGGGATGGATTACCAAATTCACCAAAGAATTTACCGCCAGCAATATTCTTCAGGAACAAAAAGCAGCAGGTGTACAGCGTAAACTGATTGCTTTTGAAATGATCGACAAAGGCATTCCCCGGCACGATTACCAGATTGTGGACGAAGCAGGAGAAGTGATCGGTAAAGTGACCAGCGGAACACAATCGCCCAGCCTGCAAAAAGCGATTGGCCTCGGTTATGTTACTATCGGTCATGCACAACCGGAAACAGAGATTTTCATCCTTGTTCGCGATAAAAAACTGAAAGCAAAACTAACCAAACTTCCCTTTAGTTAATCGTTAAGATCTTATTAGAAAGGCCGCATCGCACCAGCGTTGCGGCCTTTTTTTGTAGTTTTGCTGTTCCACACCCAACCGCCTGCCATACTCATTTTCAAAATTTTCATCTATGAAAGAATTGTTGAATCAGTCATTTTGGGGTAATACTTATTGGGCCTATATTATTGCAGGAACAGGCATTCTGCTGGCCTGGATAATTGTACGATTAGTTAAAAAATATGCAGTAAAAAAACTGCAGCAACTGGTTTCTTCTACCGATAACCAGTATGATGACATAGTGATTGAAGGCGTCGAAAAATTTGTCATTCCCTTTGTCTATCTGTTTGTCAACTACAATATAATTACGCACCTTAACCTGCATCCGAAACTTGCCAATGCGTTTCGGGTAGCGATCACCGTTATTACCCTCTATTTTGCAGTACGGCTGGTAAATCACATTCTTCAGGCGATGCTAAGGGGCTTCATGGTAAGAAGAAATGAAACCCCCGAACGGATCCGGCAACTTCGGGGAGTGATGATCGTACTGAAAGCAATCGTCTGGTTTTTAGGAATTGTATTATTGCTTGACAACCTGGGTTATGATGTAGCCACTATTATTGCCGGTATGGGTATTGGTGGTATCGCCATTGCACTGGCAGCACAAACCATTCTGGGTGATCTCTTCAGTTATTTTGTGATCTTCTTTGATAAGCCGTTTGAGATCGGCGATTTTGTAAATGCAGAGGGTAAAACCGGAACGGTCGAATACATAGGAATTAAAACCACCCGCATCCGCAGCATTACGGGTGAACAGGTGATTGTATCCAATACCAAACTCACCAACAGCGCTTTACATAATTTCAAGCGCATGGAAAGAAGGCGGATTGCATTTACTATCGGAGTCACGTACCAAACTTCAGCAGAGAAATTAAAGCAGATCCCAGGCATCATCGAGAATGCTATAAAAGCCCAGTCAATTGCAGCCTTTGATCGTTCGCATTTAGCTGCCTTCGGCGATTTCAGTATTAATTTCGACACCGTTTATTTTATTGATACTCCTGATTATCTCGCCTATATGAACGCCCAGCAGGCTATTTACCAGAACATCTTTGAAGTATTTGAAAAGGAAAAAATCGATTTCGCCTATCCCACACAAACCCTTTTTCTGGAGAGAGCCAGTCAGGATAGCGCTGCAAAAACCACTGAATAAAGCTGCACCGATTTTCCTACATTCATGGCTCAAACAACCGCTATGAGAAGCTTCGGATGGATCGTCCTGCTTGGTCTGGGTTTCAGCTCCCGGGGCCAAAGCACCCAACCAACGTTTGCAGAACGATTAGGCTTTCCCACAGGATCTAAAGTGGTCATCCTGCATGTGGATGATGCAGGTATGAGTTATGATGCCAACCTTGGTGCTATGCGTGCACTTACAGAAGGAGTTGCCAGCTCGGTCAGCGTTATGATGCCCTGCCCCTGGGTGCCCCAGTTCATGAACTGGCTTCGTGACAACCCAAAAATCGATGCCGGCTTGCACCTGACACTTACCTCCGAATGGAAAAATTATAAATGGGGGCCGCTCAGTGGATACCCTTCCGTACCCGGATTAGTTGATACCACCAGCGGCGCCATGTATGCCTCTGTACCGGAAGTGGTTCAACATGCCAAACCAGATGAAGTGGGCAGGGAAATCAGTGCACAGATACAGCGCGCACGGCAAATGGGTTGGGAACCCACCCATCTCGACAGCCATATGGGTACCCTATTCGCGCATCCGGGATTTACCATGCAATACGTACAGGCCGGAATCCGGGAGCGCATCCCGGTAATGGTGCCAGGTGGCCATAACACCAATCTTATTGAAGATGATCCATCCCTGGCTCAGCGAAAAGCGGAGACAGATCAACTGGGCGCTATGCTCTGGAATGCCGGTCTCCCGGTGCTGGACGATCTTCATAATAAAAGTTATGGCTGGAAAATTCCAACGGAAGCGCTGAAATCGGATAAGGCACTGGCTGCTTATGCAACCAACCAATATATCCAGGCACTGCAGGAATGCAAACCCGGACTCACCATGATGATTATGCATTGTACCCAGCCAACCGAAGTGTTTGAACAAATCAGCGACAGCGGTCCCAGGCGAAAAGCTGACCTGCTTGGCATGTTATCACCCGGGGTAAAAAAATACATCCGGGACAATGGCATTATCCTGACGACCTGGAGAGAATTGATGGAAAGAAGAAAACAGCTTTCGAAGTAAACATGCCAACCATTCACCTGACCAGTTTTATCCAGGC
>CAZJNY010000271.1:0-4640 GCA_964547405.1 uncultured Flavihumibacter sp. | reverse complement strand
TCCTTTCCATTGTCTTGTTTTTCATTGCCAGAGGATATCCTGTTGGCCCCAAACGTATCCGCAGACTGTTGAAAATAATGGGACGCCAAACTATCTATCGCCGCAAGAACCTGACCAAACAAGGACTTAAAATGTTTATTAAACCATACTTGCTAAAAGGATTATCCATCACCCATGCCAATCAAGTCTGGTGTACGGATATCACCTACATACCTATGCGTAATGGATTTATGTATATGACTGCCATCATTGATGTTTACAGCCGGAAAATCGTTGGCTGGGGTATTAGCAATTCTCTGGCTGCCAGTTGGTGCAAAGAAGTACTTGAAGATGCTATAGCTACCCATGGCAAACCAGTAATCATCAACTCTGACCAGGGAACCCAATATACCAGTGCCTTATGGATCCAATACCTTGATTCACTCGGCATACAAATCTCAATGGACGGGAAAGGAAGAGCACTTGATAATGTTTGGATAGAACGTTTTTGGAAATCACTGAAATACGACTATGTTTACTTAAATCCCGCTGATGATGGTTTTGAACTGTATGAGGGAGTTCAAAACCACATCAGCTACTATCACGACAAAACCCACCATACCACACGTGAAACACCCAACAGCCGATATGATAAATCCATGCGAAATGCAGCCTGATTTATAACTTAAATAAAAGCCCTAATGGTCTCAATATTGGGGAGTGTTATACAGTAGTGAATTAATTAAAGCGTGCAATTCGGTTGTTTCGACATATTTGAATTTGCATATTATACATTTTAGGTTATTTGAGGAATGGCTAATTGATGAAGTAAGGTTTGTTTTAAATGGAAATTGAGTGATGCTTATATAAACGACTCTGATGTATTTAAGAATTTAATTTTGACTTTTGATTTAGATTCTACATTTAGGATGAATTTTGAAGTGCCTTTTTTTTATGATACTTCTGGTAAATGTAAAGCTGGAAGTGTAAATGAATGGTGTTGGATTCTTTTTGATAGTTTTATATATATAGATGAAAATAATCATTCAGGTTCTCAATTTACAAGACCATTCCAAGTAAACGGAGATACTTTTATTTTAATAAATGCAGCAACGCCTAGAACAAATCAACAAACTATTTCAGATATTTATTTCAAGAAATAAAGTCTGATACAATTGAGTAGGTAGTTTAATTTATTCAAATCTATACGATGAGGATCGAATTAATGATTTTTGTATGTATAATACTTATTTCCTGCAAAGAGGGTAATAAGAACAATTTAATGAACAATTCCGCAAACTGTGCATTCGACTCTTTTATTCAACAACTTCCTTCACATAAGGTTACAGCTGAATCCCTTCGTCTTTTTGATTCATCGATGAGTATTACCCATTTCAAGAATCCAGACGAAATCGTTTTAATCAAATGGAACTGTGATGGATTTTGGCACTTTTCTATATGGAATTTGAAAGAGCAACAAACTGAATTATTGTTTAAAGATTGTATACCAATCATTGAATACATAAACGATACCATCATTAAAGCCAACCCTGATTTGAACGAAGATTTGCTGATTCAAGGCAAATATGCAAATGGCAAGTATCAGAATTATTATGCAGTTCTTTACTGCTATTCAAATTCAAATCATTTTGTCAAAATTGAACAAATGGGGAATATACCCAACCCCGAGATCTTAAATGGTGTAGTTCAAGGTAAAGAGGATACAGACTCATTGACCTTGAATTACTTCTATAATTGGGTAGATAGGTTTAACTTGTCGATTGATAGTTCCAAATCAACCTCAACTAAAAGAATATTATTTTGAGTGCTTTCAATCCTTCCGGACTAGTTTTAAGAAGATTGGCTTGTTTGATTGCTTTATTGGTGGCATTCCATTACGGTAATGCGCAATGGAATTTTTCAACGGATTATTTTAGTATTCATGTAAATAACAAGGGGTTTATCACCAGTATGAAAAATCGAACGGTTAAACCGGCACGTGAGTTTAGTCCGGCTGATAAACCATCTCCCTTGCTATTGATCTATGATGGAATCAAGAAGCAGTATTATCAACCAGTCAAAGCTTCTTATCATTCAGGAACAAAACAGTTTAAGATATCCTACGAAAATGGATCTGTAGCGGTTGTTTTAATTGAATCAAAAAAGAAATATTTCCGGTTGAAATTACTTTCCCTTACACTGAAAGATGAAATTGAAGCCATTCAGTGGGGGGCATATGCAACTACTATTAACAACCTGATGGGGGAAATAATTGGTGTGGCCAGAGATACCAGTGCTGCTGTCAATTATGCGATTGGCTTATTGGCACTGGATGACAATACCCTTGGTGGAATGGCCACCACCATTGGAGACGCTGCCCCGTTTCAGTACATTATTCATAGTCCGGATGCCAAACGATTTCCATTGCCAGACAGTTTAAGAGAGGGACAGGTATTTAGTTTAGGAGGAAACGGAATCAGTGATGTGGCCTTTTATGCACATATTGAACCCTGGTACCGGATACTGTATGGTGATGCAGCACAGGTGGATGAAAAAGGGCGGATTTCCGTTTCATATCAATCCAGAGACAGGTCCAAAGAGCGGGAAGTGTTTTTTTCGCTGATCCCGCATATGGATGCAAATATTCCCAATCATATTCAGGTGCAGCCTTTACCCGGAGTGGATTATATAGGCTCTTCTGTAGCTTTTTATGGCAGTCCGGATAGTATTGCCCTGATGGAAGTAATTCAAACCATTGTAAAGTCGGAAAAACTACCCATGCCAACCTTTAATGGAAAGTGGGTAAAGGATCCATCCGGATTTGTGCCGGATGCAATGGCTGCCGGAAATTTAAACGACAGTATTATTTCTTACACAGAGCGACTTGGATTTAAGGCCATCAGTTTATATGACCAGGGCTTTTTACGTCCGGATAGAGGAAACGCGGGATTTATTGACGGCGCAGACTTTAGCAAAAAACCAATCAGACGAACTGCCGGAAATTTATCACACAAGGCATTTTCTGATTTAGCGGCAGCACGAGGATTAATAATAGGCAGGACTACCATCACCAATTCACTGGCCCCAGGAACGCTGGATGCGAGTCCGATACCGAGTGACAGTTTATGTTATCAGCAAAAGAGAGTGCTGGCGAAATCAATCGGGTTAACGGATACCATTATTATTGTGGATGATCCAACGCACCTGGAGGAAATAGCCAGTTGGGAAGGACATTGTACTAATTTGAATATGATCAAGATTGGTAAGGAGTTGATTCATTACCTGGGCGTATCTGATCAGGCACCGTATCGGTTGCTGAATGTAAAGCGGGGATATTGGAATACAAAGCCTGCCAATCATGCAGCCGGAGATAGCGTATATAAATTACAGGTAACAGTAAATTATGGATACGATGGAGTGATCCCCAACTTGCAATTGCAGGATAAGATTGGTGAATATTATGCGGATGTATGTAAGCAAAACGGGCTGGCTTATTATGATTTTGACGGACAGGAATTTTTGTTTAATAATGGTCATGGTTACTATTCAACCAAGCGATTTTTTAGAAAGATGTTTGAGCGTGGTGCCGCAATTGGTGTTCCTTATATACGATTCACCGGAGCCACCTTATCAGAAGGATCCTGGCATTATCAAAGTATCTGGAATGTGGGCGGAGGGAAGAATTTGTATGATGTATCAACACGGGAATGGGGCAGTACAACCAGCCAGGGAAAGGATCTTCGGGATGTTTCCTATTCCAATTTCTTTCCGGTGGGAATGGGCGGAAATTTTGCCATCGGAGCCGATTCTAAAGTGGAAGATTACGAACATATACAGGCGATATCAGTTGGAGTAGGTACTACGTATAGTCTTATTCTGGATCAGAAAGAGGTAGAAAAATGTCCGCAGAAAGAAGCCATTTTTTCAGCAATACGTACCTGGGAACAGGCAAGGGCTGCGGATGTGTTTCCCAGGTGGTTAAAGAATCAGTTAGCGGATCCGAACAGAAGCTGGAGACTAGAGCAGGGAAAGCAGGCGAATACCTGGGTATTGTATGAGATGATCAGGGGTGAGAAAACGAATCCTAGGCTGCTGAAAAAATAGGGTAAAGAACTTTGTCCAGATTTATTATATATTTATTTCATGTTACGATCATTATTATTAATCATTTTGCTCGGCGCAATGGGTACCCTATCTGCACAAACGATTGTACCTGGTTATTACATAACCAACACCAATGATCGTATTGAGACATCTATAAAAATTCCCCGATCTGTTTTTGTAGCAGAAGACCTGGGTAAACTTTTATTAAAGGTGGAATTCATCGATGCTGCGAATGAATCTATTAAAATGAAACCAGGCGATATTAAAGCGTTCGGTTTTGTCTTGAAAAGCAAGAATTATAGCTATTTGTCCAAGCCAACCGGTACGGATAAAAACCTGAAATTTCTACAACCGCTTGTTGAGGGAAAAAATGCCAGTTTGTATTTCTTCGAAACACTTGACCAGAATGGAAGACACCAGGGCACATTTTATACACTTGAGAAAGCAGAGAATACCTACACCTATTTATCAACCGGTTTACTGCGCCTCCAAAAGGTGAAAGAGCAGCTAATCGAATTTTATAAAGGCTATTCTGGCATTGACTCACTGATCAATAC
>CAZJNY010000270.1:0-4655 GCA_964547405.1 uncultured Flavihumibacter sp. | reverse complement strand
CCCTGGCCTGAAACTGTTTCAAGAATGGAGGCCAGTAATACGTAATTCGTGTTGCAGTAGGACCAGGAACTGCCGGGTGAAAATTGCATAGGAGGCCGGTATTGGGCCAACATCTCAAGCAGCAGTTTATTGTTAAGTGTATCTGCATTGCCCCGGTTGTTGTTGAACAATTCAAAATACTCAGGTAATCCGGATGTATGCGTCATCAGTTGACGGATTGTCACTTCCGGATAAGGAAGGGATGGCAGGTGTTTTTTTGCAGGGTCATCCAGTTGCAACAAACCCCGGTCATACAGAATCAGTATACCCGCACAAATAAATTGTTTGGTAACCGATGCCAGGTTAAAAGGGGAAGAAATACTCAATGGTTTTCCGGTTTGAAAATCCGCTACCCCATAGGTTTTGGAGAGGATGGGTTTTCCTTTTTCCGCATACAGTACTACGCCGTTAAAACGACCGGATTGATAGAGTGCTGTGAGCGCTGAATCGATTTGCTGCACCTGTGCAACAAGTTGATTCGGGCTTATCAATAGCAGGGTACCTGCCAGCAGCAGGACAATCAATTTTTTCATAACTCCAGTTGGAGCCTGAATTTAACTATTTAATCAGACAAGCCTGATAAGAACCTGGAGTTATTCCTTCTGCTTTTTTGAAGAGGCGAACGAAATAGTTAACATCACTGAATCCGCATTGGAGACTAACAGATGTGACGGACTGCCGGGGATCGGCCAGTAGTTGCTTGGCCAGTTTGATCCGTTCGCGGTTGATGTATTCAAGAGGGGTAATGCCAAATTGCTCTTTGAACCACTTGAAAAATGCGTTCCGGCTCAGATAAGCCTTGCGCGACAAATGATCCATGGAGATTCGTTCGGTCAGGTGCTGGTGAATGAAATGCAATACATGGTGAAGGCGACTGTGATTGCCGGCTGTATCGGATTCCACTTTCACCTGCATCAAATGCTGGCTCTGGACCAGCCGGATCAGCAATTCCTTGAGGCTTAAATCTGCAAATATGTTTTTGGCTTTATCCCCGCTGCTGCAAACACGAATGATCTTATTGATGGTTTCGGTAATTTCTGTATCGTTTTCAAAATGATACTGATTAAACTGCAATCGCCATTGGTGTTGCTCATCCGGATCGTTGTTGTAATAACTGTTCAGGTACTGCAGGGTATCGGTAACATATCGTGCATCCACCGCCAACGCGATGCATTGTGAAGGGTTATCGGCACTGGCTTCCGGAAAATCGATCACCATGGTTTCATCGGCCGGAACAATAACGGTTTCTCCGGGCAGGTAATCAAAGGAAGGTTTATCCAGGAGGTGCATGATTTTTTTTCCGCGAACCATGCTGGTGATAACAAAATCACTGAAGGTGAGCGGCACCCGCCAGGCCTGCTGATAACTTTCGAACACATTCAGTTCGCAGTTTTGCAGATTGAATACGCGCCTGTTTTCCACCAGTGTCTGGAGGTATTTTGGATGTGTGAGATCAATCTTTTGTAAATATTTTCCGGATGGCATGCGTCGTCAGATTCCTTCTTTCAAGTTAATTCAATTTTCTGCGGGGGGCAAAAGGCAAAGTACAATTGTGCTATAAAAAAATACAATCGTGATGCCATCTCCCTGAAAATGGTTGAAAATTCAGGGTATTAATAACGATTAAATGCTTCCATATGAGTACAGCAACAGCATCGGCGCCGGTGTCTAATGTGGCGCCCCGCCCAAATTTCAAAGACCGGTACGATCATTTTATCGGTGGCCATTGGGTTCGTCCGGATTCCGGTCAGTATTTTGATAATATTTCCCCTATTGATGGTAAGCCATTTACACAGGCAGCACGGGGTAATGCAGTTGATATTGAAAAAGCCATTGACGCCGCCTGGGAAGCTTTTCCAGGCTGGAGTAAAACAGGCGCTGCTCAAAGAAGTAACGTGTTATTGAAAATTGCACAGGTGATTGAAGACAACCTGGAGTACCTGGCGCGTGTAGAAACGATCGATAATGGCAAAGCCATTCGTGAAACCCGGGCAGCGGATCTTCCATTGGTAGTGGATCATTTCCGGTATTTCGCAGGTGTGATCCGTTCTGAAGAAGGAACCATCAGTGAGCATGATGAAACGACGGTAAGCATCAATCTGCATGAGCCGATTGGGGTAGTAGGACAAATCATTCCCTGGAATTTTCCCTTACTGATGGCAGCCTGGAAAATTGCGCCGGCATTGGCGGCAGGATGTTGCGTGGTGGTGAAACCTGCGGAGCAAACACCTACCAGCATCATGTGCCTGATGGAATTAATCGGAGAGCTGCTACCAGCCGGCGTGTTGAATATTGTAACCGGATTTGGTATTGAAGCAGGTAAGCCATTGGCAACTTCTCCACGTATCAGTAAAGTGGCTTTTACCGGTGAAACTACCACTGGAAGGCTGATCATGCAATATGCTTCGGAAAATCTGATACCGGTGACCATGGAGTTGGGTGGAAAGAGTCCGAATATTTTCTTCTCTTCTGTTGCAGCGGAAGATGATGCGTTCTTTGATAAGGCAGTTGAAGGTGCGGTGATGTTCGCATTGAACCAGGGCGAGGTTTGTACCTGTCCGTCGCGCATATTGGTGCAGGAAGATATCTATGAGAAATTTATGGAGCGGGTGGTTCGTCGTACACAGGCAATCAAGATGGGAAATCCGCTGGCGGAAGATACCATGATGGGGGCACAGGCATCGGAGGATCAGTATCATAAGATTCTTAGCTACATTGATATAGGCAGGCAGGAAGGGGCCCAGGTATTGTGCGGCGGCGGTCCTTTCCATATTAATTCCGGATTGGAACATGGCTATTATATTCAGCCGACGATCTTTCGAGGACATAACAAGATGCGCGTTTTCCAGGAAGAAATCTTTGGTCCGGTTGTATCTGTGACCACATTTAAAACTGTGGAAGAGGCAATCTCAATTGCTAATGATACCCTGTATGGATTAGGAGCCGGTGTATGGACCCGTGATGCGCATGAGTTGTACCAGGTTCCACGCGCAATTCAGGCTGGACGTGTATGGGTGAACTGTTATCACCATTATCCGGCGCATGCGCCATTTGGTGGATACAAGAAATCCGGATTTGGTCGCGAAACGCACAAGATGATGCTAAACCATTATCGCCAGACCAAAAACATGCTGATCAGTTATAGCCAGGACAAACTTGGATTTTTTTAACAGTTGTGAATAGTTACGGAGCCAGATCATGGAAAACTTAGTACGATCCACACCTGCAGCCAATGAGTTGATTGCAAGGCTGAAAGAAATGCATGGTCCGCTCATGTTTCATCAGAGTGGAGGCTGTTGTGATGGATCTCAGCCCATGTGTTTTGTGGAAGGAGAATTCAAAATTGGTGATAGTGATTTTTGTCTGGGTGAAATAGAGGGATGTAAGTTTTACATGAGCAGGGATCAGTATGAATACTGGAAACATACCCGCCTGATCCTGGACGTAGTGCGGGGAAGGGGCAGCAGTTTCAGTCTGGAAATTCCGTTGGGCGTCCGGTTTCTCACACGCAGTGAACTGGTTTGAGGAATCGGCGCCTTATCTTTACGTATGCGAATTACAATTCAGAATGAACGCGTCCGCGCGGTGATTCATCCGATAGGCGCCGAATTACAGGAGCTAAAAGACCTGCAGTCAGGAGTTAATTACCTATGGAGCGGTGACCCTGCATATTGGGGCAAGTATTCACCCGTGCTGTTTCCGATAGTTGGAGCGCTTAAGGAGAATACGTATTTCTATAAGGGGCATCAGTATTCCTTACCCCGGCATGGATTTGCACGCGAAAGAAGTTTTGAATGCATTGACCAGTCGCCCGAGAGTGCCAGTTTTTTGTTGATAGCCGATGCTACTACGCGGGAAGTATATCCGTTCGACTTTCAATTGGTGATCCGGTATAGTTTATTGGATAACCTGTTATCCTGCACCTATATGATAACGAATCCGGGTAAGGAGGACTGCTATTTTTCTTTAGGTGCGCATCCGGCTTTTGCGGTTCCTTTCGGCACTTCGGGTGCCGATCAGCGATATGAAGATTATTACCTGGAATTTTCAGACTCCGATTCGCTTCAACGATATACACTGGACAAAGGTTTGATTGGTAAAGGGACTACTGAAATGCCGTTGCCGGATAAAAAGCTGCGGTTGCAAAAAGAATTATTCCGGCAGGATGCGATTGTCCTGAAAAATCTGCCCGATACGGAAATCCGGTTGCGGTCTGATAAGCATGCGCATGGGCTTGATTTCGGGTTTCATGATTTTCCCTTTTTCGGAATCTGGGCGGCACCGGATGCGCCTTTTGTTTGTCTGGAGCCCTGGTGTGGTATTGCGGATAGTGTTGACCATAACAAGCAACTTACAGAAAAGGAAGGCATCATTCGTCTGCCTCCGAATGAAATTTTCGAACGTCAATGGACGGTGCGTATTTATTGAGACTTGCTAACGGAAATGGACCAGTTGGGGCCGGATGAAATTGCAAGTTGAGCAGCAAAATTTCCCTGGTTAATTCCTAAAGATAAATTAAGCAGACTATTCAGGTAAGCAATAGGCTGGCCTGTTGCAACAGCGGAAAAAGTTGGTCCAAAAAGAACTTTTCCGGAATACATAAGTTGTCCTGATTT
>CAZJNY010000269.1:2814-4698 GCA_964547405.1 uncultured Flavihumibacter sp. | reverse complement strand
CATCCAGCAGCATTTCATCCCACCAGATGACCGAATTGGTATTGGGATCAAAATGCCCACGTAAACTGTAACGCTTATACTTGTTTTTCTTCTGGTAATAATAGGCTACTCCCACTAACTCATCTCCCGATTTCACAATCTTCACTTCGGCCTGCTGCCCCTTGATCTTACCCCTCCAAACACCCGTAATGGTTTGCGCATTTACACTGAAAGAAATAGTAATAAACAATAGGCTGAGCAATAAAAAAGGGCGGCGACTAATTCCGGAGGAGTTCTTCATGTTGGATTGTTTCACGCTCCAAACTAACGAAGGAATCCCCCAAAATCGTTCGCCACCCCTTATTTTTATCTTTCCCTTAAGGAAATCCGCCCCTTCTCACGTCTCACATCTCACGTCTCACTTCCTAAAACGCCTTCTTTTCATTGATCGTCTTCAACATCTCCTTCACCGCGGCCTCTATCTGTGCATCTTTCCCATTCAGAAAATCCTCATAAGAAAGCGGAACACGGATATCCGGCTCCAACTGCAGGTTTTCTGTCGGTCTGCCTTCTTTTCCAATAGTAGCAATCATCGGTATACCAAAAACGATGGTCGGGTCAATCTGCTGCTCCCACCATACTGCTGTACCTGTTCCCGGAACCGGCATGCCAATCAGTTTACCAACGCCCTGCTGTTTGTACACATAGGGGAAGATAAAGGCATCGGAATAGTTGCCTTCACTCATGACAACGCAACTGGGTTTGCTCCAGCGGCCCATGGGCTCACCATCTTTCAGTTTGTTGCCTTGTGGCGCAAAGTCAAGGTAGCGTTTGGCACTCAGGAAATTCAGCAGGTCGTCGTGCAACCAGCCACCTCCATTGAATCGGGTATCTACAATCAATGCTTCCTTGTCGAAGTTTTTACCCATGGTAGCATCAAAAGTAGAGCGGAAACTGCCATCGTTCATGCCCTGCACATGTACATATCCCACTTTGCCTCCACTGAGTTTGTTTACCATCGCATCCATCTTCTTCACCCAGCGTTTATACATAAGCGATGCCTCTTCCTGGAAGCTGATTGGTTTGGTTGCTTCCTCCCAGCGTTTGCCCGATGTTGGATCATACAAACTCAACAGTGTGTTCTTTTCTGCTTTTCGATTTAATAAAGCTGTCCAGTCGTTCTCCTGGCTAATAGCCACGCCATCTATCTTTTCAATTACCACACCTGCTTTTACCTTGCTTTCCGCGCGATCCAGCGGTCCGCCTTCAATTACTTCTGTTACGATCAGTCCATTACCACCCTTGCTTTCATCATAGAGTAATCCAAGCGCTGCAGTGGCATCGGGGTTCTGCATTTGCGGACTATAACGTCCTCCTGTATGCGAAGCATTCAGTTCGCCCAATAGTTCACTCAGCAGTTCCTGGAAATCGTAGTTATTGCTGATATGGGGCAGGAAACGCGCATAATCTTTTTTCAAACCTTCCCAATCCAGTCCGTGTAGTTTGGGATCATAAAATTTCTTCTGCACCTGTCTCCAGGCATGATCCAGGATATATTCCCGTTCGGCTGCTGCATTTAAAACCATTTCGCCATCAATCGCCACCGGAGCAATCTTTCCTGCTTCATCAATCTTTACCAGTGAACCTCTATTGGTTACAAACAGGCTTTTGCCATCCTTACTCATCTCGATACCACTAGGCGTGCCTCCCAGTTTGGCGAGGATTTTTGTCTCCCTGGTACGCGGTTCCGTTACCCAGAGATCATAACCTTTCTCAAACGCCGCCAGGTAATAAATTTTGGAACCATCCTTATTCACTGCATAATCAGCAATGGAACTTGAATTGATAGTTAGTCGCGCTACCCTGTTCTCCAGATTCTCCACCAATGGACTCCACTTCGGCTTC
>CAZJNY010000269.1:0-2714 GCA_964547405.1 uncultured Flavihumibacter sp. | reverse complement strand
TAGTCGCGCTACCCTGTTCTCCAGATTCTCCACCAATGGACTCCACTTCGGCTTCACAGCCTCCTTTGTCTCCTTTGCCCCCTTTGTCTCCTTTTTTCCCTTGTCCTTTCCTCCCTCTTCCTTTCCTCCTTCCTCCTTTTTCCCCTCCTCCTTCTTCCTTTCCTCCACCAACGCATATTCCTCCTTGCTCATCTTAAACTTATCGTAGAGGTCCTGGTCCAGGAAGCCTGCATAAATATCCACTTCCCGGCTGCCCTGATTCGCCAGTGATTTTCGGCCTTCCTTCGCACTGGTCCAGAATACCACTTTGCCATCCATGCCCCATTTCATATTGTTCTGTCCAAATCCACTGCGCAACGGGTGATCAATGCCGGCACTGCCATCCGCCTTGATCATGGCCATATTACCCAGGAACATGGAGCCTTCGCTGTCGTCGCAGATAATCCACTGGCCATCCGGACTCCAGTTAAAATCCCAGTCGCCATCGGCATAGGAATAGTTATGACCCGTAGGCAGGAGCGTGCGTGTTTTTTTCGATGCCAGGTTATATACTTTCAACTGATTTCGTTCTGCTACATAGGCGATCTCTTTTCCATCCGGAGAAAATTTCGGCTGGAATTCTTCTTCACTGGTAGCGATAAGAGGCGTTTCATTGATCACAGTGGACGCATAGAAATAGGGCTCTTCTGCACGTGCTATTGTTGCCTGGTAGATATCCCAGTTATCGTTGCGCTCAGCTGCATACACCAATGTTTTGCCATCCGGACTCCATTGTACCATTCTTTCCTGCTCTGGTGTATTGGTGATACGCTTGGTCTGTTTGCCTTCCACACTGGTTACAAAGACCTCGCCACGCGTTACAAAAGCGATTTCTTTTCCATTGGGGGATAAGGCAAATTGCGTTACGTTTCCATTGATGGATACATTCTTCGTTACACCAGCGCGACCATCATTAAATATTTGAACAGCTAACTTCTTCGGTTGCTCACCCTCTTTCAGCGTATAGATTTCACCGTTATAGGTATAACAAAGTGTGTTATCTCTGCTTGCTGATAAATGACGTACCGGATGCCGGTCCAGTTTGGTGAGCTGCTGCTCTGCCATGCGATTCAGTACCGGTGCCTTGTAAATATTCTGGTTGCCATTTTTCTCACTCAGGTAATAGATGAACTGATCATCGCCACTGAATACCGGCTCCCGATCCTCGCCTTCATATCCGGAGATTTTGCGGAAGGTATTGGTGGCGGTTTCCATCACCCAGATATCGCGGGTAACAGATGAATTGTGGTGCTTGCGTAAGGCATCTTCATATCCCTTGCGATCCTGGAATACGATCTGTGTGCCTTTGCTGTTATAGCGGGCAATATCCATTCCGGCTGAGCTGAGCAGGACATTACGTCCACCTGTAACCGAAACGCTGTATAAGTTCTGAAACAAACGCGGACTGTAAAAGCGAATATTTTCTGCAGGAATATTTCTGGCGCTTCCAAAGATCACCTGTTTGTTATCGGGTGAAAAATCAAAGGGGAAATCCGGTGAACTGTGGTTCGTTAATCGCACCGGTGTGCCACCTGTTGCCGGCATTACAAATACATCGAAGTTGCCATAACGGTCAGACGCAAACGCTATGCTCTTTCCATCTTTACTCCAGACCGGCATCATATCCTGTGCCTCGTGAATGGTTATGGGAATGGCCACACCACCTGCAGCGTCTACGCGGTAGAGATCGCCCTTGTAACCAAAGGCAATGGTTTTGCCATCCGGACTAATACTCGGATACCGCATCCAGAGTGGATTTTCCTGGGCCTGCAAACCTGTCCCGAGCAGGCAGACCAACAAAGCCTTATACATGTGTTTCATACTACAGCTGTTTAGAGTACTAAAGTTAAGGATGGATCAATTGCAGGCGCCTCATGTTTAAACAAAGCGATTTCAATTGCCCCGTTTATAGGAATTTTAATACAAACAATAGAGATATGGCAACACCTGGAATGGTATTAATTGAGGCCCTGCGGAAAACAGCTTCGAATCTGAAGAACGGTGCTTATTATGCCTGGGGCCATCATGGCGGATGTAATTGCGGTAACCTGTTGCAGGTAGTTACCGAACTCAGCAAGGAAGAGATCCTTCAGTATGCGCATACGGGAATAGGGGAGTGGACAGAAATTGCGGAGGAATACTGCTCGGTAACCAGTGTGCCGCTGGGACTCATGATGACCAAATTGCAGGAGATCGGGCTCACCCCCACGGATATCCATAATATTGAATACCTGGAAGACAGGGCCGTACTCAACAGCCTGCCGGGTGGGTTTCGCTGGCTGAAACGCAACCAGCGGGAAGATGTGATCCTTTATTTTGAAGCCTTCGCCAATCTGCTGGAGGAAAAATTACTGCAGCAGGTTCCGGTAGAAGCACTTTTAAAGGAATCTATGAACACGCAGGTTCAGGGGGTGCTGACTACCTGAACCTCCATATAATGTGTTTCGGGTACGATGGGTAATTGCCGGATCAGTTGAAATAATAAAGCAGCAGCTGCCTGTCCCATTTCGAAACCCGAAGTGCGTACATAAGGAAATTTAAAGGGAAGGTACCGGGGGAGTTCTCCATCGCTGATGGCAGCCAGGTGGAGCTCCTCTGGAATCCGTACCATATTCTTATATAGTACAGGCAGGATGCCGGAAAGCAATTCGTCGCTCATCACAAAGAGTCCGGAT
>CAZJNY010000268.1:2064-4734 GCA_964547405.1 uncultured Flavihumibacter sp. | reverse complement strand
TCTTTCGCAGCCCATTGACCGATATCCTGCTTGCTCAGGGCCTGCGCCATCAGATCCGGAAATTTATCCGGCGTACAGGCAAAAACCGGAATGCCCAGGGAAGCCAGGTAAGCCGCATTCGCATGATCATAACCGGGAGCACCATCATCGTTCAGCGCCAATAACACAATTACCTGTACGCCGGCCGCCACCAGATCAGCAGCTTTTTTTCGCATGGGCTCATCCGAACCGCCTTCATACAAATCAGTTATCAGCACCAGCACCGTATCCAATGGCCGCGTAATGATCTGCTGACAATAACCCAATGCCAGCTGGATATCCGTGCCTCCTCCCAACTGCACACCAAATAACAGATCCACCGGATCCTCCAGCTCTTCGGTCAGATCTGCCACCGCAGTATCAAACACCACCATCTTTGTTTTAATAGCAGGAATGGATGCCATCACCGATCCGAATATACCAGAGTACACAACCGAAGTTCCCATCGAGCCGGATTGATCCAGGCAAAGCACCACATCTTTCAAGGCAGATCGTTTGCGTCCATAACCAATGCGCTGTTCCGGGATAATGGTTTTGTACTCGGGTTGATAATGTTTCAGGTTCTTTTGAATGGTTGCGTGCCAGTTGATTTCTGCATGCCGGGGGCGCGTATTTCGTATGCTCCTGTTCAAACTGCCCTGGATCGCCTGCTGCATGGGACTCGACAGCTTGCGCAATAATTCTTCCACTACTTTTCTTACTACCTGCCTCGCGGTATCCTTTGTTTTATCCGGTATCACCCTGCTCAGGGTTAACAAGGTAGCCACCAGGTGCACATCCGCTTCCACGTTTTCCAGCATTTCCTTTTCAAACAACAACTGCGTAAGGTTCAGTCGCTGCAGGGCATCCCGCTGCATCACCTGTACCACCGAGCTGGGAAAAAAGGTCCGGATATCCCCCAGCCACCTGTTCACATTGGGTGAAGAAGGTCCGAGTCCCGCACTGCGTTCACTATCATAAAGTGCGCTCAGCGTTTTATCCATTTGAAGATCGACACCGGTTAATGAAAAACCGGTACCATCATTTTGATCTCCGCCCAGTATCAGTCGCCAGCGTCTTATTGCTTCCTCCATCTTAATTTGTTTTAGGATATCCCAATAATTCCATCACCACCGGTATCGCCTGTTTACCGGCTTCGCGATTGATTCCTGCAACCGCCTCCTGCATCAACACGCCCGGCTTTCCGCCCTGCTTCAGTTTCTCCCCGAGTTTTCTTCTTTCCGCATGCGTAAACTGGCTGAAGGTTCGTCGTAATAACGGCAAGGCCTGAACGAAATCTTCTTCCGGAATCTGCTGCACCCATTCGTGTACAATGCCCCAGAGGTTTTCATCCAGCAATAACAACGTACCGCTTCCCTGTAAAAATCCTTCCAGCCAGGCAGAAGTATCGGCCACCGGCAATGCTCGACTCAAACTACTATAGAACAGCCGGTTGAGGGTTTCCTTTTCCAGTTTTTTCGCATCCATCAATTGCCTGGTGGCAAAGCCCCGCATCATGGGGGCCGCCTGTTGCATCCAGGTTATTTTTTCCAGACAGACATGCCATTCCATCACATATTCCGGTTCTTGCAACAAATGAATGCTATGATTGATGCTGTTGCAATCATCCGTGAGTTTTCGCGTGGTCTCTTCATCAATGCCTGCGCAGGCAAGTGGCAGACCAATACAGATCCTCGTGATCATACTCTCAACAATATGCCTCACCAGTTCTGCATCTGTCTTGCGCACATTTCCATACCGGATGATGCGCGCCAAGCCTGGTAAAACAGCCACCAGTTCAATAATATCATTGGTTGCAGCAGCCAGGTTTTGAATGCGCTCAGCGATGGCATTAGCTGCTCCACTGAGATCCGCGGGTATCACCTGCTCCAATAAGGCAGCAATTGCCTGGAGCGATTTCTCCTCCTTGCAGCGATGCACCAGCCAGGCATTGCAGGCTTCCTCTAACGTATTGCCCCAAACGCCTTTTTCAATGATATTCAGAATAAAAGAAGGATCCCACTGCAGGCGCCACTGTTCTTTAAAAGTTCCCTTTCCGCTTACCAGGCTTTTTTGTCCCCATGGTATACCCAGCAATTCCAGCCGATGTAAATAGATACTCCGCTCCAGGTCATTTTCCTTACGGAGATCCAGCATATAATCTTTCCAGTCGGCACTCGCGGGCAGGCGCAACCGCTTTTGAATCTTTTCAATATCCACCTGCAGGGGCGGCTTGGGTATCTCATCCGGAACCGAACCAATTCGGTTACTCACGGTTAACTGTTCGTGGATCAGTTGCATCAGGATTTCTTCTCCGTTGCAGAATACACTAAGCGTTGCTTCATTCAATTCGGTTAATCCTGCTTTAGACAGGTTACGCAGGGAAGCCAGGGTAGTTGCCAGTCGCACCGATTCAATCACATGCGCCACAGATACATCGCGCTGGTGCTCTCTAAAGAGTCGGGCCACTTTGGATAACCATAAACTGCCATCATCGGTTGGATGATTCCAGACATGATCATACCAGCCCGGTGATTCAATGCCCGCGCCATACCCGGAATACAAGCTGAGACGATCATAGGTCCAGGGAATCCAGGTGGTTTCCACTTTCACTTTCGGCAATCCTTTCAGCAATTCATTGTCCTCTTTCTG
>CAZJNY010000268.1:0-1964 GCA_964547405.1 uncultured Flavihumibacter sp. | reverse complement strand
TACGATATCCGGCTTCAGCGCCTGCAGGTATTGCTGCACATTGCGCGCGGAACCCGGACCATGATGTCGTATGCCTAATAAATGTACTGCCATGTTGATCAGGATATATCTCTGCAAGCGCGATACACATCTTTCCAGTCGTCGCGGGTTTTAATCACTGTCTCCAGGTATTCTCTCCATACCAGCTGATCCTGCACAGGATCCTTCACCACCGCACCCAGTATGCCTGCAGCAAGGTCAGCTGCTTTGAGCTGGCCATCACCAAAATAACCGGCCATCGCCAACCCATTATTGACAACAGAAATGGCTTCCGCGGTACTCAGTGTACCACTGGGTGATTTCAGTTTTGTTTTTCCATCGAGCGTGAGGCCACTTCTCAATTCCCGGAAGATGGTCACAATGCGACGAATCTCCTGCAGGGCAGGTTTCTCGGCAGGCAGCTCCATGATTTTTTCAAAGCTTTCCACTCTTCTGCGCACGATATCAATTTCCTCATCCATACTATCGGGCACAGGAAGAATCACGGTATTGAATCTGCGTTTGAGGGCGCTCGATAAATCATTTACTCCTTTATCGCGGTTGTTGGCAGTGGCGATGATACTAAAACCGCGCACGGCCTGCACTTCTGTATTCAACTCCGGAATTGGCAAGGATTTTTCAGAGAGGATCGTGATCAGGGTGTCCTGCACATCCGCACCGATACGGGTCAATTCTTCAATGCGCACCAGTTTGCCATCTTTCATGCCGCGAATCACAGGCGTTTCCACCAGGGCTCTTTCAGAAGGACCTTCAGCCAGGAGTTTCGCATAGTTCCAGCCATACCGGATGGATTCCTCACTGGTGCCCGCGGTGCCCTGGATGATCAGGGTGCTATCGCCACTGATGGCAGCAGCCAGGTGTTCACTGACCCAACTTTTAGCGGTGCCCGGTAAACCATAAAGCAGCAGCGCGCGATCGGTTGTTAAGGTGGCAACTGCAATTTCCATCAGGCGACGCTGCCCGATATACTTCGGACTCACTTCAAACCCATTGGAAAGTTTTCCTCCCATGAGGTAGGTAACCACGGACTGGGGACTCAGTTTCCAGTTAGCCGGACGTTTACCGCTATCTGTTTTTTGCAGGGCTTCCAATTCTTCAGCAAAAAGCTGTTCAGCATGTTGACGTAAAATGGTGGACATATAGTTAGTCGTTAAATGATTGTTGAATGCGTTTTTTAAGATCAAAAAGAGGCCGGATTTCCTCCTTAATCGATTGCCAGTAGTGTTTTTGATATCCTTCCGGGGGATCGAGCTGATCCAACCATTGTTCTGCTTCGAACGGAAGCAGATGCATGTGCTGCTGATAAAATGATTTCGTGTACTGATAGGGGTTAGCTGCTGTAAAATTCATGATTTGGCGGGCCAAAGGAACCGGCCATTCGCTTTCCCAGTTTACAAAAACCGGAAGAAAGAACTCCTCCTTTCCGGTAAACCAGGTTTTCGCATAGGCATCCTGTTTAGCAGGCGGCAGTGCTTGAATGAGTGCCGGTAAAAACAGATCTGCCTGCTCGGCCAGGGTTAGTATCCAATCCTGGTTTCGAAACCGCACAGCTGCTGACGCGATGACCGGCAACCAGTGTTTGAGTTTCTCCTTTTGCATCGACTGTATGAGTTCAATCGTACCCAAACCGGATACTTCATTCAGCAGCGTAGGAGGCACCCATTGCAGCAGTTGAACGAGGATGAATTCATCATCGGTAAACTCTTTGGTATTGCTAACCGTTGCCAGTCCCTGCTTGCGCCAGTCCGGGTGGATTTCAACCGGCGTTTTAATCTCCCAGCTAAGTTTGGAAGACAAGCCCAGCAACGTTTTTTCTTTCCGGATAACCAATGAGGACCGCACCACCTGCTCATAGGCTTTCACCAATGCCGATTCCGGAATTTGTCTCAGCAGCTCGAGCACCTGTTGCTGCACTTTCTGGCTTT
>CAZJNY010000267.1:0-4779 GCA_964547405.1 uncultured Flavihumibacter sp. | reverse complement strand
TCCTGGTAGCAGAAGATGATGCAGATGACCGCTTCCTGCTTGAAACCGCTTTCGCTGAAAACGGATTCAAGGGGAAATTGGAGTTTGTGGAGAACGGAGTAGAGCTATTGGAATACCTGCGGAATCTTAAATCAGCCGAAGGCAATGAACATCCCCTACCCGGATTCATTCTTCTCGACCTGAACATGCCAAAAAAAGACGGTCGGGAGGTTTTAAAAGAAATAAAAGAGGATCCTCGTTTTAAGAAGATCCCCGTGATTGTGTTTACCACTACCAAAAACGAAAACGAAATCAATCGTTGTTACGAATTAGGTGCGAATACTTATGTAGTTAAACCTGTAGGTTTTGAGAACCTGGTTAGAACGATTGAAGATATCCGCTCTTATTGGTTCAGCACGGCACAGATTCCTTAAGAAGCTGCCACCGTTGACGTAGATGATTTCTTGTTAAAGAGTGCTTTTACACCCGCCAGCAAACCTGCTCCTTTTTTATCAAAGAGATTACTTACCAGGTTGCGGACCAGGATAGGTGCGCCCAGTCGCGTAAGAAATCCAGCCTGACGAAACAGGGTCTTGCGCATTACCATATCAATACCCAGGTCAAGTCCCAGTTTCAATAGCGGATTGTCCGATTTTTTGGAACTGAACAAACTCAGGGAACTCAGGAATTTGGTAGCGGGTTCGATTTCTTTTTCAATCCCTCCCCAACTATTCCGGAGTTGCAGTTTCTGAATAGCCAGCAAGTTTTTCAACCTTGCTTTTTCTTCCAGCAAATCACTGTGGTTTCTGATCGGTTTTATCATAAATCGCTTGTATTATCTGGTTACGAATCATTGGTACGAGCAGGGTTTTGCGGAAGACCAGCAGGCCTATCAGCAAGAGCAGGAAAAACCCGCCTACGATGAAAAAGCCGGCTTTCATGTTTTCCATTGCTTCTCCAATCCACCAGGCCAGCCCGATGCCACCAAAGAACACGACTATAAGTCCAAAGATGGCGGCAGCCAGCGCTACCACACTTACCGAACTTGCCTTCGCCACTTTCTCAGTAGCATTTACTACCGTCAGGCGGTAATAAGTGTCCAGGAGTTCTCCCCCCTGCTCCAGCAAATCCGCCGCTTTCGTTTTTAATGCCTCCATGCTGTAGATTTCTGTGATTAAAAAATGTCGCACTACCTGATTGGGCAGTGCGACCTGTAACCGTTATTAGCTCATAGAGCGTTTCGCACGGTTCCATTCCTGACCAGCTTCTTCTGCAACTTCTTCTGCTTTAGCAGACATTTTTTTGGCAGCTGAATTCAGTTCAGATTTTTTATCGTTCATCCAGGAACCGAGTTCATCAGCCCAGTTTTTTGCGTTGTCGGCAATTTTATTACGAAGGTCTTTTCCTTTTTCAGGGGCGATTAACAGTCCGATTGCTACTCCTGCGGCGGCTGCGCCCAATACTCCTAATACAATTTTTGATGTGTTTGTCATGGTATCTAGTTTACTGGTTTTGAAATTTTAATCTGAATAAGTAGGTCAAAACTTCATGCCAGAATAAACTTTGCCTATTTTAGCCCTAGCCTGCGTTTCAGGCGAAAAACACGGGGAAAATGCTCCCCATAGGGATTAGGATTCACCCCTTCCCCTGCGTAAAAAATTGTGGCAATTTATTTGTTGATGTTTAATCATGGGTTCAGCTAAGAAAATACTAATCGTAGACGACGAGGAAGACTTGTGTTTGTTGATGAAGATTTATTTCACCCGTAAACAATACGAAGTATCCATCGCCAACACCCTTCAGGAAGGTTTATCCAAATTGGAATCCCTTCATCCGGATGTATTGTTTCTGGATAATAATCTCCCCGATGGACTCGGCTGGGAACATGCACCGGAGATTCTGGAAAAATATCCGCAACTGGAGCTGCACCTGATCAGCGCCTTCCACCCGAATATTCCACAAAACGTAGATCGTGCCCGCCTTCGGATTATGGAAAAGCCCTTTACCCAACAACAATTGAACGAACTCGGATTGTAGTGGACCACCCACTGGTTTGCTCTTCTTTTATATAAAAAGTCCCGCTGGTTGAACCAACGGGACTTTTCAATTATCCTTCCGCCGTCTTTACTGAATCGGCTGATAGTCTTTAAATAGTTTTACCGGATTGGCTTCTACCAGCTTCCGGTATGCCGGCCAGTTGCTATTGAAGAAAGCATTGATCTTGTCAACTGCTTCTCCCAACTTGAGTTCCGCATCTTTCACCAGTTGCTCTTCCTGTGCGCCTGGTTTTACCGGCTTGGCGCCAATATACCGGTTGGCCTGCTGCAAAACGCTCATTGGTGTGGGCGGCTGCTGCGGGCGACCATAACCCTGGCGCTCAATCGTTTTGCCATTGATGAACTCCCGGATGGATTTAATTTCCTCCTGAATTTTTTTACCTGCTTTACGCAGAGTGTCAGCTTCCTTGCCTGTCATGTCCTTCAACTGAGCATCCATCTTTTTGGTCAGATCCTCCGCTTCGGTAAGGCGATCCATTCCCTCAATCAGTTTGTTGCTGCTTTTGCGTAGCCGATCACTTAAGGCGCGTTGGGCCTGGATCACTTCTTTGCGATCTCCCATCCGGGGATCACTCACTACAGTCAGCATTGTACTGTCTTTCACACCGGCCAGTTCCATCACCACTTTATAGGTACCGGGGAACACATCCTCCCCACCCGGCTCGGGAGCATTGGGCCGGGGCTTGGGTGAACCGGGCCTACGGAAACCTTTCTGCTCAAAGCCCCAGTAATTGCGGTTGTATCCGGAATCAGCCTTCCACTTGAGGGTTCTGATCAGTTCATTTTTATCGTCGTAAATCTTTACCCAAAGACTGTCGGCTTTTTTAGCAGCCGTGGTATCCAGGCGGGATTTGTCCACATGATACGTTAGCGCAGCACCTCTTCTGCGGTTCTCGGCATCCCAGATTCCCCAGGTGCTCCACTCATAGCCTGGCGCATTACGGATCTCTGCCTGTACTGCTGTTGGTGCAGGGAAAACAGTGAGGGCAGATTTGGATGCTATCCCCTTATTGGCAGCCAGTTTGCGAAGGGGCCGGATATCATCCAGCACCCAGAGAGAACGACCAAAAGTTGCAATCACCAGGTCGGCCTCGCGTTCCTGGATGGTCATATCATAAGTAGATACAGAGGGATAGCCATTCTTCCACTGCTGGAAACTGGCCCCATTGTTCAGGCTCACCCAAAGGCCCTGTTCGGTACCCGCAAAAATCAGATTGGGTTCAGTAGGATCCTGCAAAACAGAGAGCGCATATCCCACCAGGTTTTTATTGTCGGCCAGGTTTGTCCAGGTTTTGCCAAAATCAGTGGTGCGGAAAATATACGGTTTGAAATCACCTCGACGATAATCATTCACCACCACCATGGCCTCCGCCGCATTGTGGCGGGAAGGCTGGATCTGCTGCACCCAGGCCCCCAACGGCATGCCGGGGATCTTACCGCGGAAATTGGTCCAGGTTTTACCACCATCCTGTGTCAGTTGCACATTGCCATCATCTGTGCCTACCCAGATCACTCCCTGCTGTTTGGCAGAAGGCGCAATAGTCAGAATGGTACAATGGTTTTCGGCACCGGTGATATCCAGGCTGAGACCACCATTTTTATTCTGGTCGATTTTGCTGGAATCGTTGGTGGTCAGATCACCGGAAATCATTTCCCAGGTAATGCCCTTATCGGTACTCTTGTGCAGGTACTGGCTACCAAAATAGATGGTCTTTTTATCAAAGGGATCCTGCGCCATACCGGAGTTCCAGTTGAATCGCAGGATGGTATTCAGGTTCGGGTTCGCCGGTTTGATGAACCAGGATTCACCAGTCTTCACATTGTAGCGACCCACATTGCCCTGCTGACTCATGGCATAGACCCAGTTGGCATCTTCGGCATCGGGCATCACATCAAAACCATCACCTCCCCAGAGGTTTTCCCAGAAATAGTTTTTGATGCCACCGCTCATCCAGGTATAGGCTGGTCCGCGCCAGGAACCATTGTCCTGCATACCGCCCATTACATTATAAGGCTGTTCGTTGTCTACATTAATATGGTAGAACTGTCCCACTGGTAACTTTTCATCAAAGACCCAGTTCTTGCCCATATCGCGGGTGATACCAATACCCCCATCATTGCCATCAATGATGAACTTGTTGTCTTTGGGGTGAATCCAGAAAGCATGGTGATCGGGGTGGATACCATTATACGGGATGACTACTTCAAAATCCTTTCCGCCGTCTTCACTCTTGGCAATCATCTGGTAGATCAGCCAAACGCGGTTTTCATTCATAGGATCCACGGCGATTTCCTGGAAATAGAAGGGACGGTTAGTAACCCAGGTTGGATTGCTGTTCACCAGTTTCCAGTTGTACCCGCCATCTTCACTTTTATACAAACCATTTTTGGTGGCTTCTACCAGGGCATATACCACATTGGGATTATTTCTGCCGATGGCCAGACCAATCCGGCCATAATCACCTTCCGGCAGGCCATTTTCCTTGCCCAGCTTTTTCCAGTTTTTGCCGCCATCGAGGGTCATATAGAGACCACTGCCGCTGCCACCACTCATAAAACTCCAGGGGGTGCGGTAATGCTGCCACATGGCGGCGAACAATTTATTCGGGTTGGAAGGGTCCATGATCATATCCCCGATACCTGAGCTGTCGTTGGTGTAGAGTATCTTATTCCAGGACTGTCCCCCGTCGGTGGTTTTGAATACCCCGCGATCTGAATGAAACGCATAAGGGTTGCCAATCAC
>CAZJNY010000266.1:0-4788 GCA_964547405.1 uncultured Flavihumibacter sp. | reverse complement strand
TATTTGAAATAAACCTGCATCTCCCTCCGTTAGGGGCTGTAGTACTCAAATAAAAAGGGCAGTTGCCCACCGTCCAATTACTATGAAACACCTGATCACCATCATCGCATGTATTGCTGTCGTGCAGTTTGCCCAGGCACAGCAGGACAGTGTTTCCCATTATCTGCAACAGGGAGAGGAAGCTGCTTCCCGAAGACAATATTTACCCGCTTATAACGCATATAAACAGGCAACCAGCTTTGATGATTCCAACAAGGAAGCATTAAAGGGTATGGCCGATATGGCGCTGGAATTACGGTATTATGTAATTGCCAGAGAGACCTACAAAAAATTACTGGCCCAGTCGCCAAAGGATACCGTACTGGTACGTCAACTGGCTGAACTGAATTTCCAGACCCGCCAATTCCAGGAAACAGTCAACCTGGTGCAGCAGGCCCGGGCGATGGGATCCAAGGCCAATCTGGATTGGCTGGCAGCCCGTTCCTTTTATGAGATGGAACATTATGGCAGTTGCCTGGAATCGATTGAAAAAGCCTGGAAAATAGACAGCACCAATGCACAAATGCCGTTTATAGCAGCACGTTGTTATATCGAAATGAATAATTATCGCCGGGCTGCCGGTTGTTATGAGCAGGCCCTCCGGCTGGATCCATCCAATAATAAATGGATGTATGAAGCGGCTATGACCTATTCCGCTATCCCGGATGAAGCGCGTGCCATTCCCTGGTTTGAAAAAGCCCTGGTAGCCGGACATCCGCGCAGCAACGACTTTCTTGAAAATTATGCGAACTCCTATTACGGGAACAAGCAGTTTGATAAGAGCATCCCGCTTTACTCGGAAATCCTGCAACGGAAGCCGCAGGATATGGAAGTGTTGTTTAGCCTGGGGGAATCCTATTACTATTCCGGTAAAGTGGAGCAATCCATTGAAACCTGGGATAAAATGCTGGCCATCGATCCGCAACAGGCCCGCGCAGTTTACATGATTGGGATTGCTTACATGAAAAAAGGCGAAGACAACAAAGGCAAAGACCTCTGCGAAAAAGCCATCCGCATGGACCCCTCTTTAGCGAAGCTGAAGGAGAAGAAGTCGATGTTTGGATTGTAACAAAGGATACAGGGAGACAAAGGAGGCAAAGGAGAATGGGGTTTCCGTTTCCTTTGCCTCCTTTGTTCCCTTTGTCTCCTTCCAATTTTACTTTTTAGGTAAAATTGGAATCACATCTTCTCCGGCACCCGAATCCCCAGCATTCCCATACCTGCCGACAATACATGGGCAGTCATAACAGCGATGCGTAACCGAAGTTCTTTTTTGGCCGGGGTTTCAGCTCGGCTGATCTGATGCTGTGTATAAAACGAATTGAATAATTGCGCGAGTTTGAAAACGTATCCGGCCACCGCTGATGGATTGTGTTCAGTGGCCGCCTGTTCAATTACGGATGGAAACTGTTCCAGGTTTACCAGCATTGATTTTTCAAGAGGCAACAGAGGCTCATTCATCCAATCGGAAGCATCCGTTGGCGCTTCTTTTCTCAGAATGGATTTGATCCGTGCATGGGTATATTGTACGAACGGTCCAGTAAAGCCATGAATATCGATGGACTCTTCCGGATTGAAAATCATTTTCTTTTGAGGATCCACGCGCAAGAGGTAAAACTTCAAAGCACCAAGACCTATCGTATTGTATAATTCGCTCAGTTCGATGTCTGAAAAATCATCCACCTTACCCAGTTCTTTGGTATTTACTTCCGCGATGGCAATCATTTCCGCAACCAGGTCGTCGGCATCCACTACCGTTCCTTCGCGACTCTTCATTTTACCGGTCGGCAATTCCACCATGCCATAGGAAAGATGATAGATGCCATCGGCTTTGGGTAACTGTAATTTTTCCGCAATCAATTTCAGCACTTTGAAATGGTAGTTCTGTTCATCGCCCACTACATAAATGCTCTGGTCCATGGCATATTCTTCATATTTCTGCTGGGCCAGACCGATATCCTGTGTCATATAAACAGAAGTGCCGTCTTTCCGCTGAACGAGTTTTTCATCGAGTCCGTCAGCTGTCAGGTCGATCCAGACACTGCCATCCTCTTTTTTATAAAAAACTCCTTTTTGCAATCCCTCCTGTACGGTTTTCTTACCTAAGAGATAGGTATTGCTTTCATAATACGTAATATCAAAATCCGCCCCGATGGCATCATAGGTAGCAGCAAAACCATCATAGACCCAGCCGTTCATCTGTTTCCACAAATCAATTACTTCCGGTTTGCCGGCCTCCCAGTCAACCAGCATCTGCTGTGCAGCCAGCATGATGGGCGCTTCTTTTTCTGCCTGTTCTTTGGGTTTGCCAGTTGCTACAAGGGCTTCAACTTCGGCTTTATAGGCATCGTTGAATTTGACATAATAATCACCCACAAAATGATCTCCTTTTTGTCCAACCAGGCCGGGGGTTTCCCCATTTGAATAGCGCAGCCAGGCAATCATGCTCTTACAGATATGAATTCCGCGATCGTTAACGATACAGGATTTCACCACCTCATAACCAGCGGTTTTCAGAATTTCGGAGATGCTCCAGCCCAGGAAAATATTTCGCAGGTGGCCGAGGTGCAGGGGTTTATTGGTATTGGGAGAAGCGTATTCCACCATAACTTTCTGTCCGTTTGGAACCGCTTTACCGTAGGCAGGATTGTAATAATGTTCTTCCAGCAGGGTATTCCAGTAAGAATCTGCAATCGTCAGATTCAGGAAGCCTTTGATAACATTGTAGGCAGTGAAAAATCCGGTAGTTTGAGTTACCAGGTAATTGCCCAGTTTTTCACCAATTTCCTCGGGCTTTAGACGGAGTGGTTTGGTCAATCCGAATAAGACTACTGTATAATCTCCCTCGAATTCGGGTTTGGTCTGGTTAATCTGAAAACTGGCCGGACCAGCTAGTTCTGGGTAAAGCTCGCTGATTGCGCTGTTAACAATGCTTTGGATCTGTTGTGTAATCGCCATAGGCGGCAAAAATATATATTTGCGCCCATGTTAACATGGCTGAGTCAAAGCATTAGTCGGGCGATTGATTTCTTCTATCCTCCGTTTAAGCGGTTTTTGCCGATTCAGACCTTCCGTTATATAGCCTGTGGCGGTGGAAATACAGCCCTGGATATCCTCATCTATTTTATATCGTATAACTATATCCTTGACAAACAGGACGTTCACCTGGGTTTTCAGGTCTTCGGACGCGAGGCGGTAATCACGCCCCATATCATGGCATTCATCATTTCTTTTTGTGTCAGTTTTCCCCTGGGCTTTTTCCTGAACCGGACCGTAGTATTCAATGATTCCGTACTAAGGGGGCGGGTTCAGCTATTCCGGTACATATTACTGGTAACCGCCTGCATATTCCTGAATTATATCTTCATCAAACTCTTTGTAGAGCAATTTGGCATTTACCCTACGGTGGCTAAAATTTTCACCACCTTCATCGTGGTAACCTTCAGCTACCTGGCGCAGCGGAATTTCACCTTCAAAAAATAGGTCATTTTTTCACCCGACCGGTGCCACCCGACCGGTGGCACCGGTCGGGTGAGCGAGATTTGGCAGACCAATCCCGGCCAACCTGACAAAACTGCCATTTTTACACATGAAATCGGGCTTGGCATATTGATTGTCAATAGAAAATACATTCATTCATTAAAGGAAATTTATACATATGGGAAAGATAATAGGCATCGACCTGGGAACTACCAACAGTTGCGTATCGGTTATGGAGGGGAATGAACCTGTAGTAATCGCGAACGACGAAGGACGTAGAACGACGCCTTCCGTGGTAGCCTTCCTGAAAAACGGAGAAAGAAAAGTAGGCGACCCGGCAAAACGCCAGGCCATCACCAACCCGCATAATACCATTATGTCGGTGAAACGCTTCATGGGCCGTCGCTTTGATGAAGTATCTGAAGAAATCAGCCACTGGAGCTACAAAGTAGCCAAAGGCGATAACAATACAGTGCGCATCGATATCGATGGACGCCTTTACACACCACAGGAAATCAGCGCCATGATTCTTCAGAAAATGAAGAAAACGGCTGAAGATTACCTGGGGCAGGAAGTGACCGAAGCGGTAATTACCGTACCGGCCTACTTCAACGATGCCCAGCGCCAGGCTACCAAGGAAGCCGGTGAAATCGCCGGACTGAATGTTCGTCGTATTGTAAACGAACCAACCGCTGCCGCTTTGGCATACGGACTGGATAAAAAAGGCAAAGACCAGAAGATCGCGGTATTCGACCTCGGTGGTGGTACCTTTGATATTTCCATCCTTGAACTCGGAGATGGTGTATTTGAAGTAAAATCTACTAATGGTGATACCCACCTGGGAGGAGATGACTTCGATAAAGTAATCATGGACTGGCTAGCTGAGGAGTTCAAAAAAGAGGAGAATGTCGATCTTAGGAAAGACCCGATGGCCTTGCAGCGTCTGAAAGAAGCTGCTGAAAAAGCCAAAGTGGAATTGTCTTCCTCTTCCGAAACAGAAATCAACCTGCCTTATATCACTGCAGTAGACGGAGTGCCCAAGCACCTGGTGAAAAAACTGACCCGCGCTAAGTTTGAACAACTGGCCGATAACCTTTTCGCCCGCTGTCTGAAGCCCTGTGAGCAGGCCCTGAAAGATGCCGGCATGAGTACATCCGAAGTGGATGAAGTAATTCTGGTAGGTGGATCTACAAGGATTCCGAAAGTGCAGGAAATTGTAGAGAAATTCTTTGGCAAAAAACCAAACAGAGGAGTTAACCCCGATGAAGT
>CAZJNY010000265.1:0-4796 GCA_964547405.1 uncultured Flavihumibacter sp. | reverse complement strand
TCACTTCAATAAGTGTCTTCCTGGTAGCGACCGGTTTTCACTAATTGTTTTACATATTCCTGTGCGGCTTCCGCGTCGAGTTTACCTTGTTCCTGTACTATTTGGATAAGGGTTTGTTTGACATCTTTGGCCATGCGTTTGGCATCACCGCAAACATAAAAATGAGCCCCTTCCTGTAACCATTGATAAAGCTCTCCGGCATGTTGTTGCATCCGGTGCTGTACGTAAATTTATTTATCGGTATCTCTTGAGAATGCTGCGTTCATATGGGTGAGTTGGCCCTGTTTGAGGAAACGCTGCCATTCAGTTTGGTAAAGGAAATCGGTCGTAAAATGCTGGTCGCCGAAGAAGAGCCAGCTTTTGCCGGAAGCCCCGGTTTCTGCCCGATGTTCTACGAATGCCCGGAAGGGTGCTATGCCGGTACCGGGACCAACCATGATAATAGGTGTATCCTGATTTTCCGGCAACCGGAAAGATTCATTGGTGTCGATGAAGACCAGAACTTCCTGTCCGGGTTGCAATACATCCGCAATAAAATTGGAGGCAACACCCCGGTGTTCGCGGTTGTTATTGGAATAGACAACGCGTCCTACGGTCAGATGCACTTCTTCCGGATGTGCTTCCAGTGAACTTGCAATGGAATACAATCTTGGTTGAAGGGGCAGTAAAATGGCGGCGAATTGATCTTCATTCAGCGTGCTGGGAAATTCCTGAAGCAGATCCCAGATATCCTTTCCATAAAGAAAAGACGAGAGGGCCTGTTTATCTGCAAGAATTGAATTCAACTGGTGAGCCTGTGCCGGGTCATCTACAAAGGCCGTGTAGGCAGAAAGAAAGGAACCACTAACGGTAGTGAGTTCGGCCTGTTTCTGCAGAAATTCAAACAGGGTGATATCCGTATCCTTAATTTGAATACGGGTTTCGGGATTGAATTTTTTAAACGCAAGCAGGCCTTCCACCAGGCTGGAATGATTTTCCACCCATACCCCAAGGGTATCTCCGGGCTGGTAGTGCAATCCGCTACCTTCCAGCGATAATTCCAGGTGATAGGTTTGTTTGGCGGAACCCCTTCCGTTCAACTGGATATTTTCCAGAACGGTTGCACGGAACGGATTTTTTCGGTTATAGATGACTGTGGCTTCTTTCAGCTGACCATTTCCGTTTACATGGGTAACGCCATTTCCGGAGGGTTGCGGCTGATTGGAAGCGCCAATACTTTCCTGCACTTTATTGATAACTGCTTCAATCCAGGCTTCGGCAGTTTCTTCATAATCCACATCTGCTTCGAAGCGATCCAGCAGCCGGGTAGCTTTGAGCGCACCAAGGCGATTGTCGAAATCACGACCGGTCTGGCAATAACTTGCATAACTCTTATCGCCCAGGGCAAGCACTGCAAAACGCGTATTGGGAAGAGCGGGTGCTTTTCTGTTATTAATAAATGCGTGCAGGTCTTCGGCAGCAGGTGGAGGATCACCTTCACCATGGGTGCTTACAACAACCAGCAGGCATTTTTCATCCTTGAGGCGGTTGCCCTGATAGGCATTCATATCCTGTAACACAGCAGTAAAGCCGCGTGCGATAAGTTTATCGTGCAGGTTTTTTGCTACTTTTTTGGAATTGCCACTTTTGGAACCAAAGAGCACGGTAATACTTTCCTGTGCGGCAATTGGTTCAGTGGTAATGGATTCCTGTGGAACCGGAATCCGGTTGATCAGGTTAAGCAGTTGCTGGTTGCTGTGCTGGAGTCCCGTCAGATAACCCGCCAGCCATTGCAATTGCTGGGAATTAAAATGCTGAATTATTTCCTGCACCTGTTTTTGTTCCTGTGCGGAAAATAAGTTCGACGGAAGGGCTACGCTCACATTACTCATATTCAGAGGTATTTTTCGGGTCTAAGCAGATTTCCTTGAACGAAGGAGGACTGCCCAGATTGTTTACGGGACCAAAATTATACAGGAAATACGATAATTCCTATAGTTTTAATAGATGTTTTGAATATTTCAAAAATATTGAATTAATATTTTAATTATCAATTACTTATAAATTGTTAAATAATGAAATCACTGGGGTCCTGATAATCGTTCTGCATGAGGTGTTGCAGGTTTTTGCCTTCGATCACATTGAGGGTGGCATCTCTGACTTCCAGGAAGATCAGGCGAATATTGCAGGTAGACTCGGGATAGGGACAAAGTCTGCAGGGTTCATAAAATTTTTTGCTAACGCAGGGAAGCAGTGCGATAGGGCCATCCATCAGTCGGAGTATGGTGACCATGGGAATATCCTTTGGTGGTTTCAGCAGGTAGTAGCCTCCATTTTTCCCGGCCTTACTGCCAAGTATACCCGCTTTTCTCAGTTCCAGCAGGATGGCTTCCAGAAATTTTGCTGGAATTCTTCTTTTTTCCGCTATCTGGTTAATAGGAATAAATCCCTGCTGGTAATGTTCACCCAGGTAGGTTAAGGCATGAATGGCGTATTGAGCTTTTGCAGACAGCATAGATAGAACGGCAAAATACTATTTCTTTTCAATTAGGAAGAAACAGTAGCCGTACCATTTGAAAGCTGGCAAATAATTGGAGTCGGACTTGTAGCAAACCGTTGCTGGTAGGCAATTGAAATCCGTTCCACTACTTCGTTGATAAAGGATTTGCGTATGAGGTTAATGGTACATCCACCAAAGCCGCCACCCATCATGCGTGCACCGATAATACTGTGTTCAAGTCTGGCCAGTTCAACCAGGTAATCCAGTTCCGGGCAGGATACTTCATACAGTTTGCTCAGACCAACATGGGAGGCATACATTTTCTTACCGAAAGCAACCACATCATTTCTTCTTAATGCTTCGCATCCAACCTGGAGGCGAAGGTTTTCTTCTACCACATATTTACAACGATGGTAGACAAGATCCGGTACCTGGTCTTTTAAGGTGTACTCAATCATGGCGCGATTGGCATCCCGCAGGCTATTGACATGTGGGTATACTTTCCGGAGGGCTTTTACACCCATTTCGCATTGTTCGCGGCGCACATTGTATTCACTGCTGGCCAGGCTGTGTTTGACCTGGGAATCGAGTAAGAGGATGGCGTATTGATCCAGAGAAAATGGAATGTATTCATATTTCAGGTTCCGGCAATCAAGCAGAATGGCTTTGTCTTTCATGCCGAACATGGAAGCAAACTGATCCATAATACCACATTGTACACCCACAAACCTGTTTTCGGCGGCCTGAGCCAGTTGAACCAGTTCAATTTTGGGCAGCTCTAATTGCAGCAATTCATTGACAGCATAGGCGAGTCCGCATTCTATGGCAGCAGAAGAAGACAATCCTGCCCCAGCGGGAATATCACCACCAAAACAGAGGTCCATTCCAAATAATTCAACACCCCGTTCGGCAAACTCTTTCAATACCCCCAGCAGAAAATCGGGCCATTGCTGACTGGATTTTTGCCAGTTTCCCAGTTTCCCGGTGTAGGCGCTGGAAAAGTCGGCTGCAAAAAAATGTAATTCCTTATCGGTACGCTTGCGGATTGCGATGTGAATGTATTTGTCGATGGCAGCAGGCAGCACATAACCCAGGTTATAATCCGTATGCTCACCAATCAGGTTGATCCGGCCAGGAGAGCTGACAACAATATCGGGTGTTTGGCCAAAGCGGGACGAAAACTCATTTACAATATGGGCATGAGCTGCAAGTGAACTCCCTGCCCGGGTAATACTCGAAGAATCCATGAATCGTTGATTACAGTAAACCTCCTAAATTAATACAAATGGGCAAGACCGGATCGGTTTCTTTTTATTCCCTGTTTCTTCCTGTATTTTAACCTTAGCGAGGTTTGATAGGTGAAAATTCAGTAAGTTTAGGGTGAATATTTAAGTAGGTTTCTATTTTCTCACCCCGATTGTTTGCAACATGAAAATTTTACAAACTGAAATTGCACCGAAGATTAATAGTATGTTTTCGGTGATGGAAAGAAAAGAGTCGTTTTTCAGTGCTCCTTTGCATGTTCATCCGGAATATGAACTGGTTTACATTAAAGAGAGTTATGGAAAAAGGATTATAGGAAACCAGATTGAACGATTTGAGGCGGGCGATATGGTACTGATTGGTCCTTCCCTGCCGCATATCTGGATCAATGACGACAGTTTTGTAAATGGCCAGGCCGGTACCACGGCCACATCAATTGTATTGTATTTTCATCCCCAGTTATTTGAATGCGGATTATTTGATCTGCCTGAAGCCGAGCATCTGAAGAATATGCTGCGTGTATCCAAACTGGGTATTGCTATAAAAGATGAAACCCGCAATAAAGTAGCCGAGAAAATCGAGGCGTTGCTGCATGTTCAGGGATTTCAGCGGATAATGCTCTTGTTGGAGATCCTGCATTTGCTGGCAGAATCTGCCGAGCTTTCACAAATCAATGCCACCGAATTTGTTCATTATGATAACAAGAGTGAAAAGGACCGGTTGTGCGAAGTCTACCGTTATGTGCATGAAAATTTCCGCTCGGACATTCAGTTAAAGGATGTAGCCCGGTTAACCAATCTCACTCCTCAAAGTTTTTGCCGCTTATTCAAGAAAAGAAACAACCTGCATTTTGTGGAATACCTTAACCAGGTTCGCATCAGCAATGCCTGTAGGTTATTACTGGACAGCGACTGGACAATTTCTGAAATTGCCTATAACTGCGGCTATAAAACGATTTCCAATTTCAATAAACTCTTCAAGGAAACTACCGGCCTTTCGCCTAAGCGTTACCGGGAGCAGGCCATTCTGAATCTGCCCTTACAGGAAGCGAGTT
>CAZJNY010000264.1:0-4809 GCA_964547405.1 uncultured Flavihumibacter sp. | reverse complement strand
AAGTGAAACGTGAAAAGTGAGACTAAATCATAAATCTTAGATCTTAAATCGTACATCCAAATGAATCAGGATAAATCCAAACTCAGCGAAGTTGAACATATAAAGGAAAGAAGCCGCTTTCTGGAAGGTACCATTCAGGACAGCCTGAAAGACGAGGTTACCGGTAACCTGTATGCGCAGGATCAGCAGCTCATCAAGTTTCATGGCAGTTACGTGCAAAGCGACCGTGAACTGGATAAAGAAAGAAAAGCCCAGAAACTGGAGCCGCTTTATTCTTTTATGATCCGGGTACGGGTACCAGGTGGTGTTGCGAGTCCCGCACAGTGGATTACCATGGACAACCTGGCCGACAAATACGGAATGCCAACCCTGAAACTCACTACCCGTCAGGCTTTTGAGCTGCATGGCATTCTCAAACACAACCTTAAACCTACCATTAAGGAGATCAATGATTCCCTGATGGATTCAATCGCTGCCTGTGGTGATGTAAACCGCAATGTGATGTGTACGGTTAATCCCTATACCTCCAATATTCATGATGCCGTACAGCAGGTAGCCCTGGCCGTTAGTGAGCACCTCACACCAAAGACCAAAGCATATTATAAGATTTGGGTGAATGATGAGCAGGTAGCCGGTCCGGTTGAAGATATCACCGAAGAGCCGATCTATGGTAAAACCTATTTACCACGGAAGTTTAAAATCACCTTCGCCATTCCTCCCTATAACGATACCGATGTATATGCCCATGATATCGGTTTGATTGCCATTGAAGAAAACGGTAAGCTGGCCGGATTTAATTTCACCGCAGGTGGTGGTATGGGCATGACTTTCGGCGACGAAAATACCTTCCCCCGCCTGGGTAATCTACTGGGTTATGCACCCGTGGAGCAGGCAGTTGATGTGTGTGAGAAATTACTTACCATTCAGCGGGATTATGGCAACCGGGAAAACAGAAAACTCTCCCGTTTCAAGTACACGATTGAAAGAGTGGGACTGGATTTTGTCAAAACAGAACTGAACAAGCGTCTCGGATACGATTTGCAACCTGCCAAACCCTACCAATTCACCACCAATGGCGACAGTTATGGCTGGGTGAAAGGAGTTAACGGAAACTGGTTTAACACCCTCTATATTGAAGGTGGCCGGGTGAAGGACACGGAACAATTCCAGTTACGAAAAGGCCTTCGCGCTATTGCTGAAATACTGGAAGGAGGAGATTTCCGGCTTACCGGTAATCAGAATATCGTACTAGGAAATGTTAGCGAAGCACTTAAACCAAAAGTGCAGGAATTGCTGGAACAATATGGGCTTGCTGCACACCAGGAAGTAACACCCCTGCACCAGCATTCCATTGCCTGTGTGGCATTGAATCTTTGTCCGCTTGCCAATGCGGAAGGAGAACGTTACCTACCCAGTCTGGTTACTAAAATTCATGCTATTCTGGAAAAATACGGCATCCCTGAACAACCCATCACCATTCGTATGACAGGTTGCCCGAACGGATGTGGCCGGCCTTACCTGGGTGAAATCGGATTTGTAGGCAGAGCGCCCGGAAAATATAACTTCTACCTGGGTGCTTCGTTTAATGGTGACCGTATGAATGTATTACATAAGGAGGCGCTAAGTGAAGAAGAAATCCTGGCAGAACTGGATCCATTGATCGCCTCCTATGCTGCAGAACGCAGTCCCGGTGAACATTTCGGAGATTTCCTCGTGAGAAAGCAGGTCATCCAACACAACCATTCAAAAGCAGATTTTCATCTTTTATAAAATGAAACCCGCAACTCCACAACCCGGAAAAGTGTTTATCACCGGTGCTGGTCCCGGTGACAGTCAACTGCTCACGCTCCGCGCCAAAGCGGTCATTGAGCAGGCTGATACCATTCTATACGATAATCTGGTCAACCCGGAGATTCTGGATTGGGCCAAACCAGGGGTGGAAAAATTGTTTGTGGGAAAACTGCCCTATTGTTCCGTCATCACCCAGGAAACCATCAACCAATGGATGGTGGACAGGGCCCTGGAAGGAAAACAGGTGGTACGCCTGAAAGGCGGAGATCCCATGATCTTTGGCAGGGGAGCAGAGGAGGCCGTCTTCCTAAAAGCAAATGGAATCGAATTTGAAATTGTACCGGGCGTAACCAGTGCTTTGGCTGCAGGTGCTTACAGCGGTATTCCCATGACCCATCGGGATGCTTCACAGATGGTGCTTTTTGTTACAGGGCACACTAAAAAAGGTAAAAAAACCGGGTTGAACTTCGATTGGCCGCTACTGGCGGCATTTGAAGGCACCATTGTTTTTTATATGGGCGTTAAAAATATTGGCGAAATTGCGAACCACCTGGTGAAAGCCGGAAAAGCAGTTGATTCACTGGTAGCTGTTGTCGAAAACGGAAGCCTGCCGCAACAAAAAGTGGTAACGGGAAACCTGGCCACCATTGGTCAGGAGGTGGAAATGGCCGGCATCGGTACACCTGCCCTGATCATTTTGGGAGAAGTGGTAAAATACCATCAGGAAATCAACTGGTTTGCAGGAATACAGGAACAATTAGAACAACGAATCGCCTAAAAAATCAAGCGCATGAGTTTACAACAGGGATATATCCTAAGTGCTTCGGTACCACAGAAAAAAAGAGTTATTGAATTCTCTCTTGATCTTTTCGAATACCTGTTCCCGGTAGTGGAAAATGAAAAGAATTACGAGAATAAGCATAAGCGCAAAGCAGATGGTCTCAGAAACAGCCTGCTGGAAATTCTATATGCGTTCAGCGAAGCTTACCAGCTGGATGAAGAAAAAATAGCCAGTGCTTTTTTTGAAGAGCTGGCCTCCTGTAAAGCTTCCCTGATGGAAGATGCCAATGCCATGCTGCAATTCGACCCGGCAGCAAAATCCATCGAAGAAGTGGTGATTACCTATCCCGGATTCCAGGCAATTGCTGCCTACCGGGTAGCCAATATTCTCTACCGCCTGCAGGTTCCGCTGATCCCCAGGATCATCAGCGAACATGCGCATTCATCTACCGGTATTGATATCCATCCGGGAGCAACCATCGGAGTTCCTTTTATGATTGACCATGGAACCGGTGTGGTAATCGGTGAAACCACGGTTATTGGTAAAAATGTAAAAGTATACCAGGGAGTTACCTTCGGCGCACTGGCAGTGAAAAAGGAAGAAGCGGAAACCAAACGGCATCCTACCATTGAAGATTACGTGATCGTATATGCGAACAGTACCATTCTTGGCGGAAAAACAATTATCGGAAGAGATAGCATCATTGGTGGTAACTGTTTTATTGTGGAATCGGTTCCGCCAATGAGTGTGGTCTATCACCAGCCAATTATCACTGTAAAAAATAAAAAAGATTTTACCGAACCATTAAACTGGGTTATATAATTTATCCTTCACCTCAAATCATAAACCATGATTGCACAAAACATTCTTGAAACAATTGGCAACACTCCACATGTTAAGCTAAACCGCCTGTTTGGAACCGACCATTCCGTTTATATCAAACTGGAAAGAGCGAATCCGGGCGCCAGCATTAAAGACAGAATCGCTCTGGCGATGGTGGAAGATGCTGAAAAGAAGGGGCTGCTGCATAAAGACAGTGTAATCATCGAGCCAACTTCCGGTAATACCGGTATTGGCCTGGCTATGGTTGCTGCCGTGAAAGGATATAAACTGATCCTGGTAATGCCGGAAAGCATGAGCATCGAAAGACGCCGCCTGATGAGTTTGTACGGTGCCAGTTTTGAACTGACGCCCCGTGAAAAAGGCATGAAAGGTGCTATTGAAAAAGCAAAGGAACTGGTGGCCGCCACGCCGCACGGTTGGATGCCCCAGCAGTTCGATAACCCCGCCAATACCGAAGTACACCGGCAGACTACTGCACAGGAAATCATTAAAGATTTTCCTAACGGTCTCGACTACCTGATAACAGGTGTTGGTACAGGTGGTCATATTACCGGCTGTGCAGAAATTCTGAAAGCGAAATTCCCGAACCTGAAAGTGTTCGCCGTTGAACCGGAATTATCTCCTGTTTTAAGTGGTGGCTCTCCTGCTCCTCACCCCATCCAGGGTATTGGGGCCGGATTTGTTCCCGGAATTTATAACGCAGCCGCTATTGACGGCGTGATCGCTGTTACCAAAGACGATGCATTTTCATATGCACAGCGGGCTGCTAAGGAAGAAGGTATTTTTATGGGTATCTCTTCCGGTGCCTCCCTCGCAGCCGTTGCAAAAAAACTGGCCGAGATTCCCGCAGGCAGCACCGTACTCACGTTCAACTATGATACCGGCGAACGTTATTTATCAATCGAAGGACTTTATTAAGCTACTCATGGATCTACAGGAATTAAATAAACGACTGAGTGCACGCAGTGCAGCAGAACGGCTCAAATGGATGAGTGAACAGTTCCGGGAAGGAATGGTTTTTTCCACATCCCTGGGCCAGGAAGACCAGGTTATTACACATTTTATAGCCCGGCAGGCACTGCCTGTCCAGCTGTTTACCCTGGATACCGGTCGCCTTTTTCAGGAGACCTATGATCTGCTGGATAAAACCATTGCGCGCTACAAAGTAAAAATCCAGGCCTTTTTTCCGCAGGCAGCAGCTGTAGAGCAATTGCTCACCGAAAAAGGTCCGAACAGTTTTTACGAATCCGTTGAGAACAGAAAAGAATGCTGTTATATCCGGAAAGTGGAACCGCTGAACCGCGCATTGAAGGGTGCCAACGTTTGGGTAACCGGACTTCGGGCAGATCAAAGTGAAAACAGGGCTAACCTGCCTTTTGCTGAATGGGATGAAG
>CAZJNY010000263.1:0-4822 GCA_964547405.1 uncultured Flavihumibacter sp. | reverse complement strand
ATCAGTTTCTGATTGGTCAGTTGCATGTTCACCATCTTATTGTCTTCCACCCGGCCCAGTGCAATCATTAAAGAAGTGGAGATCATATTCAGGATCAGCTTCTGTGCTGTTCCACTTTTCATACGGGTACTGCCGGTGATAAATTCCGGTCCCACTACACATTCCATCGGGTAGGCTGCATAGGCGCTGATCGGGCTGCCCGGATTGCAACTCAGACTACCTGTCAGCAAGCCCTGCTTTTGGGCCATCTGCAAGGCGCCAATCACATAGGGTGTTGACCCGCTTGCAGCAATTCCCAAAACGATATCCGTATGATTGGGAGAAAAAGATTCGAGATCTTTCCAGGCCTGTTCCATATCATCCTCTGCATTTTCAACTGCCTGCCGGATAGCTTCCTTACCTCCGGCAATCAGACCGATAATCAGGTTGGCCGGCACCCCATAGGTAGGCGGACATTCAGCCGCATCCAGTACCCCCAGGCGTCCTGAGGTTCCTGCCCCAATATAAAATAGTCGTCCGCCAGCCAGCATCCGTTCAGCGGCCGCCTGTACAAATGCGGCAATGCTTGGCAGGATTGCCTCGATGGCATCGGGTACGGTTTTGTCTTCCTTGTTGATCGTTTTCAAAAGTTCCGCTACCTTCCAGGTTTCGAGGTTCCGGTAAGGTGAACTGGCTTCGGTAATTCGTTGATAATCCATTCTGTTCTGCTTTGATTCCATTGGTTTAAAGGCCAAGCCTGTTAGATTATATCCGCAAATACCTGCAAAATATTGCATAAACCTAATATAATTCCGCATAATTACCGCATTTCATGAGGATTAGGCTTTTCAAACCCGCAATTTTTCCAGGATTAATGGCCGGCGATCATTCTATCCGGTCTCTATTGAACTACCAATTTTCAGGAATGGGGCCCTTTTTTGTAACTTCCAGAAAAATACTGACATGCTCTCAAAAACAATACAGGACGCGCTGAATAAACAGGTTCAAATGGAGGCGGAATCATCCCAGGCTTACCTGGCCATGGCTTCCTGGGCCGATATCCAACCGGGACTTCAGGGCGTTGCGGCCTTCTTTTACAAACAATCCGATGAAGAACGCATGCATATGCTGAAACTGATGGGCTTCATCAATGAGCGTGGTGGCTTCGCGATGGTACCCGCATTAGAGCAGCCGATCCTCACATTTCGCAGTCTCCAAACTGCATTTGCCGAATTCCTTAAACACGAAATCAAGGTCAGCAACAGCATCAATGATATCGTTCACCTCTCCCTTTCCGAAAAGGATTATGCCACCCATAATTTCTTGCAGTGGTATGTAACCGAACAAATGGAAGAGGAACGCACCGCCCGCACCCTGAATGAAAAACTGGAAATGATTGGTGAGGATAAGAGTGGGTTGTATTTGTTTGACAGGGATATAATGGCGTACAGAGGAGGTGAAAAGTGAAAGGTGAAAAGTGAAAGACCGTGAAAGGTGAAAAGTGAAAGGTGAAAGACTGTCAAAGGAAAGAAGTGAAAGGATTAACTCATGGATTTGGTCTTCACAATTAAATTTGAAAGCAAGGCAAAGCAACTGTTCATGGCAGCTCCTAATTCTGAACAGGATGCTTTGCTTATGAAGCCAAGTGCCTCGCAAACATCAAGCGCTGCATCGACTTCCACAAGAGATGCACGTGCAATTTCATAAAATCGAACCCGATCAGTAGCTGATCTTTTGGATGACCCTTCAGCAATATTCAACAAAACTGATAAAGAAGCTCTTCTTATCTGTTGAACAAGGTTACCTTTTTCGTAATGAGGTAATGATTGAGTAAGCTTATAACATTGAATTGTAACTGCCCTCGAAATTGCAAAAACATCCAGTTTTTGGTGATTTAACTGAAGAAACATTTTTTGATGTAAAGCAATAAAATCTGCCTGAATTTCATAAGGGTGTTTACACCCATTTCACCTTTCTCTTTTCACGGTCTTTCACCTTTCACCTCTCACCTTTCACCTCTCACTTCTTCTTTCACTTTTCACTTTTCACCTTTCACCGTTGTTGCACTTTAGTGCAACAACAACTCGCACGGTTTTATCCCCGTATGTTTCTTAAACGCGGTCGAAAAATGTGAGATAGAGGAATAACCCAGCATCATGGATACCTCGGTTACGCTGAGGCCCTTTTCGTAGAGCAGGTAACGGGCATGTTCCATGCGCTGACTCTGATAAAAATCGAATACGGTAGTGCCATACATTTCCTTGAACCCCTTCTTGAGGTAACATTCATTGATGGCTACTTTTTTGCTGAGTTCTTTAATGGTGATGGGTTCGCCTATATGCTGAAGTAATAACTCGCGGGCCTTTTCAATTTTCTCCCGGTCTGTTTCATTCGCCAGGAACTTACAGGAGAAAGCAATTTCTTCCTTCTCTCCAACCATGCAATCCAGGCTGAACAGTAACAGCATCTGCATCTGTGCATTGATGAAGATATTCTCCATGGAACCATTGTACTGATGATTCAACAGGGTTTCCAGAACTGCACGCGTACGGCTGCACAGCGATAACGCCTTGGAAAAACTGGAACGGTGCCGAAACCGGATGATATCATCCTGCAGCGTGCTCATATTGCCGGAACCGATAAACTGGGAGAGATGAGCCGGACTGAAAACAAAACTCAGCACATCCACACTGGGATTCCGATGTTCACAACCCGGTGTCTGGGCCACCCGGCAACTATCACATTCAGTCTGGTATTGACGGCAATACATATTACCGGAAATACAAAACCGCAACTCCAGGTAATTCTGCTTTTCTTCCGCCGGCACCCGGTGATACACCAAAAAGCCGGTATCATCCATCTCGAAGGCGGTGTTTTTCCGGTATCGCTGGATGGTATAATGCACCGAACCCGGAATCTGCTGCTCCTTCTGGTAGAGGAGCTCTAACTCATTGTACATCACCGGCGCTTTCCGGGCAATGGATAATATATCGGGCGATTGAAACATCAACGGGCAAAAATAGGCATCTTCGGGTGAATGGTGCGCCATCGATCCCCCCTCCCCCTGTCATCCCTCTGTCATTTCTGGACCTGGCCCCTTCTTCCCCCTTCCTCCCTCCTCCTTTCTCCTTTCTTCCTTTCTCCTTTCTTCCCTTCTCCTTTCTTCCCGTCTCCCGTCTGACCTCTTTTCCGTACATTTGCCAATAGTCTTTTTTTCTACCATTTAAGCGTATTGACGAGTAGTTATGAGTACAGAAATTCAGGAAGGATCCCTGGCAAACAACAATGGTTATGGTGCAGATAGTATACAGGTGCTGGAAGGACTCGAAGCAGTCCGGAAGCGGCCTGCCATGTATATTGGTGATATCGGGGTAAAAGGCCTCCACCACCTGGTGTATGAAGTGGTTGATAACTCCATCGATGAAGCCCTCGCGGGATATTGCAAGAATATTGAAGTAACCATTCACGAAGACAATTCCATTTCTGTGCAGGATGATGGCCGGGGTATCCCCACCGCTATGCACACGAAGGAGAAAAGATCTGCCCTGGAAGTGGTTATGACTGTGCTGCACGCAGGTGGTAAATTCGATAAAAACACCTACAAGGTTTCCGGCGGTCTGCACGGGGTGGGTGTGAGTTGCGTGAACGCCCTTAGCCGCGACCTGAAAGTTACTGTTGAACGCGAAGGCAAGATTTTCCAACAGGAATATAAAATTGGTATTCCCCAGTACGCCGTAAAAGAAGTTGGCACATCCGAGAAAACCGGCACCCGTGTTCATTTCTGGCCGGATGATACCATTTTTACCAGCCTGGTATACAACCGCGAAATTCTCGAAGGCCGCTTACGCGAACTCGCCTTCCTCAACAGAAAGATTAATATCATTCTGAAGGATCTCCGGGAACTGGATGAAAACGGGCAGCATTACTCCGCTACTTTTTACAGCGAAGGCGGTATCGTTGAGTTTGTAGAGATGCTCGACAAAGCAGCGAACAGAACTCCACTCATTGCCAATACCCTCTATGTGGAAGGCTATGATGAACACTCACATGTTGCGGTTGAAGTGGCTCTTTCTTACAATAACGACTTTAAGGAGCATATCTTCTCCTATGTAAATAATATCAATACCATTGAAGGCGGTACGCACGTAACTGGTTTTCGTCGCGCACTTACCCGGGTATTCAAGAGCTATGGCGATAAACAGGGCCTTTTCGAAAAAGCCAAAATCGAGGTGGAAGGAGATGATTTCCGTGAAGGTCTCAGTTCCATCATTTCAGTAAAAGTTCCCGAGCCCCAGTTTGAAGGTCAAACAAAAACCAAACTCGGTAACAGTGATGTTAGTGGTGTGGTAGAAACAACGGTGGGCCGCGCTCTGGAAGCCTACCTCGAAGAAAATCCCAAAGAAGCAAGAAACGTAATCTCCAAAGTGATCCTGGCTGCCCAGGCCCGTGTGGCTGCTAAAAAAGCCCGGGAAATGGTGCAGCGGAAAACGGTGCTTTCAGGTGGTGGCCTGCCGGGTAAACTGGCCGATTGCTCCGAACGCGATGCCGAACGATGTGAACTCTACCTGGTCGAAGGAGACTCGGCCGGTGGTACTGCCAAGCAGGGCCGCGACCGGAATTTCCAGGCCATCCTCCCACTCAGAGGTAAGATCCTGAACGTGGAAAAAGCCATGGAGCACAAGATCTATGAGAACGAGGAAATCCGGAATATCTATACCGCCCTGGGGGTTACCGTAGGTACACCGGAAGATCCGAAAGCATTGAACCTCAGCAAACTGCGTTATCACAAGCTGATCATCATGACGGATGCCGATGTGGATGGATCACATATCGCCACCCTCAT
>CAZJNY010000262.1:3131-4849 GCA_964547405.1 uncultured Flavihumibacter sp. | reverse complement strand
TAATCCGGAAATCCACTGGCGCCGGCAAAATACTGGTTCGCATAAGCGGCATTATTACCTTTCATGCCGGTTCCTGTTAATACTGCTACCGAAGCTTTGGACGAGTTTTTCAACGGCCATACAAAATAGGTAGCCAGATCATCCCCTTCCCAGCGCTGATCGCCAGCCGTAATCAGGTTGCGTTCAACCTGAACCGGACAATCCGCCAACAACATATTCCAGGCCGCATTCGTACTCTTATTACCAATCAGGATCACCCCACGGTCTTTGTATTTGTCCAGAGAATATTCTTTATCCGTGATAATATCTACTGCCCCATTGCCTCTGTAATACCAGGTTTCCGCATCGTATTTTGCCTTGTTCCAGTTCCAGGCCGTCTCTTCTTTGTTACCTATGGTTCCCACCACATATACCATCCGGTTATTGAAGGCTTCTTTGAGAGTGCCGTACCTGTGCGGACCTTTCTGCTCCGCCGTTGGTGCCACGCCTTTTTCCCATCCGGAGCCTGTGCGTTGCAACACCAGTTTGTCTGAAGAAGTACCTACAATATGTTTTACCATCGATAAACTATCCAGTCGTATTTCAACCGTAGTTCCTATTGAAAAATCAGACAGGTCCAGTTGCAATAATTTTATATTGCTGGTAGTTCCACTTATCAGGCCTTTGGAACGATTCCTGTTCAATTGCATTCTGCTATACTCCAGAATTTCCTGCTGCTGCAGAATCGTTGCCCATCTTGAACTGGCAGAAATTCCCGGATGTGCGGTAGTAAAATCAATACTGCTTACACTGCTGTCCGGCAACCGCTCATGCCATTGGAAATAATCAAACAAGGGCTTCCAATCCACACTGTGATCTCCAAACCAATGGCTTCCACCGGGATATTCATAATGCACAAAATCGGGCTGGAAGGTTCCCAGCAACTCTCTCATCTGACGTGCATACCGAACCGATACCGTACGGTCATCATCACCATGGAATATATATACACCATGATGCTTGTAATTGGTGGCCAGTTTAATCACATCACTCTGGTTGCTGGCACGGATCAGTCGCTGCTCATACAAATTACCACTGGAGTCAGGAATGAGTCCGTCTGCAGATCCATACCCTTTCATCGTTGGATATCCCGCACAGGGGGCAATGGCCGCCCATTTATCGGGATAGGTGGCACCTAAAAACCAGGTACCATGACCTCCCATGGAATGTCCTGTCAGGTATACTTTTGCCGGATCAGGCTGGAACCGCTGCTTTGCAGTGTTCAATACTTCCAGCGCATCCAGCCGGCCCCAGTCTTCCCAGTTAAATCCACGGGGTCTTCTGTTCGTTGCTGCCACCAGGGTTCCCCAATCTTTGGATTTATAGGCCCTCGCCTGGCTGATCGCTTCCACCCCTGCTCCATGTACGGATAAAAACAGGGCATTTTTGCCGGGTTCCCATACTGAGCCAGGTGTTTGCGGACGTACCGAATAATATTGAAGACTACCATCAATTTCACTTGTAAAGGTGCTGCTGTACGCTTCACCCGGATTCATGCTTTCTACGGTAAAGGACCGCTGATCAAGGATGGTTCTGCTATTCAGCAGATTCAGGGTTCCGGTAAAGGCACCATTGGTAGTAATTCCCGAGCCATCAAACCGAAACGCTACTTTTCGGGTACTCATTGCCGGTATATCCGGTACTGTTGTTTCCTGGCTTTGTCCCGATACGATTGCCTG
>CAZJNY010000262.1:1481-3031 GCA_964547405.1 uncultured Flavihumibacter sp. | reverse complement strand
ATCGGTTGCCCATCAGCGGTAGTTCCGGCACTGGCTCCCTCTTTGGGTTCCTGTAACAGCTTGTTGAAATACAAATAAGCCAATTCATCGCTATACACTGCCTCTCTTCCATACCTCGATGGGAATGGGGCTATCAAGCCATTGGTAAACTTATGTTCAGAACGGACATGGTTAAACGATGCAGGAGCATTTTCATTTTCCTGAGCTACGATCGTACCAGTGGTCAGCATCAGTGAGGACGCCAAAAAAAAAGTAGAAAACTTCACGAGCCTTTGTTTAATGAAGGATTATTGTTTCGCCTTCAATTTACTTCATTTGCTCCTGTGCTTTCTACTCTTCCATTAAATAAGGTTAATATTCAAGCAGAATTAGTCCATTTTCGAACAACCGCCCTCACTAGATAAAATTATCCGCATCGCGGTAGGCTTTGATCAGGGCCAGTTCGCCCTCTTTGCCGGGTTTGGCATTTCCATGCTCCATACCCAGGATGCCTTTGTAGCCTTTCGAGTGAATATGCTTAAAAATATTCCGATAATTCATTTCACCTGTACCCGGTTCATTTCTTCCGGGATTGTCCCCAATCTGGAAATAGGGCGTTTCTGTCCAGGTACGGTCAATATTTTTGATGATATCTCCTTCATTGCGCTGCATGTGGTACATATCAAACAAAAACTTGCAGGCCGGACTGTTCACTGCCCGGCAAATCATATAGGTCTGGTTGGTATAACGCAGGAATAAATCCGGATTATCACTCAGAGCTTCCAGTACCATGGCTAAGCCATGCGGCGCCAGAATATCCGAGGCAATGCGAAGGGCATCAATCACATTCGCGGTCTGCTGATCATGCGGCAGACTTCGATCATAGTTACCAGGCACCACGGTCATCCATTTGGCACCACAGCGCTTGGCTACCTCAATAGCTTCCACGCAATCCTTTTTCATGCGGTCAATATGTTCCTTTTTACCGGTGGTCAGTGATGTTTTCCAATGCCAGCTGTCAGATGTGATCACAAATACCCCCATCCTCATGCCCAGTTTGGCGAGCGTCTCCCCTATTTTTTTCTGCTGTTCCACAGTACGCCCCATCATGCCATTGTCTTCAATGGAACGGAATCCCATGCTGTGCCCGAATTTGATCTGCTCAATAAAATCCTTGCCGGCATGATTCGAGAACATGCCATCATGAAAGGCATAATCCAGGTTGAAGGGCTTTTCCGATAAGGAACTGGTATCTACTTTCTCCCCGCTGGCTGCCAGGGCGCCGGTTCCGGATAAAACACCGCCGGCAAGGGCGCCGCCGGCCAATAAAGACTGGCGAACAAAATTTCTTCTTTGCATGGAAAACAATTTGATGACTAAATTTACCGGAATCCCGATCAAAAACGACCAATTTGATTCAAAAGTTAATTTTTTCCCTTTCCTGGTTAATTGCCGGCTATACCGGTTATACACAACCGAAGCGTTTCGAGTTTGTCGAAAACAAAATGGCATCCCCTTTTACCATTGTGTTTTATCATACCGACAGTTCGGAAGCGCATCAGTTTGCAGCC
>CAZJNY010000262.1:0-1381 GCA_964547405.1 uncultured Flavihumibacter sp. | reverse complement strand
CATGAAGCAGAATGGTTACATGAACACCTGCTGTTGAAAAATCATTCCGTCACCACTTCCGGAGATCTCTACCAGTTTATGGAACATGATGGAAAACGCTATTCACATATTTTGCATCCCAAAACCGGGTATGGAATTACAAAACGTTTGTCCGTTACCGTTATAGCAAAGGATCCGGTGGTGGCCGACTGGCTGACCAAATCCATCAGCCTGCTTTCGCATAAAAAAGCGAAACGCCTGGCCAGGAAACTGCAGGCCGATTTCCTGGTTGCAGAATTCAAAGAGGAGCAACTTCATTTCCGTCATAGCCGCGGTTTTGAAGAATTTATGAAAACGTTTGCGTCTCCGGAACCCGAACATTAACCTTAGATTTATAGCTTAGTTGTTATGCGTATGAAGAAAACCCTTGCAGCCGGAGTAGCGCTGCTTTCGATTTCCCTGCTTTCCATTGCCCAGGAAAACAACCCGGACTTCAAACCCTATAAGCAATCCATTCCCGGAAGCAATCTCGAGTTGGCCATGGTTCCCATACCAGCCGGTTCCTTTTTAATGGGGAGTCCGGATTCCGAAAAAAACCGCCAGCCGGATGAAGGCCCGCAGCAACAGGTGCAGCTATCCGCTTTCTGGATGGCCAGTTTCGAGCTGAGCAGGGATATATTTGATGTCTATTTCAAGGATGCCAATACCAGCCAGAATTCCAAAGTTGATGCTGTTACCAGGCCCAGTGCCCAGTATATTGATCTCACCTGGGGCATGGGCAAAGAAGGTGGATTTCCCGTTAATTCCATGTCGCAGTTTACAGCCCTGATGTTCTGTCGCTGGCTCTACGACAAAACCGGAGTTTTTTATCGCCTCCCCACAGAAGCAGAATGGGAATATGCCTGCAAAGCCGGATCCACCACCGCCTATTATTTTGGCGATGATCCCAAACAACTGGGCGACTATGCCTGGTATAAAACCAATAGCAAAAATAAATTCCAGAAAAGCGGGCAGAAAAAACCAAATGCCTGGGGGCTGTACGACATGCTGGGCAATGTTAGTGAGTGGACCCTGGATCACTATCAGGAAGACCGCCTGCAGCAATTAACCGGTGTACCGAAAGATCCCAAAGTGGCTGTTGTTACTGCTAAATATCCGAAGGTTCTGAAAGGCGGCGGGTATACAGATCTGGAGCCTGCCCTACGCTGCTCCGACCGGCAGCAATCAGATCCTTCCTGGAACAAACGGGACCCTCAAATTCCTAAAAGCCGGTGGTGGCTGACCGATGCCGCATCTGTTGGCATCCGAGTGGTTCGGCCACTTCAGCAACCCTCCAAGGAAGAGGCAGATGCCTTCTTCAAGGAAATTTTAGGCAACTAATGGATAAAATAGTAACATAAAA
>CAZJNY010000261.1:0-4865 GCA_964547405.1 uncultured Flavihumibacter sp. | reverse complement strand
TTAACGCATGGTGAAGATTATTTAAGCCTGGAAGTACTGAGAGAGCAAAAACGTCCGAAGCCGGATTCGGTAGAAGCGGCCCTGGTGTATGAAGATGTGATCCAGCCTTTATTGATCCGGCGTTGCGGGCAATGTCACAATGAGGGCAAGAAAAAAGGACAGTTATCGGTTACCAACCTCGCGAAGCTGCTGAAAGGAGGCAAAACCGGTCCGGCTTTGGTGCCCGGTGATCCCGAAAAAAGTGAACTGATCCATCGCATCAAACTGGACCCATCCGATGAAAAGTTTATGCCAACGGATGGTAAAACACCCCTGACTGAAGAGGAAACCACCCTGCTGACCTGGTGGGTAAAAGAAGCCGGTGCGGCTGAAGGGAAATCCCTGACCAGTCTGGAAGTTTCACCTGAAATACGGTCAATTGTGGCAAAGCAACTGGATATGGAAGCGGGGAGTGGCGAAGGCACAGCAACTGATAAAAAGGAACAACTGAATATCCCTGCGGGCCTTGCGGTAAAAGCAGACAGCACGGCAATCGGGCAATTGAAAGCAGCCGGATTCATGGTGCGGTTGCTATTGCGTGAACCGGAATTGCTGGACATTACATTGCCGGAAGGCAGCAGCATTGATTGGAAAACCATACAGGAACCCCTGGGCAGGGTATCCAAACACACTATCTGGCTCAACCTGGCGGGTAATAAGCTGACTGAAAAAGAATTGCAGGTATTAACACAGTTCACCAACCTGGAAAAATTACGGCTGGATAAAAATCCTGTGGGAGATGAGATCCTGCCCTTACTGGAACCGCTTCAGCGGTTGGAAGCCATCAATATAGTGGGGACGCGGATCAGTGAAGCGGGACTGGCAAAGCTAAAAGCTGCCGGCACCATTAAAAGAGTCTATTATTGGGAGACCTCATCGCCCTAATTAAAAGCGGACAGCAACTGTTCGAAAACGAACACCGGGGGGCTTGATAATTTTGCTAATACACAGAAAATCAAAATTTTAGAGAATGGCACGCCGGTTGAATCAACAATTGCATGTTTCGAAATTACCTGCATACAGCCATTCGCAACCTGCGCCGGAATAAGATCTATTCCCTGATTAACATGCTGGGACTCAGTTTGGGCCTGGCTGCTGCCATTCTTATCCTTTTATATGTGAAGGATGAAGTCAGTTATGATCGTTTCCATGCACAGTTGCCACAGATTTACCGGGTGTATAATACCAGTGTAAATGAAGAAACCAAGGAGGTTCGGAAATCAGGGATCACCGGCTATTTCCAGGGTCCGAGGTTCTCCGCATCGGTACCTGAAATCAAGAGCTTTACCCGCTTACAGAGTAATATTGTTGATTTAAAAAAAGGCACAGAAATTACTTCGCAGGATGTGTTTTATGCGGATTCAGCATTTCTTGACATTTTCAGTTTCCCCCTCATACATGGCAATACTTCTGCTGCACTCAGGAACAGACGTTCCGCGGTATTATCTGAAAAACTGGCCATCTCCTATTTTGGAACGGTCGATGCGGTTGGAAAGACAATAACAATAAAACAGGAAGATGGGGCATTTGAACCGTACACAGTAACTGCGGTAGCCAAAAATGCTCCGGAGAACAGCAGTATCAAATTCAATCTGCTGTTACCGTTAGTAGTATCTCCTGAGGAGGAAGCCAATGATGAAAACTGGTTTAACTTCTCCATGAATACATTCCTGCTATTGCATCCAACAGCAGACAAAGCGGTGGTGGAGAAAAAAATCCAGGCAGTATTTGAAAAGGAATCTTCTGCCATCATGAAAGAGTTATCGGCCAAATTCAATGTGAAACTGACAATGGACTATGGCTTGCAGCCCTATTCGGATATCCATCTCAGTAAGGATATGGGCGCCTCCAATGGTATGTCGGGTGCCAGCAATCCCATGTATTCCTATATCCTGACCGGAATAGCTTTATTTATATTACTCATTGCCTGTATCAATTTTGTAAATCTGACCGTTGCCAGATCAATTAAACGGGCGAAAGAAATCGGCATCCGCAAGGTAGTAGGCAGCAATCGCTCCCAACTTATTTTTCAGTTTCTCGGCGAGTCGGTTATCATTTGCCTGATCTCTTTTCTGGCAGCGATCATTTTATCACAGAGCCTGTTAGGTTTTTTCAACCAGCTATCGAATAAAGCCCTTTCGCTTTCTTACCTGCTGGATCTGAAACTTATTGCCGGCTTTATTGCCCTGTTCCTGGTTACGGCATTTCTGGCGGGTTTTTATCCCGCATTGGTATTATCCGGATATGATCCGGTGAAAACATTGTATGGCCGGTTCTCACTGGCAGGAAAAAACTACCTCCAAAAATCGCTGGTAGTGGTTCAGTTTGCATTGGCCTCTTTTTTAATCATAGGCACACTAACGATCTACTCGCAGTTTGAATACCTGACTAGTTTTGAAAAGGGCTACGATGATTCCAATATGATACTGGTCAACAACTGGCGGATGCAACACAGTGAAGCCAATCTTTTTAGAAATAAATTGAAAGAACATCCGGGCATCCAGGATGTAAGTTTTAAAAATGGCGGGTCCTGGGGCACGCGTGCAAGAGTGAATGGTACACAGGAAATTCAGTTTGCCTATGAATCAGTTGGTGCCAATTATATTCCGATGTTGGCTATTCAACTGAAGGAGGGTCGTAATTTTTCTGCTGATTTGCCAACGGATTCAACACAATCGGTATTGGTAAATGAAACCTTTGCCAAAGAAGCCGGCTGGACTGATCCCATCGGAAAGGAAGTGGATTTCTGGTACCGCGATCAAAAACATACAGTGATTGGTGTAGTAAAAGATTATCACTACGAAGAATTGCATCGGAAAATTGGTCCGCAGTTATTTACGATGCTGCCTTCCAATTTATATGGCCTGGTGCTTGTAAAAATAAAACCTGGAACTGCTACCGGTTCACTCGCCCATATTGAAAAATCATTTAAGACTGTTTTCCCGCTCAATCCCTATTCGTATGAATTCATGGACCAGGTGAATCGTCAGCAATATGAATCAGAGGATCGCTGGAAAAAGATCATGCTGTTCAGTGCGGTGATCACCATCTTCATATCCTGTATCGGGTTATTTGGATTGGCAGTCTTGTCCACCGAAAAAAGAACCCGGGAAATCGGAATTCGTAAAGTATTGGGCGCTTCTGTTCAGCAGGTGGCCACTATTTTATCAAAAGATTTTCTGTTGCTTGTGGCGATTTCCTTACTCATTTCATTGCCGCTCGCCTGGCTGGCAGCCAATCGCTGGCTGGAGAATTATCCCTACCGGATTGAGCTGGGCTGGAGCTTATTTGCCCTGGGCGCGGTACTGGTATTGGGAATTGCACTATTAACTGTTAGTTTTCAATCCATTAAAGCGGCGCTGCAAAACCCGGTAAGGAGCCTCAAAGTGGACTGATTTTTTCGTTACTTGCGGTTTGAAATGGAAGGCAGGCCGTACATGATTGAACAACCGGTATATCAGGATGCATTTGAGCAGCGAAAAGCAACCGTACTCATTCCCACCTATAACAATGCGGGGAGTCTGGCGGATGTGATTCGCGATGTATTGACCTGTACCAACCATCTTTTGGTGGTAAACGACGGTTCAACAGATGATACCCTAACTGTGCTGAAGCAGTTTCCCCAGGTTCAACTGGTAACTTATGCAGAGAACAGGGGAAAGGGGTTTGCCCTTCGGACCGGCTTCGCAAAAGCACTGGAACTCGGGTACGATTTTGCCATCACACTGGATGCAGACGGGCAACATTTCGCGAAAGATTTACCAACCCTGCTTCATTGCATTGACCAGTATCCCGGCACCATTGTAGTGGGAGCCCGAAACATGAATCAGGAAAATGTGCCTGGGAAAAGCAGTTTCGGCAACCGGTTTTCAAATTTCTGGTTCTGGCTGTACACAGGTAAAAAAGCGCCGGATACCCAAAGCGGATACCGTTTGTATCCCATTCGTGCCATGAAGAAGATCCGGTTTTACACCCGCAAATATGAGTTTGAAGTAGAAGTGCTGGTGCGTTCGGTATGGAATGGATTGAATGTTGAATTTGCACCCATCAGTGTATATTATCCCCCGGCAGAAGAAAGAGTTTCTCATTTTCGTCCCTTTCAGGATTTTTCGAGAATCAGCGTGTTGAATACCGTACTTTTTTTTATCGCCTTTCTTTATATCAAACCAAGGAATTTTTTCCGGTCACTTTTCAGTAAGGAAAAAAGGGCGGCGCTCTTAAATGAATTACTGGAGTCGAATCAGAGTCATGAACGCAAAGCGGCATCCATAGGCTTTGGGGTATTTATGGGTATTGTGCCGATCTGGGGGTTTCAATTGATTGTAGCCATCTTTTTATCGGTATTGCTCAAACTCAATAAGGCATTGGTAATAACTGCTGCCAATATCAGCATACCTCCCATGATTCCCTTTATTTTGTATGGGAGTTTTCTGGCTGGTGCTCCCTGGATGGGCGATCAGGCAACTGCGGTTCCCCTGCCCAGTGAACTCAGCCTGGATTCGATCAGGGTGAACCTGCAACAATATATCAGTGGCAGCATTACGCTGGCTGTTGCAGCGGGATTCCTTTTTGGGATCATCTCCTACATTTTTATGAAATTGGTGAACAAAAAAACCGGGCCGGTTTTATAATTCCCGTATGCAGAATCCCTTTGTTCAGATGGATCGCTTCTTCAGAAAACATCGACTTGTTTTCTGGATCGTATTCCTGGCTTTTGTCGGGGTTACTGCGCTGTTCGCTTCCCGCATACGCCTGGAAGAAGATATCACCAGCATTATTCCAAGGGATGAAAAGACCAATGCGCTGAACGAAATCTTTCAGCAATC
>CAZJNY010000260.1:0-4909 GCA_964547405.1 uncultured Flavihumibacter sp. | reverse complement strand
TAAACCGCCCATACTCAGTAATCCCAGGTGATACCCATATTTCACTGCCAATTCTGCTTCTTCGATGGCCTGTTGCGTTGGTCCGCATATTCCTGCCACTTTAATAAATGAATCAGGATTGGCAGAACGATTCAGCTCTTCTGCTGCAAGGGCCAATATCGGTTCATACAGCCTGTAGGCCGGATCCCTGATTTCAAACTGCGTGGTATGAACTCCAACGGCTAGTCCACCCGCACCACTTTGTACATAATACCGGATCAGCCGTTGCTGGGCAGACTGGTCAATTTTCAAATCCGGCTGCAGAGCCAATGGCAAGGCTGGTATAACCACACCTTTCCGTAGCGTTTCAAGCCAGCCTGCTGTTGTTGCTGATGTATTCATCATAGTATTTTCTGATTAATATTTCCCATCCCTTTCCTGAAAATGTGTGGGCTTGTAAATAGTAGCACCTCCTTCCATCACCCAGGAACTTACCAGGTCAACCATCTGCAGCAGGCCTACCCTGGGGTACCCAAACAACCGGAAAGCTTCCGCGGCATTGCTCAACAGGGCGGTTGGTTCAGGTTCACCGGTGAGCACCGGCTCCTTTTGCATTCGTTTTCCGAATTGTGTTGCAAGCCATTCAATAGCCACCGTTTCCGGTCCGGTTATATTCAGTTTAGCAGGGGGATTGGAGCAGTGTAACAAACTCCGGATGGCCATTTCATTGGCATCGCCCTGCCAGATAATATTCACATGTCCCATTCGCAGATCAATTGCTTCCTGATTCCAAACCTTTTTAGCAATCTCCAGGAGCACGCCGTATTTCAAATCAATTGCATAATTCAGGCGGTACAACAAAACAGGGGTTCCATATTTCGAAGAGATATATTCAAAAAGCCGCTCCCTTCCCAAACAGGATTGCGCATACTCACCCTTTGGAGCAGGAGGATGCGATTCATCCAGTCCGCCTCCAGTTACCGGTGAAAGCGGGTATATATTACCGGTAGAGAACGCTACGATGCGGGAGTTTTTGTATTTCTCACCTACTCTGGCCGGCAGATAACTGTTCATCGCCCAGGTAAACGATTCTTTTCCGGTGGTGCCAAATTTTTGTCCGGCCAGGTATAATACATTCGGCATCTCCGGCAGGCTTTGGAGTTCCTGATCATTGAGCAGATCCACTGCATAGGTTTGTATACCGGCTTGTTGCAATTGTTCCTGCAGACCGTTTTCAGAAAAGCGGGATGCGGCTGCCACTTTTTTGGAAATTCCGGTCTGCTGTATTGCCTTTACCAGGAGCTGTGCAAGGGCAGGTCCCATTTTTCCTCCTGCACCCAGAATCATAATATCACCTTCTATGGATTGGATATCCTTAATCAGTGCCTCGGATGGCTCCAGTAATGACTGGTATAGTTGTTCCGTTGTTGTCATATATTGATGGGGTTTATGTTAGAAACCAGGCTATAAAATTTTTTGCTGCCAGATACAGAATCAGTGCCAGTCCGGCTATTCCGAAAATATTTTGCCAGTACTTATTTTTCGTGGCGCCCATTATGGACCGGTCATTCGCCAAAACAAAAATTGCCAGACCAATTATGGGCACTATAAATATGGTTACGCGTTGAGCAAATACAATTAATTGTAATGGCAGTTGTCCATAAAGAATGGCAATTAATGCGCCAATAATCATGACTGCTGCCACCAGTAAACGTGTGGAGGATTGATGAAATTTACCTCCCCATCCCAGTCCATCGGCCAGCAGTGATCCGCCAACAGTTGCATTGCCGATGAGCGAAGAGAATCCCGCTCCAAATAATCCAACCAGAAAAATCACCGCTGCTTTCCCGCCAAACAATGGCTCCAATGCCCTGCCCATTTCTGTTGCAGAAGCTGGGTTGATCTGACGGGGGTATAAAATATTGGCGGCAGATAAAAGGGTGATACTGCTCATCAGTCCCAATAAAATAATACCTGCCACAGATCCATTATTCGTACTGTCACTATCTGGTCGCACCCGCTTTCTTTCCTGTACCAGGTAGGATTGATACAAAGCACCTACGAGTGAAAAACTGGAAGCAATAAAGGCGATCACCAGGCCTGTTGAACCCTCAGGTAATTTCAGCCGGAAACCATTTACAATGGTTGTTAATGAAGGTGGTGCCCAGAGTAAGGTCAGCAGAAAGCAGATAACCATCAGTAAGATCAATCCGATCATTATTTTTTCCAGTGCCTTGTAAAAAGATTTAAAAAACAATAGCAGGATGCTTAAGCAGGTAAATGAAATTACCCATACAATCGAATTGGTAGCTGTTAGTTCCGCCAGTGCAATCCCAACTCCAATGGCATTGCCAGCCTGAAAAGAAGAACATACCAGGAATACACCTCCACCTACAATAACTGATGCCCATTTTCCCCATTTCTTCGCAAGCAATTGCAAAAAGGAATGGTCAGAAGCTGCGCCAATCCTCGCTGCCATACTCGTGAACAGCATCATAAAAACGGTGGAAACGCCAATGATCCACAGCAGGTCGGTACTATAGAGTGCTCCGAGTTTGGAGGTAATGGTCATTTTACTCGGACCAAAAACCAGGGCGGCAGTAATTAAACCGGGCCCCAGCATATGCAGCAATCGGGATGGATTCATGGGAATAGTTTAAAGATCCTGAATTGCTTTTTTGAAATAGTTACTGATTTCTTTGGCACTGGGCTGTTTTAGGGGCCGAACAATCCGAAAGCCCACAAAGGATGCATCCGTCATCCACCAGTTACTCTTTGGAATTTGCGGGTCGCGTTGTTTCCAGGAAGGATGAGATCCCCTGCGTGCGGCCGAACGCAGATCAACTGCATCATCATCCCATGAACCACCTCTTACTGCGTGCGGATACAATTTAGTGGGCTGGGCCCAGGCATTGGGTTTGCCTGCTTCGGGTTTGGAATAGAAATCCGGAATATATTGATCCAATGTCCATTCTGCTACGTTACCGTGCATGTCATGAAGTCCCCATTTATTCGGTTTTTTTTGTCCGGGTTTCTGATATTTCTCTTTGCTGTTTTTTGAATACCAGGCGTAATCCGCAAGCTGTCCCGGTTCTTCACCAAAAGTATAGGCCGTGGTGGATCCGGCACGGCAGGCATATTCCCATTCGGCCTCTGTTGGTAACCGGTAAAACTGACCTGTTTTTTCTGTGAGCCATTTGCAATAATACAGGGCGGCATGCTGTGTGATATTAACAGCCGGATAACCTGCTTTTCCCATACCAAAACTCATATCGGTAAAGGCGGGGGAAGGTTTGGTAACAGCATCCACATTTTTTGCGCCCACAAATTGTTCGAATTCATCCCAGGTGACTTCAAAGCGGCCCATCCAGAACGCATCAATGGCAACTGTATGCTGCGGACCTTCATCCTCTTTCCGGCCTTTTTCTGAAACCGGACTCCCAATCAATGCTTTTCCTGCAGGAATGGGTAACATTTCGAACCGAATGTTGGTTTCGGGAATGGTACCGGAATAGGGTTTAAAAGAGGCTTGCTGTTCAATAGCAGACGGACTCACACAGCAAAGGCTGAGCCATCCGGCAAGGCAACAACTCGCGATAATTTTATGCATAACAAATCAGTTTATTCGGTAATCAGGTAAATGGCAAGTACGGCTATAACCAAACCCAGCAGGGTAACAGGATTTGGAACCACGCTATAGATCAGCAGAGAAATCAATATGGTAATGACCGGTGATAAGCCGGTTAACGGAACCACAATAATGGCTTTCCCAAACCGAAGCGCATACACCAGGGTGAGTGCCCCGATAGCATTTAACAAATGAATACCGGCAGCCAGCCAGGGACCTTTCCAGCCCCAGTTAACGGGCTGGGAAAAATCGGTCATATAAATCGCTATAGGAATCAGCATCAATCCGGCGACGGTCATATAAAAAAACATGGATTCCGCTTCCATGGTAGCATTGCCCAGCTTCATCACAAAGGCCTGTATTCCCCACATAAAAAATACGAGGGCAGCAAGCAGGAGCCACCAGTAAGATTGAAACCCGTTTTGGCTGGGAGGCTGGTATGATAAAAGCGCGATGGCCACCAATGCCAGGATAATGCCCATTTTTGCTTTTCCGGCTGCCCGCTCTTTGAGAAAAAGCAGGGATAAAAAAATCGTTACTACAGGGAATAGGGAGATCAGAGGAAAAACCAGGTAAGCCGGTCCTTCCCTGAGCGCCTGGAATAAAAGTAATTGTCCGCCTGCACCGGTTAGTCCTACCAGTAATCCATAACCGATATTTTTCGGTTGGGTACTAAGTTTCCAGTTAATCTTCTGCAATGCGAAGAGGGCGCAAGGCACCATCATGATAGCCCAGACAACATAACCCAGTGTTGCCGGGAACCCGGCTTTTTCCGGAATTTCAATAAAAGCCCCCCATACGCCCCAGAAGAGCGTTGTTACCAGGGCATATGCAAGCCATGGTCGTTTACTGATATTTGTCATTATCTGGGATTAAACAATCATCACCTGTATCCCGGCATTTTCGAGTTTCTTTTGTTCTTCCGGGGGTATTCCCGAGTCGGTTACTAATATGTCGATTTCCGTTACCGGAGCGATGAAAGCAAAACTTCGTTTGTGAAACTTACTGGAATCTGCTACTACAATGATCTGTTTGGAGATAGACATCATGATTCTGTTCAGGTGCGCTTCCTCAACATTCGGGGTCGACAGACCATGATTCACACTAAAGCCATCTACTGCGAGAAAAAGTTTATCGCAGAAATAATTTTTAAAACTTTCCTCGGCGGTTGCGCCTACCAGTGACAGGGAGTTTTTTCTCAAAAATCCACCTGGCACAATAATATTGGCTTTGGGATGCTCCGCCATCTGGTTGGCGATATTCAAGGCATTTGTTATTACTGTCAAATCCGCCAGGGTGCCC
>CAZJNY010000259.1:0-4935 GCA_964547405.1 uncultured Flavihumibacter sp. | reverse complement strand
TGCTTATGTTGATTGGACGAAATGCGATGGCGCAGCAACCCGATACTACCCGTCCTACTGCAATCGATCCGGAATTGGAAGAATTAGCAAACGCAAAAAGCCCTAAAGAATATGTCATCGCCGGTATAACTGTAACCGGTACAAAATACCGTGATGATGCACTCCTTTTATCTATCTCCGGTTTATCCGTTGGAGATCGGGTAGTCATCCCCGGTAGTGACAATATCAGTAAAGCTATACTTAACCTCTGGAAACAGAATTTGTTCTCCGATGTAGAGATTTATTATACCAAGGTTGAAGGAAGAAATCTGTTTATAGAGATTAACGTAACTGAAAGGCCCAGCCTTTCCAATTTCTATTTCAGGGGTGTAAAGAAATCTGAACAGGAAGATCTTTCCGGTAAAACCGGCCTGGTAAAGGGACGTGTGATAACGGAGAATATGAAAAAAACAGCCGTTGAAAACATTATCAAATATTACGTTGAAAAGGGTTTTCAGGGGGCTACAGTGAAAATCGAAGAATCTCCTGATCCCGCTTTTGTTAATACACAGCAGCTGACTTTCCGCATTGAAAAGGGCAATAAGGTCCGTATCAACCAGGTTAGCTTTTTCGGCAATGAAGAAGTGAATGAACTTCGGCTGAAGAAAAAAATGAAGGGAACAAAAGAAACTACCCGACTCACACTCTATCCCAAAGTTGATTCCAGTAGCTATGGCGTTCAGGTACCGGTTTCCTTTCAGGAATATGTAAAAGATCTCGGGTTTTTGTCCGTTACCAAAACCGGCAATTTTCTGGATCCTTATTTCCGCTTCAAATTATTCAGCTCAGCCAAATACAACGAAACCAAATACCTGGAAGACAAGGAAAAGGTTTTGGAATATTACAACTCACTCGGATATCGTGACGCAGCCATTCTGGAAGACACGATGTATTATACCAAAAAAGGGAATCTTAATATCGACCTGAAAGTTGATGAGGGAAGACGTTATTATTTCGGCAATATTGGCTGGAGAGGAAATACCCAGTATTCTGATTCCATCCTTACTGTTTTACTGGGAATCAAAAAAGGCGATATCTACAACCTGGAAACCCTGAACACCAAGCTCGGTAAACAGATGTCTCCGGAGGGTGGTGATATCAGTGGTTTATATATGGATGATGGATACCTGTTCTTCCAGGTTGATGCGGTAGAAACAGCGGTTTACAACGATACCATCGACTTCGAAATCCGGATGCGGGAAGGCCCGCAGGCAACCATCAAAAATGTAAACATTGCCGGTAATGATAAAACCAAGGAACATGTTGTTCGTCGCGAGATCAGAACTGTTCCCGGAGATAAATTCAGTCGCCAGGCATTGATCCGTTCAAACCGTGAAATTGCCAACCTTGGCTTCTTCAACCAGGAAAAAATTGATATCAATCCGGTACCCAACCCAGATGATGGTACGGTGGATATCAATTATAAGGTGGAAGAAAAGTCAAACGATCAGCTGGAATTGTCTGCCGGCTGGGGCGGGAATATTGGATTGACAGGAACCCTGGGGGTAACCTTCAATAACTTCTCCATCAAAAATATTTTCAATAAAAAGTCCTGGGATCCCCTGCCTTCCGGTGATGGCCAGAAACTCAGCCTTCGTCTGCAGAGTAATGGACGCCAGTTCCGTTCCTATAACTTCAGCTTTACAGAACCATGGCTGGGTGGTAAGCGAAGAAACTCGCTGACGGTTAGTTTTTATAGTACCCGTTTCGCGAATTCGTTCAACTACTTTACCGGATTGTTTGACAGAAAAGCGGGTGATACTTCCTATCTGAGAACACTTGGTGTTTCTGTTGCGCTTGGAAAACAACTGCGTTGGCCCGATGACTTCTTTACATTGGTGTACTCTCTGAACTTTACCCAATACAAGCTGAGGAATTATCCGAATCTGTTCCCTGGCCTGAATAATACAACGGCACATAACCTGAGTTTCAAACTGGCATTAAGCAGATCTTCCATCGATCAGCCAATCTTCCCCAAGAGCGGTTCCAACTTTATGGCCAGCGTGCAGGCAACACCTCCCTATTCACTTATCGATCCGGGACGTGTAAAATCTGCCAATCCATATGAATTGCCGGAATTTCATAAATGGCGGTTCACGGGCGAATGGTATGTTCCGATTGGTAAACCGATGGGTGCTGATAAAAGCCGTCAATTTGTGTTGAAAGCTGCCGCCAAATATGGATTTATGGGTCGCTATAATTCCAAACTGGAATATTCGCCATTTGAACGATTCCAGGTGGGTGATGCCGGCTTAACCAACAACTTCGGTTTGTTGGGTTATGACATCATTGCACACAGGGGCTATCCGGTTTATGATAATTCAGACCCAACCGTAAACCCTGACCGCTCCTCTGCCCAGCAGTTCTTTACGATTTTCAACAAGTATACATTGGAGTTGCGTTATCCATTCTCCACCAATCCAAACAGTACCATTTTTGGTCTGGCTTTCTTTGAAGCAGCGAATGGTTGGTATAATTATAAAGATTATAATCCTTTCCAGCTCAGAAGAAGTGCCGGTGTGGGTATGCGTTTCTTCCTGCCGATGTTTGGATTACTCGGGTTTGATTATGGCGTAGGTTTTGATAGAATTACGCCCAATGGAAAACTCCGTGACGCGGCCAGGTTTACGTTTATGCTTGGTTTCGAACCGGAATAAGGAAATCAATAACTGTAAAAGAAATGGTTATGAAAAAACTAATGATTCTGGGTATGGCTTTCCTGCTGTCTGCAGTTGCAGTTCAGGCCCAGCGGTATGCAATTGTCGATACCCGTTATATTCTGGATAAGTTGCCAGAGTACAAGGAGGCGCAGGAAGCGCTGAATAAAACGAGTGAAATCTGGCAGGCAGAGATCGACTCAAAGCAACAGGCACTCAACAAATTGTACAAGGATTACGAAGCGGAAAAAGTGATGTTAAGTCCCGACCTCCTTAAAAAAAGGGAGGACGAAATATTCAACCGGGAGAAAGAGGTGCGGGAACTCCAGCGTCAACGCTTTGGCTTTGAAGGAGATCTGTTCAAGAAGCGCCAGGAACTCGTGAAACCCATACAGGATAAGGTTTACACGGCCATTCAGAAAATTGCTGTGGCCCGGATGTACGACTTTATTTTGGATAGAAGTGAAGGAATTACCGTTATATTTGCCGACCCCAAGCTCGACAAAAGTGAAGATGTGCTTAGGGAATTGGGTGTTAAATAACGTTAAATTAGACGTATAAAGACAACTAAAACCAAAACGAAAACAACTTAAAGTAACAAAAACATCGCATGAAAAAAGTTTTATCTGTTCTGATGGTAGCGCTGGGATTAGTAGCGTTCACTCAATCTGCCGAAGCGCAGACCAAGATTGGTTATATCAGCTTCAATGAAGTTGTTGCGCTGATGCCTGAAGCAAAAAAAGCAGACTCTTCATTGGTTCAATTCCGGGATGCCCTGATTCAAAGCGCACAGGATAAAGAAACTGCCTTAAATGAAGCCATCAATAAGTTCAATGCCGATTCTTCCAAGATGACCCAGGCAGTTAAGGATGTTAAAAGAAAAGAATTACAGCAAAAGCTTACTGAACTTCAGGGTGAAGAACAACGCATTCAGCAGGAACTGCAGAAGCGCCAGGAAGAACTCAGCGAACCTATCCAGAAAAAAGCAATGGACGCTGTTCAGGCGGTAGCAAAAGAAAGCGGATACACGTATGTATTACCTAAAGAGTACCTGATCGTTTCTCCTCCCGGTGATGACCTGTTGCCACTGGTGAAGAAAAAATTAGGCCTTAAATAAAGATACTTTTTACAGGCTCTGTATGAACGCCGGGATAGCATCCCGGCGTTTGTTATATTTGGCAATCTCATGGAAAAGCAATTGGCACCTATCGGCGTTTTTGATTCTGGCTACGGCGGATTAACCGTGCTGAAAAAAATCGTAGAGGCGTTACCTGCCTATGATTACCTGTATCTGGGTGATAATGCAAGGGCACCCTATGGTACCCGGAGTTTTGAAACCGTTTACCGGTATACACTGGATTGTGTGAAGTGGTTCTTTGCCCAGGGATGTCCGCTTGTGATCCTGGCCTGCAATACAGCATCTGCCAAAGCGTTGCGAAGTATTCAGCAACAGGACCTTGAGCAGCTGGCACCGTCCAACCGGGTTTTGGGTGTTATTCGTCCCACTACAGAAATGATTGGTACGGTAACCAGGAGCGGAAAAGTAGGAATTCTGGCTACAAAGGGAACGGTGAGCTCTGGATCTTACCCAATTGAAATCGAAAAATTTTACCCGGGATTATCTGTATACCAGGAAGCCTGTCCCATGTGGGTGCCGTTGGTAGAAAACAATGAACATACCGGAGAAGGGGCTGATTATTTCGTAAAAAAGCATATCAATTCTCTCTTGTCTAAAGACAAAGAAATTGATACCCTCTTATTGGCCTGCACACATTATCCGCTGTTGATTGACAAAATTGCCCCCCTGCTGCCCGAATCTGTCAAGCTACTGTCCCAGGGAGAAATTGTAGCCCGAAGCCTGGTCGATTATTTAAACAGACACCCCGAAATGAACAGTCGCCTTTCCAAATCAGGTAACAGCAGATTTTGTACTACGGATGATGTTGCCGATTTTGAGCAACATGCCAGCCTTTTTTACGGAAGTACCATCAGGGCTGAAAAAATTAACCTGGTCTGATTAGACGGTTTATTAACGCATGCTTTCTGCTAACAGGCTGCTTCTGAATGGCCCCTAGCTTCTGCTGGTGTTGAACAGGCTCTGGTTTTAAGCAGTACAACCCTTCTGGCGGCAATAATTGGCGCAAAGCCCGTATAAATTCTGAAATCAGCCATTTAATTTTCCATTATTTTATTACCTTTGCCGTCCCTTTCACGACACAAGCGGGTATGGTGGCCCGAT
>CAZJNY010000258.1:0-4941 GCA_964547405.1 uncultured Flavihumibacter sp. | reverse complement strand
TGTCGCCTTACTGGATGCGTTCAGGGCACCTGAAATATCCAATTTCAGATCAGAGGGGTTTGCCGGTGCAGCCGGCCAATTTCTCATCGTCCAGGCAATTGACAATTTCCGCGTTACCAGAGTGAGCTTTGGACTCTATGCTCCCGATGGTACTTTGCTCGAAGAGGGAGATGCTATCATGGACGAGAATGGCTACGACTGGATCTACACCACAAAATCGGAAATCCCTTCAACCGCCGGCACCCATATCCGGATAAGCGCCGAGGATATACCTAAAAACCGAACCCTCCTGGAGGTAGTGATCTAAGTTCTCCCTAAAACGACAAAACCCCTGCCGGGTTCTCCGCGCAGGGGTTTTGTCTCTTTCACTTTTCACTTTTCACCTTTCACTTCTTCTTGTGGCCTCGCCAGGAATCGAACCTGGATCTGGAGCTTCGGAAACTCTTATACTATCCATTGTACTACGAGGCCGGCCTTAAAGGAGTGCAATATTACGGCATTTTCGGGAATTCCAATCCTCACCCGACCGGTGCCACCCGACCGGTGGCACCGGTCGGGTAAAAATTTACCTTTGGGAAGGCAACCCGGAGCAACCAGACCCCGTATAGGCACCAAGGACATGGACATTACGGCACCCACAGACAACCTGCTAAAGCAACTGGTAGAGGGATGTGTTTCCCTTAAACGCCAGAGCCAGAAGCGCTTTTACGAGCATTTCTATGGCTATGCCTATTCTGTTTGCCATCGCTATATAACCAATGAGGAGGAGGTGCTGGAAGTAGTTAATGATGGTTTTTTGAAAATTTTCAGGGAAATGGAGCGGTTTCAGCTTCGCTATGATTCCTATGAAACCTCCCTGAAAGCCTGGATCCGGCGAATTTTTATCAATACAGCCATCGATCAGCTTCGAAAAAAACAGCTGAGCCTGGTTGCCATGCCTTCAGAAGCTGAAGAACAGCACCTGCTGCCTTCGATCGCACCAACCGGACTTTCCAATATTTCCCACAAAGAATTGCTCACTATGGTCCGCCGGCTGAGTCCGGCCTATGGCCTGGTGTTCAATCTCTTTGTTATTGACGGATATTCCCATGAAGAAATTGCTTCCATATTGAAGATTAGTGTGGGAAGTTCCAAATCCAACCTGTCAAAAGCCCGGGCCAGATTGCAGAAAATGCTGGTCGAGGAACTACATCTAAACCATCAAAATGAACGAAAAGCCATTCAATCTTAACCAGGGAGAAGAAGGTCTGGATGATCTTTTTCGCATGGCTGCTGAAGCTGAACAGCCTGCAGCACCTGCCCATGCCTGGTTGAAAATGAATTCGCTCCTGGATGATGAGGAGCGAAAACGCCGGTATCGCTTTGCCTGGTGGTGGTTACCACTTTTGCTGTTTTTAGCTGGTCACAAACATTTCGTTCCTCAAGAGGGTGTGATAATTACAGCAACGAATCAAACACAAAAAGCACCTGAGCGTATACAGGAAGAAAGCGCGTTGGCCCTTCAGCAGCCTCCAGGTGGTGATTCATTCGCACAGTTGAATCTGAAACCAATTAATAAGCAGCAGAAATTTAATGTTGCCATTCAGGAGAAAACAGCAATTAAAAAAATAAGCGCCGGTAAACAGGATTCTTCACCTGAGTCATTGATCAAAAGAATAAATAAGCAACCTGTAGCAAATCCAACCGAATTTTTATTGCCAACTGAAATAGCTCCAGGAGTATCGACTAAAGATGACGAGGTTTTGGAATTAGAAAAAAAATCACTTTACCCGGCACTGCCTAAAAAAGAGCCACTATCCATACCTGTTACTATTACCATTACTGATCCAGCAGTACCCGGACAAACCATTACAGCAACCCAACCCAAACTACAAGCTGCTGCGTACCGGTTCTATTTGTATGGGGGTGGTGGAACAGACCGTGGTTTTGTTCCTACTCATGATGCTGACTTTAAACCGGTTTATGGTGCAGGTATTGGTGTTCAATTGAAGAATCGATGGGCCATACAGGCAGGTTTTACACAAACCCGTAAACTGTATGAAGCTCCCGGTGATGCCTACACGCCGAAAAAGGGATCTTATTATGATAACCCGAATTATGTGATTAAGGAAGTGTATGCAGACTGCGCCATTCTTGAAATTCCGGTTAGCGTTCGGTATACTTTCTGGCAGCGACAGCAACATCAGCTTTTCGGAATGCTGAGTGTTCAAAATTCAGTGATGCAGCGGGAGTCCTACGATTATTATTATGAACGTTTTGGTCAGCCTGCCAATGGATATTATACCTATCGCACCAAAGCACTGGAACTATTGTCCGGTATCGGATTCAGCCTGGGGTATGAATACCGGATCAATAACCGACTGCATCTACAGGCAGCTCCCTATTTCAGTCTGCCTACCAAAGGCATTGGAGAAGGCTCGGTAAAACTCCGGTCTGCCGGATTGTTTGCCGGACTACGCTATTCTTTCTGGAAAAAAAATTAAATCAAGGCAACCATTTTGGATCACTGCACGAATAGGTAATTAATCATACCACGCGCATCGCGCATTAATTCCATAAATATGTTGACAGCAACCTTAAGTTGCCGGCGAATAAGTTTCGTTGGCCTGACTCTCTTATTCTTTTTATCCTGCAGCAAAAGCGGAACGGATGAACCTGCTAATCCTTGTGAAGGCATAACCATTGCAGTCAATGGAACAGTTACCAATACAGGCGGTCCGGGTAGTACAACCGGATCAATTGTAACCACTGCAACGGGTGGTTCCGGATTTACCTATAGCCTGAATAATGGTCCGTTTCAGGCATCCGGAACCTTTTCCAGTTTAGCTGCAGCCACTTATACCATTCGTGCTAAAAACAGTGATGGTTGTATTGGCAGCGGAACTTTTACGGTTGCCAATGGTGATCCATGTGCCGGAAAAACAATTACGGTAACGGTTGATGCCAGTTCGTCTGAAAAATGTGGGAAAACAGGAACCATCACCGTTACCGCTTCCGGCAGTACCGGTTTTACCTATCGGTTGAATGCAAGTGGAACCTATCAGGCTTCCGGCAATTTCACCGGACTGGAGCCTGGTAACTATACCGTATATGCGAAAGATGCTGCAGGTTGTGAAACTACCAAAGACGCAACTGTTGCAGCAGTAGCCAACGGACCTTTATTTACAGCAGTAGTGGGATTAATTAATTCCAAATGCAGTGGCTGTCATACGGGTAGCGCTCCAACCAGCGGAATCAGTTTGGCAACAGATTGTTCCATTCTGGAAAAAAAGAACAATATCAAAACGCAGGCGGTTGATCTGGAAACCATGCCGAAAGGCGGACCTGCGCTCAATGCAGCAGATAAAAAAATCATTACCGACTGGATTGCAGCAGGAGGCAGAACAAGTGATTAAATCAATCTCATATGGCATTGCCCTGCTCTTGCTGGTACTAGCGTTGACTGGCTATTTTTTATACCAGAAAAAATCTGCCGGAGCAGACCAGCAACCAACCGCTTACCGAATGACAGCAACTGAACTTTTGCAGGCATTTCAACAGCATGAACAGTCAGCGAATTCCCGCTACCTGGGAAAATGGCTGGAGGTGGATGGGGTAGTTAACCTGGTGAATGGAGAGGATGGTGTTTTTTACCTGGGTGAACCCGTTGCTGCTTCCTCTGTGAGTTGTTTGCTGGATTCCAGCTTTAAAAAGCAGGCACTTTCTATTAAGGCAGGCGATACTATTTCAGTTAAGGGATATTGTTCCGGTTATTTAATGGATGTGCAACTGACAAGAGCGCAGTTAGTACCGAAAAAACAAAGCAATGAATAAGCTCAGATGGATGCTTTTATTCGTTTTCGTTGGAGCATCTCCGGTAGTTCAAGCGCAGCGATTTATGTCCAGATTAGTGTTGGTAAAGTTTGAATCATCCACGCCATTGGAAACTATCCGGGCTGAAAATAAAAACGGCGTGTTGTTGCTGGATCTGCAATCAGGCAGGGTGGAAGCGGCTGTCCTGATTAAAGGGTTTTTATTTCGGAAAGCACTGATGCAACAGCATTTCAATGATTCCTATATGGAATCGGATAAGTTCCCGAAGGCAGGTTTTGTCGGACAGTTTGATCCTTCAGCGCTTTCTGTTACCAAAACAGGAAAACAAATTATTACGATTACCGGAAAATTAACTATTCACGGTAAGGAACAACCGCATTCCTGTAAAGCGGTGCTTGAATTTAAGGAGGGAAACTGTATGGCTGTTTCCAGCTTTCAGGTGAAGCCGGCAGATTTTTCGATACAAATTCCTGCGTTGGTTCGGGATAATATCAATAAAGAACTAACCGTGGAATTGAATTCAGGATGGATGAAATCAAGTACTAACTAATATGAAAAAAATAGTCTTATTGGGTCTTCTGTATTCAGGTGCATTGTTCTCACAGGACCAGGCAACAGACTCTCTGCTCCTTCCTGTTCCTGAGGAAAAAACCACAGGAACCTTTCATTCAACCCGGGTGATTCAATCCCAATCGGTGGAAATGCTGGCAAAAGGAGCGTTGGATGTCAGGATCCTGCATCGTTTTGGTAAGTTATCGGATGGGGTTAAGGAATTATTTGGCCTGGACCAGGCTTCCATGCGCATGAGTTTTGACTATGGCATAACAGACTGGCTAACGGTGGGGGTTGGCCGAAGTACCTATCGGAAAGAATACGATGGATTGGTGAAAATCAGGATGCTTCAGCAATCAAAATCAGCACCGGTCAGCCTGGTAGGAGTGGCAGGTGTTATGATTCGCACCGCTAATGAAACAAGTGGCTCCGGTTACAAACCCAGTACCGGCGACCGAACTTCTTTTTACGGCCAACTGATTGCTGGACGTAAGTTCTCGCCTGGTTTTTCCGCCCAGTTTAGTGCTACCCTTCTACATATGAATTATGTACCCGATGAAAGCTGGCAAAATACCA
>CAZJNY010000257.1:0-4964 GCA_964547405.1 uncultured Flavihumibacter sp. | reverse complement strand
TATGCTGATCTCTATACGGATCTGCTGGTGATCGATATCAGCAATCCATTAGCACCTGCCTTGAAAAAAACAATTCCGGATGTTTTTCCCGAAAGAAGATATGTCAATGGATACTTCCTGGATTCCTCCAAAGTAATTGTCGACTGGGTTAAAAAAGATACTACTGTTGAAGTTTTGGAAAGGCCAGAGAATACCCTCCCAGGATTCGGGTGTATGACATGCTCCTTCGCCCAGTTAAACACTGCATCCAAAAGCTCGGATGGAAAAGGTGGTTCCATGGCCCGGCTCGCCGTTGTAAATGAAAATCTGTTTGTAGTTAATACCGGTAAACTCTTGTCCTATTCAATAATGAATACAGAAGATCCTGCCTACCAGGGAGAACTGCAACTGGGCTGGGGTATTGAAACCGTTTATCCATTCAAGGATAAATTGTTTATCGGTTCCAGTAACGGTATGTTTATCGCGGATATGCAGAATCCTGCCAGTCCGCAGTTGCTGGGTTCGTTTACTCACGCCACTGCCTGTGATCCCGTGGTTGCAGATGATCAGTTTGCCTATGTAACCCTCCGCACCGGAAATTTTTGCGCGGGTAATGTTAACCAGCTCGACATCCTTGACGTCAGCAATGTGATGCAGCCAAAGCTGATTAAAACCTATCCGTTAACCAATCCGCAGGGACTTGCTTTAAAAGACCCTTTCCTCTATATCTGTGATGGAAAAGCCGGTTTGAAAGTGTACAATATCACCAACAAACAATCCATTGAAATGAAACAGAAGCTGGATATCGAAGATGCTTTTGACATTATCATACGCGGTAGCCAGGCGCTTGTTGTAGGAAAGAAAAACCTCTATCAGTTCCGTGTTAAAACGGATGGCAATCTCGACCTGGTGAGTCGCTATGGATTCTGAGGATTAATAAACTGAAGATTCCGGAGTATTCCTTTGTATTTTGCCCGTTTAATGGGTGAATGCCGGAAAATACTCCGGAATTTTTCTTCTCCCATTGCCTGCCAGTCGCTGGCGGAGAGCTCAAAAATTTCATGGATGGGTTGAAAGCCAGGTTCGGTAGCGGGAGTGGAGAAGCGGTTCCAGGGACAAACATCCTGGCAGATATCACAACCAAAAATCCAGTCCCGGTAGCTGCCTTTTTGCTCCTCCGGAATCAATGCCGCTTTTAATTCAATCGTGAAATAGGAGATGCATTTACTGCCATTAATCACCTTGTCCGGTTCAATTGCTTCAGTAGGACAGGCATCAATACATTTGGTACAGCTGCCACAATAATCTTTCGCATAGGGATCATCGTATTGATCCAGATCAAGATCAGTAATCAGGGTGGCGATGAAAAAAAAGGAACCCGATTTTTTGGTGAGCAGGTTACCGTTTTTGCCAATCCATCCCAAGCCCGATTCTCTTGCCCAGGCTCTTTCCAGCACGGGGGCAGAATCCACAAAGCCCCTTCCTTCCACATTCCCTATTTCTTCGCGGATCCGCTGTAAGAACAGCTTCAGTTTAGCACGGATAAGTTCATGATAATCCTGGCCATAGGCATATTTCGAAATTTTCGGTAAGCCGGCCGGTTGCGTTGCGGAGGGATAATAATTCATCAGCAGCGTGATGACGGATTTTGCCCCGGGCACCAGCCGGGAAGGATCCACCCGAAGATCAAAGTGGTTGGCCATATAATCCATGCTTCCCTGATAGCCCCGGTTCAGCCAGTTTTCCAACCGGTAGGCGTCCTCGTCTAAATGTTTGCACTTAGCGATCCCGCAATAACTGAACCCAAGAGATACAGAAATTTCACGGATTTTGGCCGAACTATTTTGAATCTTAAACAAAATTTATATTTTTCGCTTTTATAACGCTAAACCTTATGCTAAGAAAAATCCATTGCCTGGCAGTGCTGTTGCTATTTATACTGTCTATTCCTTCCCTTGCGCAAGATAAGCTTCCCTTCAAATTTGGTAAAGTAGAACCTGCGGATTTCAAAGTTGACATGCCTTCTTTTGATTCCGGCGCCCATGCCGTGATCCTGGGCGATATGGGGTATTCCAGAATTGTTCCCAATAATAATGGAGGCTTCGGGTATGAATTCGAACGCAAAATCCGGGTATATATCCATGATAAAAACGGTGTAGATGCAGGGAAATTTCACATCCCCCTGTATTCCTCTTCCACCAGTGAAATGCGGGAGGAAGTACGTCGTTTTAATGGCGTCACCTATAACCTTGAAAATGGTAAGGTGGTAGAAACAAAACTGGAAAACGACCAGATATTCACGGAAAAAATTTCCAAAAACAGGAGTGATAAAAAGTTCTCCATGCCGGCATTGAGAGAAGGATCGATTTTCGAACTGAGCTTTCTGTTGAAATCGGATTACCTGTTTCAGTTCCGCGACTGGAATTTTCAGAATGAATACCCGACTCTTTGGAGTGAATATGAAGCAGAGATTCCGGAGTTCTTTGATTATGTATACCTCACACAGGGCTATCATTCCTATCATCTGAATACCACCAAAGATGCTTCCCGGTCTTACCGGATCAGCGGTGGAAGAAATTCAACCTATGCGGCTGGCAGCAGCAGCTTTACGATTAGTGCGATGGCAAAAATGAAACGCTGGGTGATGAAAGACATTCCATCTCTGAAATCGGAAAGTTTCATAACCACCCTGGAGAATTATAGAAGCAAAATTGAATTCCAGTTATCCAGTATCCGCTATCCCGATCAGGCTCCGATAATGGTGATGGAAAACTGGCAGAAAGTAACTACTGACCTGATGCAGGATGAGCAGTTCGGACTGGCCATGAACAAGGTAGATAATAGCCTGGAAGACCTTATCAAACCAGCTGTAAATGGGGTTGCAGATCAAACTGAAAAAGCAAAACGTATTTATGAATACATCCGCGATAATTTCACCTGGAATGGTTCCAGAGGAATTTATACCAGTGGCAACCTGAAAAATGTACTGAAAACAAAAACAGGCAGCATTGGTGATCTGAACCTGATGCTGATTGCAGCCCTGAAATCATTTGGGTACACTGCCTATCCGGTTATTCTCAGCACCCGCGACCGTGGGTATACGCATGAATTGTATCCTTTGATGGATCGGTTCAATTATGTGGTTTGTGCGGTATTGATTGGTCAGAATGATTTTCTGCTGGATGCTTCAGATCCGGACCTGGGATTTGGCCGGCTTCCCAATCGCTGTTACAACGGACATGCGCGGGTATTGATGCAGGAACCCCTGCCGATCAGCCTGGCAGCCGATTCCATCATGGAAAAAAAGACAACCCTGGCTACCGTAATTGCAACACCACAGGATGTAAAAGGGAGTATCCAATCCAGTATCGGGTATACGGAGTCTACCTATTTCAGAGGACTGGCCAGGCAAAAAGGACCAGAGGAAATATTCAACACCATCAAAACGCGCTTCGGTACCAATTATGAAATTTCCAATACCGGGATTGATTCGCTCACCAAAAAAGATCTGCCAATAAAAATCACCTATGATTTTGCAACCAAAAACGAGGATGCAGACGTGCTCTATATTGATCCGGTGCTGGATCCCTTTAGCAAGGAAAATCCTTTTCAGTCGGCCAGGCGCTTTTATCCGGTTGAAATGCCATACCGGATTGATGAAACCTATATCCTGAATTTTGAAATTCCTGAGGGGTATAAAGTGGATGAGCTGCCTAAGTCGACCAAGGTTGGACTGAATGATGGCGATGGTTATTTTGAATACCTGGTTTCGAGTGAGCCTACCCGTATTCAATTGCGCACCCGCGTGATATTGGCGAAAGCGTATTTCGCACCGGAAGAATATGAATCACTGCGTGAGTTTATCGGATATGTCATCAATAAGCAATCGGAGCAGATTGTTTTGAAAAAAGCAACTCCATGAAAAAACAAGTAGTAGCACTTCTCCTGATAAAACTGGTTACCATTGGAGTGGTGATGGCAGACGAATATCCCTCCTTCACCATTCCGAAAAACCTGCTGAAATATGCCAATTCGGTAATCCGCAAACAGGAAACGATTCTGGAAATACATTCGGAAAGAAAGGTAACGGTAAAAGAACATTTTGTACTGACTGTATTGAATGAAGCCGGTAGCAGGTATGCCTACTGGTCGGAGACTTATGATAAAATGTCCAGCATTGACAAGATTGAAGGCAATCTCTACAATTCCATGGGACAGAAAATCCGTAGTCTGAAAAAATCAGAAATCTCGGATTTGCCTGTGCAGGGAGATGGCCAGATGATCGTGGATGACCGAAGAAAATACCATTCATTTGAACACCGCGAGTATCCGTATACCATTGAATACATTTCTGTAGTCACCAATAACCAAACCATGTTTCTGCCGGGCTGGTCTCCGATTCGGGGAAGAGGCATGGCCGTAGAAAATAGTAGTCTGGTAATTGTTTCTGATCCGGCTTATACCTACCGGACCAGGCTCTACAATGTGCCCGATAAGCCCATCAAGACAAATACGGATAAGAAAAAAACAGAGAAATGGGAAATCGGTCAGCTGACGGCAGTACCTTCTGAATACGGAGCACCACCGCTGCATGAAGTTGCGCCCTATATTGCCCTGGGAGCCACATCCTTCAAACTCGGAAACTACAAAGGCGATATGAGTAGCTGGAAAGAGTTTGGCAATTTTATCAAAACCCTTACCGATGGTCATGACGCATTGCCGGAAGAAGAAAAACAAAAAGTAAAAGCAATTGCCGCCACCTGTTCCTCCGACAAAGAAAAAGTGGAGAAACTCTATCGCTATATGCAATCCAAAACACATTATGTGGGCATACAGTTGGGAGTAGGTGGCTGGGTTCCTTTTTCGGCAACTTATGTGGCTACTAAAGGTTATGGCGACTGTAAAGCGCTGAGTAATTATATGGTCAGTGTGTTGAAGGAAGTTGGTATCAAATCCTATTATGCATTGATACGGGCGGGAGAAGA
>CAZJNY010000256.1:2644-5004 GCA_964547405.1 uncultured Flavihumibacter sp. | reverse complement strand
GCTTTCGCAATATCTTTTATAGTAATCGATTGAATATTCACTAGCTTTTCTACAGTATATTTAAAGAATATTGCTCGCCTAAAATTACAATCAATGGGGAATAGCACCGGAACTAATTTCGCCGTACGTGTTTCTCTTATCGCTGCACTGGGTGGTTTTCTGTTTGGATTTGAAACTGCCGTTATATCAGGTGCAGAAAAAACAATTCAGTCGTTATGGAACCTGAGTTCAGGATGGCAGGGATTCACCGTTGCCTCCAGCCTGATTGGAACAGTGATTGGCTCTCTCATTGCAGGCATGCCCGCACAACGTTTCGGCAGAAAAAAAGTATTGATGGCGATCGCTTTGCTTTATCTCGTTTCGGCAATCGGCTGCTCACTTACTTCTGTATGGGCCTTATTTATTTTGTTCCGTTTTATTGGCGGACTCGCAGTTGGCGCATCCTCAGTGGTGGGTCCCATGTATATTTCTGAAATCGCACCGGCTGGTATCAGAGGACGATTGGCAGGGTCTTTTCAGCTCAATATTGTTGCTGGCATATTCGTAGCCTATCTGACAAATTTTTTATTCATGGGTATGGGAGAAGATTCCTGGCGATGGATGCTGGGTGTGATGGTGGTGCCATCTCTCGTATTTGCTTTCCTGCTGCGCACGATCCCCGAAAGTCCGCGCTGGTTATGGATCAATGGAAAACCTGCGGAAGCCAAAAGGATTTTTGAAAAAACAGGTGATCTGCAGGCGGTTGCTGAAATTCAGGAAGAAACCCGCAGCGATAGCAAGCCGGTTCCAGAGCAACTCTTTACCTCCAAATTCAGAAAACCGATTCTGTTTGCTGTTTTACTCGCCATGTTCAACCAGCTGGCTGGTATTAATGCCATTCTCTATTATGCCCCGCGTATTTTTGAAATGGCTGGATTTTCTCAGGCAGATGCCTACCTGCAGCCTGTTTATATCGGTGCAGCCAATCTGTTCTTTACCTTACTTGCCATGACCATGATCGACCGGTTTGGAAGAAAGAAATTACTCATCATCGGCTCGCTTGGGATGATTCTGTTTCTGGGACTGACTGCCATGGCGTTCAGAGGAGAGGTAGCAGGCAATCAACTGGTACTATTCTATCTTATCGGGTTCATCGCTTTCTTCGCATTTTCACAGGGAGCCGTCATCTGGGTTTTTATCGCAGAAATCTTTCCCAATTCAGTGCGATCCCAGGGTGGATCACTTGGTAGTTTCACACACTGGATCATGGCAGCTATCATTTCCTGGACCTTCCCGATAATTGTAGAAGGCAGCCCGCAGGGAGGGTATTATTCCTTCCTTTTTTACACGGTAATGATGGTATTGCATCTTGTTTTTGTGGTTCGCTATCTTCCCGAAACAAAAGGAAAGAGCCTGGAACAGATCCAGCAGGAGTTGGGTATTAAATGAGAAAACAGGCTCCATGAAAACGTTTGCACAATTAAATCACCTTCGGTGCCGGTCTTTTGCAGCCTGAATCTGTAGTTTAGCCAGTAATGGAAAACAATATGGAAATCCGCTTTCAGCAAAGCCCGAATGAAACCCGAACAATGGGAACTTCAGCGCTCAGGGAGCATTTTTTAGTTGAATCCCTTCTTCGGGCCGATCAGGTAAAGCTGCTGTATACACATTATGACCGGATGATCATAGGTGGTGTTGAGCCCGTGAACGAACTACTGGAATTGCCCAATCATCCGGAATTGAGGGCTTCGTTTTTTTTACAAAGAAGAGAATTGGGCATCATCAATGTAGGTGGAGCCGGGCAAGTACTGGTTGATGAACATCCGTATGAGCTCGCCAAACTGGATTGTCTTTATATTGGCAAAGGTGCGCAGTCGGTACGTTTTAAATCAGCCAATGCCTCGGATCCTGCACGCTTTTATTTGTTATCGGCACCGGCGCACAAAGAATACGCCACCCGCCTGATGAAAAAAGAAGAAGTGGTGCCGGTTCAGATGGGAGCTTCCAGCACTTCCAATCAGCGAACGATTTATAAATATATTTTTGAAGAAGGCATTCAGAGCTGCCAGCTGGTAATGGGGCTCACGATTCTCGAAGAAGGAAGTGTATGGAATACGATGCCTGCGCATACCCATACCCGTAGGATGGAAGCCTATTTCTATTTTGATCTGAACCCGAGCCAGCGGGTAATGCATTTTATGGGAGAACCCGCCGAAACCCGGCACCTTGTAGTAGCCAACTACGATGCCGTAATTTCACCACCCTGGTCAATTCATTCCGGTTGCGGAACAGCACATTATTCTTTTATCTGGGGTATGGCCGGTGAAAATTATACCTATACAGATATGGATCCTGCTCCTATTGAACTGCTTAAATAATAC
>CAZJNY010000256.1:0-2544 GCA_964547405.1 uncultured Flavihumibacter sp. | reverse complement strand
GGATGACCTGGATGGAGATGGACAATGGGATGAACTGGTTTTTGTGCAGGATTTCAAAGCCAGTGAAAAGCTGACCGTGGAGCTGTTGCCCGTTGCTACAAAACCAGGTGCAGACAATCCGGTAAGAGCCCATGTCCGTCACCGGAGAAAAACAGTGAATACTGATTTTGGTCCCGCTCTTGCATCAGATACCATCGATGGCAATCAGCAACCGACAGATTTTTCAAAACAAAAACTACCTCCTTTTCTTACGGAAGGTCCCGCCTGGGAAAATGACCGCGTTGGCTTTCGCATCTATTTCGACACCCGTAATGGAAAAGATATCTGGGGCAAACTCAGGCCTGAGATGGTCCTGGATAAGGTAGGTATTGATACTGCCTCCAACTACCATGCTCTCAGTGATTGGGGGATGGATCTTCTTAAAGTGGGTCCTTCACTTGGGGCAGGTGCGCTTGCCCTCCATATTCCCGACATCGATGGAAAGGATACCCTGGTTCGGGTTGGTGGTTCCAACATGGGAAAAATAATTTATGAGCGTGTGGCGGATGGTCCGGTTCGTGCAATTTTCCGGATGCATTACAATGATTGGAAAATTCATCCGGCATACTCACCTGTATCTATAACCGAAGAAGTCAGTATCTGGGCCGGACAACTGTTTTATGAATCAGCAGTTACCGTGAAGCAGCTTCCTGCTTCGGCATCACTGGTAACCGGATTGGTGAATCTCTATGAGGCACCTAAAATGGAACTTAATGCAGGGAATGCAGTGGCGCTGTATACACATCACCGGCAAAGTGAAAACAAAGATGTATTGGGAATGGCCATACTCTTGCTGAAAAAAGATTGGCAGGAATTCAGTACGGCAAAAAATTCGGATACAGATATCCGTAATACCTACCTGGTGAAAATGAGAACAGAAAACAATCAGACCAGCCGGTTCAGGTTTTATGCTGCCTGGGAAAAAACAGATAGCAGCCTGGCTACACCCGCAGGATTTGAAAGCTATCTGCAGCAGCAGCTCGCTGAATTTCAGCAACCCTTAATTATCCGTTGATGAAAAAGATTGCCTGCCTTGGAGAATTTTTATTGCGCATGTCGCCGCAATTACCCACCACCTGGATTCAGGAGGCCTCCATTCCAGTTTACCTGGGAGGTGCTGAGTTCAATGTTGCTGCGGCCCTCAGTGCCTGGAAAAACCAGGTGAAATATATTTCTGCATTACCCGAAAACAGTATGGCCAATGCGATTTTGATGGAAATTGAGCAAATGGGAATTGATGCTTCTGCGATTCAGCGAAGCGGTGACCGTATTGGAATCTATTTTTTACCCCAGGGGGCAGATCTTAAAAATGCAGGTGTAATTTATGATCGTGCGGGTTCTTCTTTCGCGGGTATGCAGCCCGGAACAATTGATTGGAATACCCTGCTTAAAGACTGTGATTTTTTTCATTTCAGTGCAATTAGTCCCGCTTTGAATGAAACCTCTGCGGCTATCTGTCTGGAGGCGGTACAAGCCGCTGCCGCACTGGGATTAACCATTTCGGTTGATCTTAACTACCGAAGCAAACTTTGGAAATACGGGAAAGCTCCGCAAGACCTGATGCCTGCGCTTGTACACTATTGCCACCTGGTGATGGGCAATATCTGGTCGGCTAATTCCCTGCTGGGAGCACCGCTGGATAATAAAAAGATAGCTGCCGGAACGAAGCAGGCCTATCTGGAACAGGCAACTGAAACTGCCGCCTATATCCGTCAGCTGGCACCTTCCTGCAAATGGGTCGCCAACACGTTCCGGTTTGATCAGCCGCAGGGGATAGATTATTACGCATCCTTGGATACTGTTGATGAACAGGCTGTATCAGCCAGGTGGAGCATCGATCAGATTGTTGACCGGGTAGGGAGCGGAGATTGTTTCATGGCGGGATTAATCCATGGCTGGATCAATGACTGGAAGCCTGAAACAACCCTGAACCTGGCTGCCGCGGCGGCCGTAGGTAAACTGCAGGAAAAGGGCGATTTTACCCGGCAAACGCTTGCTTCCATTCACCAAAAAATTGCTGAACATGGCTAATCATACGATTCTTTATCCCAAACTTCGGGAGCAGGGAGTGCTGCCCTTGTTTTATCACCCTGATTATTCTGTTTGCGAGCAAACCATACAGGCTCTTTATGATGGTGGCATCCGCATGGTGGAGTTCACCAACCGGGGAGAAGAAGCGTTGGCGCATTTTACGCGACTGGTTGAAAAAAGAAACAGGTCCTGGCCCGACATGACTCTGGCTATCGGCACCATCAAAACACCTGCACAGGCTACCGCATTTCTGAATGCCGGAGCAGATATGATTATTTGTCCGGGTACCGTGCAGTCGGTAGGAGAAACCGTGCTTGGAGCAGGCAAGCCCTGGATACCCGGCGCTATGACGGTAACAGAAATATTGCTGGCACAGGCTACTGGTGCCGGGTTCATCAAATTATTTCCCGGGAATCTGCTGGGGCCTTCGTTTATGGCCGGCATTCGGGATATATTTCCGGAACTCCTGTTTAT
>CAZJNY010000255.1:0-5026 GCA_964547405.1 uncultured Flavihumibacter sp. | reverse complement strand
TAGTATACCTGAACAGCTCTGAAAACCGCACGTCCAAATCTTTGTCCGGTTTGCTCAATTCAGCTCTTGCTACGCAGAAGCGAAAATGATATTCAAACAGCATCCAGCATAGATCGTCTTTTGTGCTTCAGCTTTTTAAAGTGGGAAGGCGTTAATCCTGTGACCTTTTTGAACTGTGTAGAAAGATGTGCTACACTGCTATAGTGCATATGGAAGGCTATTTCTGTAAGTTTTAACTGGTCGTAAACAAGTAATTCTTTTACCCGCTCAATTTTGTGCGTAATCAGAAACTGTTCTATCGTAGTTCCCTGTACTTCGGAAAAGAGATTCGCCAGATAGGTATAATCGTGGTTTAATTTCTGGTGCAGGTATTCGGAAAACTTCACTGTTAAAGGTTCTTCAGAATTATGAACCAGGTCGACAATAACATTCTTTATCTGTTCTATTAATATACTTTTATTGTCATCCATCAATTCAAGACCTGATTTCAATAAAGCATTGCTGAATTCGTTTCGTTGCTCACGGGATATGGCTTCTATAATTTCAGCTTCACCTAATTCTACAAGATTATAGTGTAGTCCAAGTTTACAGAGTTCCTGTTTAACAACCATTTTACACCTGTTGCAAACCATATTTTTGATGTAAAGTTTCATTTAACGAAGAAAATTATAGTAAACATGGTTTATCTAAATTTAACCTTTTATCCTCAGAAATGGATCGCGATGGCAGTAATGTGTGAATTATATAACATATTTCTTTTGTTGTGTAACAGTTTATCCGCTTAATTGTGTCAGCTTTATAGAATGAAAAATATAAAACAACTAATGCTTTCCGTACTTGCTTTAAGCTCTGCAGCAGTAATGAACGGACAAGCGACCGATGCATCGTTCATGATTGATAAGGTAAATCAACATGCAGTAATGATTAGTCTTAATCAGACAGAAGAGATGGCCAGTGACGCTCTGCAATTAAGACTGGAGAGATCTGGTTTAAAGAAAAAAATGCGCAGGGGAATTGTTCGATATCAGGAAGTGGTGCTTTCTGAAATTAGTCCGGAAAAAATTGATATCTATACTAAAATTGAGAAAGGACCCAACAATAGCAGTATTGTTTATATGGCTGTTTCCAAAGGATATAACAATTTTGCCAATAGTACCGATGATACCCTGATCAATAAAAATGTTAAAGCCTACCTTGAGTCTTTGGTTATGTATACCGATTCTTTTTCTGACGATATTGATATTACCGTTCTTGTTAAAGATTTAGGCAAAGAGGAAAAAGATCTTGAAAAATTAATGGATGAACAAAAAGATCTTCAAAAGCAAAAACTGGCTGTTGAAAACAGACTTAGAGAATTAGACCAGGAAATTAAAAGTAAGGGTGAACTGATCAGTAAAAGTAAATCAGCTCTGGAGGCAGCCAGGGTAAAGCGAAGTAATCCTTCAAACAGATAACATGTAAATTCTTTCCCTAAGTTATACGGAAAAAGCGTAATTAGAATCTACCGGAATGATTTTTACTAATTTGAATTTCAGATATGAAAAGTTCTTTTAAGACTCCTCCCTTTTTTCATACGAAAATGAACAAAAAGGAGTACTAATACAACCGGAATAGTGCAGGCAACTACAAGTAAACTCCAATCAACATGAAAGATTCCTTTCAGATTAAAAAACAATATTCCATCTATAAAAACACAAAAAATGGCTACTCCCAGGAAACCGTATGCAATCAGGTTAATACCTTTATATGTTGAATGGTGGATGATCTTAATGAAAATAGCTGTAAGAAAAGTTGCTGCAAGAATCAAGGGTATTCCCAGTTTTATAGACCAGTTAATGCCATTGGTTATTGTATCAAGAAGGAGCAGTAAAAGGGTGGAAACAATCAAACCACCTGCCAATTGAAGGGTTGTATGTTGTGGCCAGAAAGTAAATAATGAAAGGTAGGAGAAAACTGTCAGGCTAATTGCTACCGGATATTCAGACCAGGTAATGGTCTTGTTGATGATGCAATCAATTACAAGAGTTGCTGCAATAGCTGAAAGCAGAATAAGTGAAACGATCTCCCAGGTAAATTTTTTTTCCGGTGGACTCATTTTTTTCCCATAAATTAATCTATTTTTCTTATCTGAATCAGCAGTTGTTACACACTCTTTATTGCCAATTGCTTCCCTGCATAATGGGCAAACTGTCATAGTCGGTTCTAATTCAACGCCACAGTTCTTGCATATATTCATAAAATAATAAATTAGTTGTAGCGGGTTAGTTTTACCGGAATCCCCTGCGAAGCCAGATAAGAAAGAAATTTTTGCTCCAGTTTTTTTGACACTGTAATGTTGCAAAATGTTAAATACAAATTGCCGTTGAATCCTGCTGCAGCACAATTTACTTTTAAAATATCATTTGGTGGAGGAGGAATAAAAGTAAACTGTTGAATGCGTAAATTGATTTCAGGACCCCAATCGATATTCCCCATGTTGGTTACGACGCCACTGTATTGTTTGGTTCCCATGGAATACAGCATGGATAAAAAAAGTGATTTAATAAAAAGAGGCAGTGCTCTTATAAATGGATTTTTTTCGCCACCTACATTTCGGGAAATCATTTTGCTTATTAGCTTCCTGTCTGTTTCAAGTCGTACCTGGTGAAATACAGTTTTTACGATTTCTTCAAAACTATAATTGCCTAGCCGAAGGTCTATAGCCGGCATAACATACAATGAAAAATTTCTCATTGTGCGCGAAGGGAACAGGCGCCGAAGATTTATTGGAACTTCAATACGAATACTTTTATTGGAGTTGAGCTTTTTCAGCCCGGATTGTTCTTCAAATACTTGTTGTAAGCAATATAGGTAAACCGCTACGAGGTAATCTGTTATGCTTACTTCAAATTTTTTTGCTGTTGCTGCAATCCTATCTACGGGTAGTACGGCAGTTATAATTTCAAGTCGCGGACGATTGTTGAGCGGGAAAGGAACATGAAATGCTTTCGGTTGCTTTGTTTTTACCGTTGCAATCTTTGTAAAATAGCGCTTAAAGGCATCTTCATATTCTTCCTCTTCAGGTAGTTCTTCCGGTTTGTGAATGGAAGTATCTTTAGGAAGTTCGACTCCTGTTTTTTGCAAATAATTAAATAGTAGCGTCTTTAAAAATTCCAGTGCCCCTGTTCCATCTGTAAGAATATGTGAAAATTCAACACTGATTCGATTGGCTTTTACCAAGATACGGAATAATAATTCCTGTTTTTCAAATGCACGACAAGGTGTTTCTTCATCTGGAATTACTGTAAAAGCAAGGTCGGCAGGTTCCAGGTAATACCAGAAAAAGCCCGTTTTTAAGGTTACCTTGTAATAGGGAAACCTGTTTTCCAGAGTTTGAATGGCTTCAATGAATTGTTTTGCCTTTATTCTTTCCTTCAGATCAACTGATATCCTGAAAACAGCTGTTAATTCCCGGCTTGTAATAGCCGGATAAATTTTTGCCGCATTGTCCAGTTTTAACCAAAAGTCGGAGAAGTTTTGCATTTTTTATCATTGACCGGAGTAGTTGATTAACAATTCATCGGGACAGATAGCTGTGTAATATCAGTACATTACAACTTAATGTAAAGTCGTTTCAAAACATCCTGGTGGCAAGTACCCAAAGTAAATTATTCAATTTTATGCTAAGAATGGTTGGGAAAAGAAAGTTTCTCAGCCAACGTTTTGCATCTGGCAGGTTTCAGTTTTTCAACCAGTCGCATCCTCCGCAGACATTAAAGCAAATTTGCACCATCCGGCAATACCAGGTTAACAACAGGAATGTATTTGAATTGAGTCCCAGACGCTCGAATGCGTCCGGTAAACATTTGTTATATTTTCATGGAGGTGCCTTTGTAAGTGGGTTTCTTTCTTTTCACTGGAAATTTCTTGCAAGCCTTGTTGAAAGGACCTGCTGTACCATCTCCGCTCCTGACTATCCTTTGGCGCCTGATTATACGTATAAAGAATCCTTTGCAATGGCAGAATGGATATATGCCAAACTGCTTGAATCCCATGATCCACGTGATTTGATCCTTATGGGCGATTCGGCAGGTGGCGGATTTGCGCTTTCCCTGGCTCAAAAACTTCATATGGATCGTATTCCCCAACCGGATCAGATCATTTTACTTTCTCCCTGGATTGATTTAACGCTGAGCAACCCGCAACTTTTGGCGTTTCGCGGATTTGAACCTTTTTTAGGAATAGACGGATTGAGAAACATCGGGAAGTTATATGCAGGAGATACGCCTCCGGATCATTACTTGCTTAGTCCGGTTAATGGACCACTTGATGGGTTGGCGAAAATTTCATTATTCATAGGTACTAAAGACATTCTTCTTGCTGATGCCAGAAAACTGAAGTATCAGCTATCCTCAATAGGGGAAAGCGTAAATTATTTTGAATACGAGGAAATGGCTCATGCCTGGATGTTTCTGAATTTCCCTGAATCAAAAAAAGCACGCGAGCAGCTTGTTAAACTGATAACTTAATTTTAGTTATCTATGGAATCGGTTCGGGGGTAAGTGCTGTTATTTATTCCAATGTAAAGTAAGGTTCCCGCTCCATAACAAAAGATGTCTATATAATCAGCCGTGAATCGGCTGCTGATAGATGGAAATAATAATTCTGCCGCAATAGCAATTACCATAAAATATCCGGCACAATGCATAATGGGTAATTTATTAAATGGATCGCTTAAAAGAAACCGCCGCTCCCATACTATTAGTTGTAAAATTATGGGCATGCAAACCAGTGCATCCAAATAATTATCCGCCAGTTCAACAGAAACATTGTCTATTTTTTCAAGTACCTGATGCATAATAAAAATAATCAGACAGCTGCCAAAAAGTAGATACTCCTTATTCATGTTAAAAAGCAGCTATAAAAACAAATAACAGAATAACCAGGAGAACCGGCGAGAGTAATAACAGAAGCAGCAACAAGGGGAGCTTGAGTATAAAAACCAGTACTTGAACCAGCTTTGACTGATTTTTATCTAGTTTCATCC
>CAZJNY010000254.1:0-5071 GCA_964547405.1 uncultured Flavihumibacter sp. | reverse complement strand
GGATGGTAACACCGTACAGCCAAATCAGGCTGACAATATGTGGTTTAATCGCTACGAAGCTGCTTACAATGGAACCATAAATGGAACAACCCCGGCCAATCATGCTGCAGCCCGGGCATTTGCTGATGTGGGGCGGTTTTTACCTGGCACCAATGATTATGAAGCTGCAAAAAATGCTTCCATAAAAAATTACGGGTTAAGCGGAGCAGGAGTATTCAGCAACAGTAAATTTTATCATGCAGAAGGTCAGTATGATCTTTCCAAACCAATAAAAATTTTCGATCTGCTGGCAGGTGCCAATTTCAGGTACTACGACATGTTTACCAATGGTAGCCTTTTCATGGACAAGGATCAAAAAATCACCATTCAGGAATTTGGCGGATTTCTGCAGGCAGGAAAAAAATTGTTTTATGACAAGTTAAAACTCACAGCCTCTCTTCGCTATGACAAGAATGAGAATTTTGATGGATACTTTACACCACGGGTGGCCGCGGTTTTAACTGCTGCAAAGACCCATAATTTCAGAGCCTCCTTTCAAACCGGATTTCGAAACCCCACACCTGTGGATCAATTCATTCACCTCAATGTAGGTCCCATTACTATCCTTGGTGGTGTACCCGACAACAGTAAAGGATTACCTGCATATTCCAATTCCTTTACTGCAGCATCTGTAGGAGCATTTGGTGCCGCATTTGGCGCCGCTATGGCCAATGGAACTCCATTTCCGCAGGCAGTAAATGAGAACAAACAATTACTGGTCAAATCAAATGTCCCCTATATCAAGCCTGAAAAACAAAGAGCTTTTGAAGTTGGTTATAAAGGATTATTTGCAAACAAACTGCTGATTGACCTGAACTACAATTACAGCAATTACACCAATTTCATTTTAAACACGGTAGTGCTTGCTCCGGAAAACAATGTGCTGGGACCAGATGGGTCTCCCAATTTTGATGCTGCTGCAGACATCCTGAATGGTGATGTACGTGCTTTTCAATTATTTACAAATGCGGCTGATAAAGTGTCTGCCCAAAGTATTTCTGCAGGCATCACTTATATGGCCGAAAAAGGCTATCAGATTGGCGGGAACTTAACCTGGGCATCCTTCAATTTACTGGATGCAAATCCAAATAATGTACCTGCTTTCAACACGCCGGAATACAGCGCAAATATTACATTTGGCAACCCGAATGTTTATCACAATTACGGTTTCCAGTTAAGCTGGCACTGGCAGGATGCATTTGACTGGTATGGAACATTTAATGGAATGCGTCCGGGCAGAATCAATGCCTACTCCCTGCTCGATTTACAGTTTAATAAAAAACTTCCCAAAGCAAACGGAATTATCAAAATCGGGGGTAGTAATATTTTGAACCATCAGATCTATCAAAGTTTTGGTTCCCCGCAAATTGGAGCGATTTATTATGTATCCTTCACGTTCGACGGACTCCTAAAATAACCATTCATGCATTCAACAACAATCAACAAGTCGTACCGGCTATTGTTCCTGATCTGTTTTGTAAGCAGCGCGATTGGTGGAACTGTATCCACCCTGATGTCTGTTTATCTGCCGATGGTAGTCCGGGATTTAAAACTTCCTGACGCTGAGCTGTCCACCATCAGTGCATATATCAATGCCCTGTTTATTGCAGGATGGGCAATTGGTGGCTTTAGCTGGGGATTGATCAGCGACCGCATCGGAAGAAAAAAGGCCTTGCTGCTCGCCATCACCTGCTATGGACTGGCAACCATCGCAACCGGTTATCAGACAAGCTGGGAGGGAATACTTGCTTCGCGCTTCCTGAGTGGATTTGGTGTAGGAGGTGTGCTGGTCATTTCCTTCTCCTGGCTAAGTGAAGTATGGCCCGCCTCGTCACGGAATATTGTCATCGGAATTTTATCAATAGGAATTCCGGTTGGCATTTTTTCAGCGGGACTTATCAACTACCTGGTTTCTTCCTGGAGGGAAGGATTTCTGATAGGGCTCATTCCTCTATTGCTGGCAGCAAGCGGGATCTGGTTGATAACTGTTCCGGATAGCCGAAGAAAAGAACAAGCTCCGGAACTATCATTGCAAACCAGGGAAACGGGATTGTTTTCCAAAGAAAATCTTCCAAATCTGATCATGGGATCGCTGCTCTTCAGTAGCATGCTCATAGGCCTGTGGGCCATCTTCTCCTGGCTGCCTACCTGGATACAAAGCCTGCTGCCCGGTACGGATGCTCAAAAAGAAAGAGGCCTCAGTATGATGCTGATGGGCATGGGCGGGCTGACCGGAGGCTTTGTCTCCGGTTGGCTGGCCAATGCAATAGGGATAAGAAAAATCATGGCGATCTGTTTTGGCATGTGTACCCTGCTTTCTTTTATTCTGTTCCGGATAAATACCCATTACCACCCTGTTATACTGGCGGAAATCGGATTACTATCCTTCTTTTTCGGCGTAAGCCAGGGAGTGTTGTCGGCTTATATACCACAGCTTTTCCCATCAGCAGTAAGAGCCTCCTCTGCCGGATTCTGCTTTAATATCGGCCGGCTTTTTACCGCCATTGCTGTACTGTTTGTAGGTGTACTGGTATCAGGATTGGGCGGTTATGGCAATGCCATTTTTATTTTCTCGCTTACGTTTCCGCTGGGCTGGCTGGTACTGGCGGCCAGTAAAAAAAGAATGAATCAAAACAATACTGTTCACACTGTAACTACTTAATCATGCCACATATAACATTATCGGATTCTGTACCAGGTATACGCAGCCTGGTGATCTATCGACCTGAAACAGGAAAATATTTGTATGAATTGGTACAGCTCCTTTTACGAGGAGAATCGCCCCTGTCAGCTGCTGATCGCGAATTGATTGCTACCTATGTTTCTTACCTGAACAACTGTGATTTCTGTTATCAAAGCCATGCTGCTGCTGCAAGATGTCTCTATGGAGAACAGGAACACCTGGTAGACGAAGTGCTGAAAGATCTGGGTTCAGCACCTGTATCACCCAAATTAAAAGCTTTGCTGGCTATTGCCAGGAAAGTTCAGAAGCTGGGTAAAGAAGTAAAACCGGAAGACATTGAAAGAGCAAGAACTGCAGGTGCAGGTGACCGTGATATCCATGATACGGTACTTATAGCTGCAACCTTTTGCATGTTTAACCGGTATGTAGACGGACTTGCAACCACTACGCCGGAACAGCTATCCGATTATATTGCCATGGGAGAACGCATGAGCACCATTGGTTATGTTTTACCCAATCAAACCACTTAAAATGGCATATATAGATTTACAAAACGAACTACCCGGCATTCGCGGATTAATGTCGTATAGTCCGGCTACAGCCAGGCCGCTGAATGAACTGGCGGAACAACTTTTACGGAATGATGAGAACTCCTTAAGCCGGGGAGAACGTGAATTGATCGCCACCTTTGTGTCGTACAAAAACGACTGTTTCTTTTGTCAGAATGTACATGGTGCCCTTGCGGGATTTTATTTAAACCTGGATATCCGGGGTATTGATTCAATAAAAGAAAATCATTCCCTTGCACCGATATCAGAAAAAATGAAAGCCTTGCTGGAGATCGCTGCAGCCGTCCAAAAGGGAGGTAAACACGTACATGAAACACATATTGCAACAGCCCGAAAAGAAGGTGCAACGGATCGGGAAATCCATGACACCGTGTTGATTGCCGCCGCTTTTTGTATGTATAACCGCTATGTAGACGGGCTCTCTACCTGGGCGCCCGAAGACAGGCAATTTTATGTAGACAGGGCCCCCGTCAGAGCAGCAGAAGGATATATCAATACCCCACTTAATATCAATAAATGAAACCACTTTTTTTTATTCTGAGTGTTTTATTCCTGGTGCTGCTTGAAGCAGCCAGGGTTTATTTTATAATGCCCTTCCCTGGAAGTCAGCGGAAGGAGACGATTGATATTGCCTATTGGCTGCATAATAATATAAGCTGGTTGCGGTTGATTGGCTGGCTTGTAGCCGGATTGCTGTTGTATCTTTTAGTGCGTACTCAGAAACGGGGTGGCCGCATACTTGCAGGAGCCGGTATTCTGTTGTATGCACTCGTATTTTATTTTTTCAATTTCCGCATGCTGGCTGATAAAATGTTTCTTCAGCCGAAAGAAAAAATTTTCGCAGACAGGAATAGCAATAAAATACCCGGAGATAAACTGGTAATTGGCCTTGAAATTAACGGCATTGCCAAAGCTTATCCTATCCAGGTAATCGGATATCATCATCAGGTCAGAGACACTATTGGAAACACCCCTGTAATGGTAACTTACTGTACAGTATGCAGAACCGGGAGAGTATTTAGTCCGGTTGTAAATGGTCAGCCGGAACAATTTCGGTTAGTTGGCATGGATCATTTTAATGCCATGTTTGAAGACAGCAGAACAGGTTCCTGGTGGCGACAGGCAACTGGTGAAGCCATTACAGGCCCATTGAAAGGATCAAGCCTTGAAGAAATACCCTCACAGCAAACCAGTCTGGCTGCCTGGATTGCTACCAACCCTTCTACCCGCATCATGCAATTTGATCCATCCTTTGCCGAAGAATATGAGGACCTGGCCAATTTTGATAATGGTACGATTAAAAGCAGCCTTGAAAAAAGAGATTCAGCTTCCTGGAGATTTAAATCCTGGGTCATAGGTGTACATACGAAGCAGGAGTCAAAGGCTTATGACTGGAATGAATTGGTAAAACGAAGCATTATTCAGGACTCTCTGGCGCAATTACCATTGCTGATTCTACTTGAAAAAGATACTGTGAGCTTTCATGTATTCAATCGGATGCAGGGATCACAAGCGCTGCATTTTACCTGGAATGCTGCCACTCAGGAATTACGGGATGTTCAAACAGGTTCCCTGTGGAATCTTAACGGAGAATGCATAGACGGCCCTTTGTCTGGCATGGCAATTCAACGAATTCAGTCCTATCAGGAATTCTGGCATTCCTGGCAAACATTTCATCCTGATACCAAACAATATCCGGAATAGCTAACAAGAATTTAATTTAACACTAAGGATACAGCAAGTACTTCTTCCTCATTGATTTGTATTGCGATAATCCCGG
>CAZJNY010000253.1:0-5098 GCA_964547405.1 uncultured Flavihumibacter sp. | reverse complement strand
GCGGTCCCAACGGGCAAACATGGTAGCTTTACGAACTTCAAAAATGCGACCCATACAATTTTATATTACTGGTTAGATTGAATAATCATTTGGTCGGCAAAGGTACAATAAAGAAAAATTTTTCCGGACTTCCCATAAAAAAAGAGGCAGCCTTCGTGTTGATGGCTGCCTCTTTTTGATAGATCAGGTATAAAACGTTCAGAACCTTATCCCTCAAAATCAGATTTCTTGGGAAGGATCTCGCCAGGTGTATGTCCGGGGTGATTGAGTTTGGAGTTTTTCTTTCCGTACAGGAAATAGACAACGATACCTACAACCATCCAGATAATGGCCACTTCCAACGTTTGTGCATCCAGTGCAAAAATCATCGCACTACAGATGATTACGCCCATAATGGGAACAAACGGTACCCAGGGAGTGCGGAACGGACGTTTGGTTCCTGGATCACTTCTGCGCATCAGCCAAACTCCGGCACTTACCAGCACAAAGGCAAAGAGTGTACCGAAGCTGGTCAGGTCACCGGCAACATGTCCGGGTACGAAAGCGGCAAACAGGCCTACAAAAACAAAAAGTATCCAGTTGGCTTTGTAAGGTGTTTTGAATTTTGGATGCAGGTCGCCAAAGGCTTTTGGAATCAGTCCGTCATTACTCATGGTATAGAAAATCCGGCTTTGTCCCATTAACATAACCAGGATAACCGATGAGAAGCCAGCCAGGATGGCAATGGTGACAGCTGTTGATAACCACTGGTAGCCGTGCATGTATTCCGAAATGGCATAGGCAACGGAAGCTTCCCTTCCTTTAACAGGATCCACAAAATCTGTCCAGGGAGCAACACCGGTCAGCACATGTCCGAATAAAATATAAAGTATGGTACAAACAGCCAGTGAACCCAGAATTCCGATAGGCATATCGCGGGCGGGATTTTTGGCTTCCTGTGCAGCGGTACTTACTGCATCAAATCCGATAAAGGCAAAGAATACAATAGCGGCTCCGCCCAGTACACCGCCCCAGCCGTGTTTGAATACACCGGAATAATCCGCAATTACTTTACCAGCCTGGTCAGTAAAGGGAGCTGTGCCTTCCGGAATGAGGTAGGGGGTGTGATTCGCGGGATCAATAAACTGCCAGCCAACTGCAATAAATATCAGTACGATGGCAACCTTTATGAAAACGATGATAGCATTTACCATGGCAGATTCCTGGGTGCCTTTAATCAGCAGCATGGTCAGCAACAACAAAATTACCAGTGCAGGAGCATTAAGAATACCCTGATGCAGTACACCATTGGCATCGGTAAAACTTTCAAAAGGAGAGTGCGACCATTCATATGGTATTCGTCCCCCCAGCAACGTATTTAAATATTCACTCCAGGCAATTGAAACGGTGGCAGCTCCCAAAGCATATTCCATAATCAGCGCCCAGCCGATAATCCAGGCGATCAGTTCACCCATGGTAACATAAGAGTAGGCATAGGCACTACCTGCGATGGGAATCATCGCAGCAAATTCTGCATAACAAAGTCCGGCGAAAGCGCAACCAATAGCAGCAACAATAAAGGAGATGGTTACAGCCGGCCCAGCGGCTTGTCCGGCAGCTGCGGCAGTTCGTACAAACAAACCGGCGCCAATAATGGCGCCTATTCCAAGTGCTACCAGATTGGTAGCCCCCAATGTTCGTTTCAGTCCTTTTTCTGAATCAGCAGCCGACGCCAACAGAGCGGACAGGGATTTTTTCCTGAATAAACTCATATCAGTTTTAATTGTGTTTTGATAAGCTGTTTAGAGGGGCGTAAAATAAATAATTATTTAATTCGCAGCCGCTAAACTTTGAATGGAAGCGGATTTCCGCCGATTATTTTGGTAGCCTCAGGAATTTTTCGAATTTTCGGCCTTCCGTTCAAAAGCTTAAGCACCTAAAATGACGAAAAAGAACAGGCTGACCCTTTACATTCTGATTGCAATGGTATTGGGTATAATCGTAGGGTATTTGGTACATAAAAATGCAGCGCCGGAGTTTATTGCTTCTTTTTCAGAAAAAATAAAACTGTTAACCACCATCTTCCTGAGACTGGTGCAGATGATTATTGCGCCACTTGTATTTTCAACACTGGTAGTAGGTATCGCCAAGCTGGGAGACCTGAAAACAGTGGGCAGGGTTGGTGGCAAAGCCTTGTTGTGGTTTATAACCGCTTCGCTGGTCAGCCTGCTGATCGGAATGGTGCTGGTTAATTTTTTTCAACCGGGATCGGTTATCAATTTAGGTAATGCGGATGCCAGTAATGCAGAAGACCTGATTGGCAAAACCAAGGTTTTTTCGCTTCAGAACTTTGTAGAACATGTATTTCCGAAAAGTGTAGTGGAAGCGATGGCCACCAATGAAATTTTGCAGCTGGTGGTATTCAGTATATTTTTTGGAGTGGCGGCAACAGCCATGGGAGACTATGCCAAACCTGTGATTAAAGCACTGGATGGGGTAGCGCATATCATACTTAAAATGGTAGGATATGTAATGGCCTTTGCACCCCTTGGCGTATTTGGTGCGCTTGCGGCCGTTATTGCCACCAATGGGTTAAGTATATTCAGTTTTTACGGGTTGTACATGTTGTATTTCCTGATTGGTATAGCCGTGTTGTGGATATTTTTATTAGCGGTAGGTTATTTTATTCTTGGTAACAGAGTGCCTGTGTTATTAAAACGGATTGCACAACCCTTATTAATTGCCTTCAGCACCACGTCCAGTGAAGCGGTTTTCCCCAAGCTGACGGAGGAACTGGAGCGCTTTGGCTGTAAAGATAAAATTGTAGCGTTTATACTACCGCTTGGTTATAGTTTTAACCTGGATGGCAGTATGATGTACATGACATTTGCCAGTCTGGCAATTGCCCAGGCATATGGAATTCATCTGGATATCGGTACCCAGTTAACCATGCTGCTGGTGCTGATGTTAACCAGTAAAGGCATTGCCGGAGTTCCGCGGGCTTCGCTGGTGGTGGTTACAGCTACCTGTGCCATGTTTGGTATTCCGGCTGAAGGAATTGCACTTATTTTGCCAATAGATCATTTTTGTGATATGTTCCGGAGTATGACCAATGTACTTGGTAATGCACTGGCCACTTCTGCTGTAAGCAAGTGGGAAGGAGAATTAGAGAGTTAACGATAGAAAAAAAGACGATGAAGATGAAGAAGTTGTTTCTGCTGGTAGTTTTGATGGTCTCCGGGTGTATGCTATTTGCACAGTCCGAAATCCGTATGCGTGTTATTAATCAGTATGAATCCTCCGTTGGGCAGTTTAGCCTGATCACCGGGGAAACTACAAAAGAGTATGTGGCCGACAAGCAGGGGTATGTACTCCTGCCGCTGGATTCCATGATGCAGGTAAAAATAACCGCCCCGATACATGACACCATCAGTTTTAGTTATGCAGGACTTGATACCGCTAAAACGGTGGTACTGACCAAATCCTTCGACTGGAAAGATCTGCTCAACCCCATGTTTTATATTGTAATGGGTGGTCTCTGGATCATCCTGCTGATTGTATTTGCGGAAACAGGGTTGTTCGCAGGATTTTTTCTTCCCGGAGACAGCCTGCTTTTCGTAGCGGGCATTTACAGTACGAACCTGATCAATGAATTGTTTAAATCGGTTGGTCTGAGCTGGCAGCGGAATGAATGGTTCGATTTATTACTGCTGGTGGCGATGATCTCATTTGCCGGGATTATTGGAAATACGGTAGGGTACTGGTTTGGAAGAAAGATCGGACCAACCATGTTTCGCTGGAAGGATAATTTCTTCTTTAAAAAACATTACCTGGAACAGGCCCATGAATTCTATGATAAACATGGTGGCGGCGCTATTGTGTTTGCCCGCTTTCTGCCGATCGTGCGTACGTTTGCGCCGATTATAGCAGGTATTGTTGGGATGGATAAAAAGAAGTTCGCATTTTATAATATTGTCGGTTGTATAGCCTGGGTAGTGAGTATGATTTTCGCGGGACATTTTCTGCAGAAATGGGTACAATCACAGTTTGGTTTTGATCTCAAGGATCATCTGGAAGCCATCATTATCGTAATCGTGCTGGTAACTACTGCACCGGTATTGATTAAGTTGATTACAGGGAGGAAGAAGAGAAGTGAGACGTGAGACGTGAGACGTGAGACGTGAGACGCATGAAAATTCTGATTATAAGGTTTTCCTCGATAGGGGATATAGTACTAACAACTCCGGTTATACGCTGTGTAAAGAAGCAGGTACCGGGAGCGGAGCTGCATTTTCTGACCAAGAAGAATTTTGCAACGGTACTAAAGGGGAATCCCTATATCGACAAGCTTCACCTGCTGGAAGACTCGCTGGATGCGACGATTGCGGCACTCGCTGCTGAATCCTTCGACTGGGTAATTGATCTGCATCATAACCTGCGAACCTTACGGATCAAAAAAGCATTGAAACGGCCAAGCAAAAGTTTTAATAAGCTCAATGTTCAAAAATGGTTGCTGACCAATTTGAAATTGAATTTTTTACCCTCCAGACATATTGTAGACCGCTATTTAGATACGGTTGCCCATTTGGGCGTAAAAAATGATGGCATGGGGCTGGATTATTTTATTCCGCAAACCGAAGAAACTAAGCCTTCGGATCTGCCCGCCTCACACCAACTGGGTTATATTGGTCTTGTAGTGGGTGCTGCGCACGCGACCAAGCGATTGCCCTTGCACAAGTTGAAAGAACTGGTTCAGCTGATTGATCATCCGCTTGTAATCCTGGGGGGACCAGAAGACCGGTCTACCGGAGAAGTACTGGCAGCTGCAGATCCGATCCGGATTTATAATGCCTGTGGAAAGTTCAGCCTGAATGAGTCTGCGGACCTGGTAAGAAAGGCGAAGCTGATCATCACACATGATACCGGACTGATGCATATAGCCGCAGCTTTCAGAAAGCCGGTGTTATCTGTATGGGGAAATACGGTACCTGCATTTGGCATGACTCCCTATCTCAACCAGCCGGGGGCACCAGCTGTTCTTTCCAACGGGATATCGCTTCCGCAGGGAGGAACCGATTCAGTGGAAGTAGCTGCACTGCGTTGCCGTCCCTGTTCCAAA
>CAZJNY010000252.1:0-5103 GCA_964547405.1 uncultured Flavihumibacter sp. | reverse complement strand
GTTTCAGTTCCCCGGTTGCCTGCAGAAAAAACATGCAGCAGGCTGGTATCTTCATTGAGTTGCTGGTCGTAGGCAGCAGCATCCAGTCCGTAAAAATTTTCTATTCCCACCCCATAGGAATGGTTCTGAACAGTAACGCCCTGCCTCTTTAACAGGCTGGTTGCATCCGGCATCAGTTCTGCAAAATCAGCGGATCGGATACCCGCCCCCCAGGCGGCACCTTTACCTGTATAATAGGTGTTCCCTCCACCTGCTGCAATCGTAGCCATATTGGTGGCATGGGTTTCCATTTGCTGCGCTGCGTTTTCAGAGGGAAGCCATCTGCCTTTAAAATCTATGTCGGCGGTATCTGGTTTGTTTTCTTTTATGGAAATGACCTGGTTGCTGCCTGAAATATCCGGGTACCAGAAATGCGCCGCATTGAGTTTGTTGGCAGAGAGGTCAAATCCTGTCAACTCTCTTTCGGTTATGGGTTTCCGGTAGCGGGCAACATGCTGCACATCGGGTAGTTGCAATAACTCAGGGAGCTGCGAAGAACGGATGGAGATGGCAAATGTTGACCATTCGGGATGAGCAGCCAGGATCCGAAGTTTCCCCTCCTTCTCCCGAATTTCTAAACCGGACCTTACAGACCCGGTTACCTGCAGTTGTACCTCCGTGTCAGATGCTGTATTGCCGGGGTAACGATTGAGCAGGTTTGGACTAAGTTTCCAGAGATTATTAACCGGCTGGAGATTTTCCTGGTTCGTGTGGGTAAGGAGTTGCCCATCGCGGTAGCGAACAATATATTGGGTGGGCGACAATTTTCTAAGTACAAGGAAACCAGGTGGAACTTTTGCTGCTGTCAGGAGAAATGTGCTGGTTGGTTGGGATTCCTTGTTAATTGATAGAAACCGGGCTGTTTCGGGCATACTGGTTTTCTCCTGGGCCTGCAGATTCAGGGTCAGGGCAAACAACAAAAACAGGGTGCAACTAGCCTTCATTCCGCTAAATGTAGGAAATCCGGACCGATAAAATCCATGCAACAAGGCTGCAAAAATTCCTGAACTTATCTTGAAATTTAACAGTATTTTAAGTTTCTAAAACACACACACCTATGTTGAACAAATTTTATGCTGCCGCTGCTGCAGTACTGCTCCTCGGTGCCACTTCCTGTCAGAAAAGCGATGCACCTGCACAGGATGAAACCATCACCAATGATGTGATTAACAGCGTTAAAGCCATGGGCTTCTCTACCCAAAACATGATGGCTACAGAGGGTGGTTATATCGTGGAAGGCGATATTTTCATTCCGGGTTCAGAATTAAATCGCTCGCTTAATGGTTCCATTCTGCGGGTGGGCGAATCTGAACAGTACCGTACCACCAACCTGGTTACCGGATTACCGCGGGTGATCACGATTTCCGTGGACTCCAAACTGCCCAGTTCATATATTGCTGCTACGGATGAGGCAATTGCAAGGTACAATGCCCAAAATCTGCAGCTGAGTTTCCAGCGGGTTAGCTCAGGAGCAAGTATTGCGATAAAAGCGGCTCCTAAAAATGCCCGCTACCTTGCTTCAGCTGGATTTCCAACCAGTAACGGTAACCCATATGGACAAGTGCTGGTAGCAACCCGGCAGATTGGTAACCAGCCTCAGGCAACTGTAGCTACCATTCTGGCGCATGAAATTGGTCATTGCATTGGATTTCGTCATACCGACTACATGGACCGCTCCTATAGCTGTGGTGGATCAACTGCCAATGAAGGCGCATCAACAGTTGGAGCTGTATTGATTCCTGGTACGCCAGCCGGACCGGATCCGAATTCCTGGATGCTGGCCTGTATCGGTAGTGGCCAGAACCGCCCTTTCAACAACAATGATAAAACGGCCCTTGCTTACTTATACTAACACTCCGATCTCTCTCATGTACAAAAAGATGGCCGCTCGCGTAATGCGAGCGGCCTCTTTATTATAGAACCAACCTTAACTTAATGTTTCACGGGGATGCTGTAATAGCCCTTTTTCACCGGAGAAATATCTCCAATCATTACGATAGGAGTAGGCGTTGGTAGCTTTTCATTGTTCCGGCCAATGGAATAATATCCTTTTTTCACCTCAGGTGCTTTCCGGCTGATGGCAGTTTCCGCTACTGGCTGTTTATTGGAAGGCAGATCTGCTGCCTTGTTTTTCATGGAATAAAATCCTTTCTGCGCAGTTTTTACGGGCTGTTTGTCCTGAGCACTAACGGTTCCTGTAATGAATGAAGCTATCAAAAGAGTAAATGCAATCTTTTTCATAAGTTGATAATTGATGAATTAAATAATTGGATACACAGCGGTTCCTGCAACTGATTCAGCTGCAGCAAAAAGAGAAGAAAATGGCGTCCTAAATCAGGAGACTGCGATGCCGCAGGTATAGTGCCGTATGCTCAGAAACCAGGGTTCCATCAAATGGAACGTCCTTTTCGGTACTGATGGCTGTTTTGGCAGGCGGCGCGGGTGTGGCAGATGCAGCCGGTTGGGTGGCTGCCTGAATTCTGCTGCGAAAATGAATGAAATGTTCTTCCTGTTTTTCTTCCGTGGCGCTTTTTTGTTCGCTGTTTGCAGCGATTTCGCTAATGGAAGCAGGATCTACCAGATGCTCCAACGCGGCTCCTGGCAGACTTGCCACCAGGAATAAAAGGCCGAGCAATATGGTTAGAAATTTCTTCATGATTGTAGTGCAAAGGTACTATCTCCCAGCCGCTTACTTATTTAGATAATTGTTAAAACGTTCCACCGGTCGGGTGGCACCGGTCGGGTGAGGGGTTAGCGGCTGAATTGGCGCAGGAAGCTGCGTGTAAGTATGCCGGAGGGTTTGAGGTCAGTTTCTTTCCAGCCCCCTTCAGCCGATGCTGTGGGGTACAGCACAGAACAGGTTTCATTTTTGTCAGCTACCGACCAGGTGACCCAACTGATCTTATGCTTTTCTGACCAGTCGATCCAGCGTTTCCACTCCGCTTCATTCAGCGGCCCATTGCCAGTTGCTTCCATTCCGGCAGATTCTGAAATAAATAAGGGGATGCCCTTCGAAAGCGCATACTCACCCCGATCCCGCAGCTGCTGCTTGTGGGTGGCTGCATAATAATGCAGCGTATACATGATATTGGTTTGATCATTTATAGGATCATCCGCTACGATATGCAGGTCCTGATCCCAGTGCGGATTACCTACCAGGATGATATTGTCTTTATCAATGGCCCGGATGGTATTTATCAATTCAATTGAATATGCTTTTACCTCCTGCCAGCTTTCCTGATCGGGCTCATTGAATATCTCATAAATAATATGGGGATAGTTCCCATAACGGGTAGCGATCTCTTTAAAAAATGCCTTCGCTTCCTCGAGCTGGATATTGTGCGAATGCCAGTCAACAATCACATAGATGTCCTGTTCAATGGCGGCCTTTATGACCGTTTCAATGGCGTTCAGGGAGAAAGCTTTCGCATGCAGGTAGCCGTTAGGCTTTGGTTCAATCCCCATTGCTGCACGTACGAGGTCCACTTTCCAGTCATCGTGTAACCATTTTACCGTACCGGCCGTATAAAACCGGGGCCAGAAATTATGCCAGCCCAAACTCATTCCTCTTAACACAACAGGTTGGCCCTGCTGATTACAGAGCTGGCTCCCCTTCACCTGTAGCTGACCATATCGTTTGACAGGTTGGGCAAACATCAGTGCGGGAAAGAATAAGATGACCAACAGCAAAGTGTAATGGCGCATGCATCTTGATTGTTGAATTTACCCGACCGGTGCCACCGGTCGGGTGGCACCGGTCGGGTGAAGAATTATCCGAAAGCCTGGGTGATATCGTCTTTGATGTCATCGATATGTTCGATGCCCAGGGAGATCCGCAGCAAACCAGGTTCAACCCCCGCAGATTTCTGTTCCGCCTCACTTAACTGCTCGTGGGTAGTGGTAGCCGGATGGATGATCAGTGTTTTGGCATCGCCTACGTTAGCGAGGTGACTGATCAGCTCGAGTTTGTTTACAAATGCATCGGCCGCTTCCTTGCCTCCTTTGATCTTGAAGGACAATACGCCACCAAATCCATTGCGCAGGTATTTCTTCGCCAGCGCATGGTATTTGTTATTCTTCAGACCGGGGTAGTTTACATATTCCACCTGCGGTTGCTTTTCCAGCCATTCGGCCAGTTCCATGGCATTGTCAACGGTACGCTGTACCCGCAGACTCAGTGTTTCCAGTCCCTGCAGGAACAGGAAAGAGTTAAACGGACTCACCGCAGGCCCCAGACTTCTCAATCCGGTTACCCTTGCGCGTATGATAAAGGCGATATTGCCAAAGGGTCCGCCGGAACCGAAGATGTCCCAGAATTTCATGCCATGATACGCTTCATCCGGCTCCGTGAAATAAGGAAACTTGCCATTGCCCCAATTGAAATTACCTGCATCTACAATGATGCCCCCGATACTGTTTCCATGTCCGCCTATCCATTTGGTAGCTGATTCCACAATTACATTCGCACCGAAATCGATAGGGCGACAAAGATATCCCGCAGCCCCAAACGTATTGTCCACAATCAGTGGAATTCCATGCTTCTGCGCGATGTCTGCCAGTCGCTCAAAATCAGGAATGCTGAACCCTGGGTTGCCAATCGTTTCAACATACAGCGCCTTGGTGCGATCATCGATTTTGGATTCGAAATCAGCAGGATCATCGCCATTCGCGAATCTAACCTCGAAGCCTAAACGCTTGAAGCTTACTTTAAACTGGTTGTAGGTTCCTCCATATAAAAAGGATGAGGAAACGATATTATCTCCCTGCTGCAGAATATTCTGAAAAGTGATGAACTGCGCCGATTGGCCCGATGCCATGGCAAGTCCTGCCACGCCTCCTTCCAGTGCTGCTACCCGTTTTTCAAATACATCCGTAGTGGGATTCATCAAGCGGGTATAGATATTTCCAAACTCACGCAGGCCAAACAGATTGGCGGCATGTTCAGCACTGTCGAATACAAAAGAGGAGGTTTGATAAATCGGAACCACTCTTGATTTGGTGACAGGATCTGGTACCTGTCCGGCATGCACCTGCATGGTTTCGAAACGGAGTTGCTTGGCCATA
>CAZJNY010000251.1:0-5105 GCA_964547405.1 uncultured Flavihumibacter sp. | reverse complement strand
CTTCCGCAGGTGATACACTTTCATTCAGAAGCTCTACGGAACAGGAATAATTCGCATTGGGTTTAAGAATGATTTCTTCCAGGGAAGGAGGATTTCCTCCATCGCCATCAATATCGCGGAAGGTTACCACAAAAGAGTTAGTGGGTGATCCAACTTCCTGAAACCGCAGTGATACGGTAGTTATCAGTTCTTCCTCATTTACTACTTCATCTTTGTCTTTAGAACAGCCTGCCAGTGTCATTGCCACCAAACCGGCACCACTTAACAACTTTACCCATTTCTTTTGCATACGCTATAATTTAGAATTGAAAAAACATCAGTGTTGCTTACCCAATGGCAGCATTATGCGTAACCCAATATTCCTGCCTGTTTCCCAGGCGAAATAGCGAAACGCATTCATATAATCCCGGTAGGAGGTATTCAGGAGATTCGTTGCTGTAAGGCTCAGCTGAATCGGCTGTTTCCTCCAGAATACTTTGGTACCCGCTTCCAGGTTCAGCAAAAAATAAGAGGGTGGAGGTGGAGCATAATCAGACTCCATCCTAACCGTTCCATCCGGTTGTTCTTTTTCAATATTTCCGGTAGATGGCACCCGGGTTTGCCGTAGTACCTGCTGTCCGCTCAGTTTTATATAACTGTCCTGCCAGTTGGAAGCATTCCCAAATTCATAACTTATACCGAGTTCATAACGGTCTGCCGGCATCTGAATCAACCAGTCACTGGCTGTTTTATCCCAGGCACGTAATAAAGAAGCTTTTGCCTCCGCTTTCCAATGCGCCGTCAGCACATAGGCAATGCTGGCGTCCAGTCCGTGTAAACGGGCATCCGTTTGCCGGAAAGAAAAAGAAGGAAACGCTCCCCGGATAGTCAGCACCGGAGGATAATCAGGCGCGAGATAAATGAAATCGGAAATGTCCTTATAGTAGAACCCGAGGTCTATCTTCCAGCGGAAGGGTTGAAAATCCAGGTTCAGCATCCAGCTATTGGCCCGCTCCGGCACCAGGTTCGGATTACCGGTTTCAATACGGGCTGAACTGTGATGCAGGCCATCGCTGTAGAGTTCATTGATCTGCGGTGCCCGCCAGGCGGATGAAAAGTTCAGGGTAGTCGTCAACTCCGGACTCCAGCGATAGCTGCCACCCAGGGAGCCACTCACACTGCTAAACTGCTGATCCGCGAATTGTTCATTGTTGTTGTTCTCTATGTCAAATAATTTCCTGTAATCATACCGAACCCCGGCTTCCAGCATCCATTTATTCTTCGTCCATTTTTCTATCCAGAACAGTCCGCCATTCAAGGCTCTGTAATTCGGAATAAATACCCGCTGTTTATAACTATCATTCAACTGGAAGGAGCCACTAACGCCAATGGTTCCACGAAAATTATTCCAGTTGGCATGATCCCACACAAGGTCTGTGCCCACGGTACTGATACTGAGATCCAGCTGGGGAGCATCTGAACTGGAAGCAAATCGTTTCACATCAAACTCCATCCGGTTATTGTATTGTCCGGATACCACCAGGTTCAGCTTACCCGCCGTACCGGTTGTATGATGCGCTTTCAGTTTGAAAAGGTGATGGTGAACCTGCTGGTAAGGGCGGTCGATGGTATAGCTAAAAGGAGCTGCTTTGATTTCTTCTGCTGGCTCGCCTCTGTTGATGGCCGTTTCCAAATCGGTTACATTACCGATATGCGCACCTCTGAAAATGCCCAGTTTTGTATTGAAATTGCTGTAGAATAGTTCCAGTCCCCGGTGTGCCTGCCGCCAGCCGGCAGCTACTGAAAAATTATACTCTTCGATACCGGTATTCATCAGCCAGTAATCGGGTGTGCGGGCATTGCCTCCTTGTTTCAGCGTTCCCTGTATCCGCCAGGCAAATGCTGGATGTTTCGCCGAATTATTTTCTAAAATACCTGACAATACCCCCTGCCGGTTATTGGTAAAGAAGGCTGTATTGATTTCCCCATAAAGACCGGGCTCTGCAGGCAACAATCGGGGTTCTACCAGCACTACTCCACCAATGGCATCACTGCCATAACGAATGCTGCTGGCACCCTTGATAACTGTCAGGCGATTCGCAATATAGGGATCCACTTCCGGTGCATGTTCACTACCCCATTGTTGTGATTCCTGCCGGATACCATTATTGAGAATCAGCACCCGGTTACTATGTAATCCATGTATAACCGGTTTAAATATGGTGGCTCCTGTCTGCAAAACATTCACCCCACTGATACTGCGCAGCGATTCACCCAGGCTGCTTCCTCTGGTTGCAGCCAGTTGCCGGCCCTTGAGCTCTTCGGCTATTTCAGTACCATGTTTATGGGAGGAACCCACTACCACCACTTCTTCCAGTTCACTATGGGTATGCGGCAATACGAAATCCTGGGAGAGATCGTCTTTCAGGTGAATATGCGACTCCACCGGCTGACAACCAATATGTGTAATGAGAATATTATAACTACCCGGACATAATCCTTCCATCCGGAACCGCCCCTGCTCATCTGTTTTTACTTCCAGGCGGATATCCTTTATGCGTACAGTGGCTCCAGACAAGCGTTCGCGGGTATCCGAATCCGTTACGACGCCGGTAAACCGCAAAATACACTGTGCGGAACTGCTGTTCATCACCAATGCCAATATCAGGGTTCCTATAGTTTTTCTCAATTCAACCACCTTTTGCTGTTGTGAGAACAAAGCTAGGGAATTCTGAAAATTTGCAACAATGTTTCTTTTTTATTTTTTAAACCGGATCAGAAAGCGGCTTCCTTTTTCGGGTCCTCCCTGGTATTGCAGCGTAGCATTCAATTCGCTGGCCAATCTTTTTACAATGGCCAAACCAAGGCCGGTGGAAGATTCTCCGCCTGTCGGTCTTGGGGAGAGCCGGCCATATTTGGTAAAAAGCCGTGCCTGTTCATCGCTGCTGATGCCCGGCCCGTTGTCTTCCACAATTATGTCGGTAGATTCCGGGTCAGCTTGAATCAGTATCCTGATTACCTCTCCTGGTTCGCTGAATTTTATGGCATTGGATAAGAGGTTCTCGATGATTCTGCGCAACAGGGTCTGATCCGTTAGCATGTAAACCGGCCTTGCAGAATCCGGCGTTTCAAGGGAGAGTTGTTTCTCCCGGGCCTGCTCCCGGAAGGATTCCGCCAAGTGGTTCAGAAAATCGGTCAGATTGGTATCTTCCAGTTCCAGTTTTTCCAGGGCTGTTCCGGCCCGTTCCACCTCAAGAATCTGACGAATGAGCTGCTCTCCGTTTTCTGCCGCTTTCCGGATATGCTGGGTTGCTTTCTTTTGTTCCGGATCCAGTTTCTCATCTCCTTCCAGTATGCGGCTCCACATATGAATACTCGAAAAAGGAGTGCTCAGGTCATGAGACACGATGCTCATCAGGTTATTTTTCTCCTGGTTCAATTCCGCCAGTGCTTCTTTTTGCCGGTTGATTTCGCTGTTGACAGTAAGGAGCTGGCGATTGGTTTTCCGGTATACAAACAGTAAAATGGAAATCAGGATCAGGATCAGTACGGCAGCAACACTGAGCGAACGGAGATTTCGGTTCTGTAGTTTTTGCTTTTCCACAGCCGCCATTAGCAACTGGTTCTGTTTTTCCCGGTCGCGTGCATTAAAGCGTTCCTGCATTTCTGCTATAGCCGCTGCGGATTCCTGGTTAACCAGCGCGGTGTCGAGCTGATACCATTGCTGCTGGTACTGATAGGCCTGACGATACTGCCCCAATCGCTGATGTAATTTGGCCAGCAGTGAATAGGAATCAGCTTCCTTACTTCTTGACTGAAGCTGTTTGGCCAGTTGAAGCGATGCTTCACTGTAATACCTGGCCGAATCCATCCGCCCCAGTTCCATATACACATCTCCGAGGTTCAGATAATCGGTCCACAAGGCTCCCTGATCAACACCCTGATGAAGCGACTTATTGGTCAAGAAATAATTCAGCGCTTTCGCGTATTCTTTTTTCTTGAAAAACACATTCCCCAGGTTATTATAAATACTGGACAGCGACTGACTGGTATTGTATGCTTTGGACAAACGCAGTCCTTCTTCCAGAAAGAGCAGGGCGCTATCCGGTTGTTGTAGCTGGTTGTAGATCGCACCCAGGTTTCCCAATCCTGAAATGATGCTGGATACCTCCCCCCTTGCATAGGATAACTGAAGGGATTGCCGGTAAACATCCCGGGCTTTTTCATATTGTTTGACTTCGCTGTATGCAATCGCCAGGTCGCTTAGGGCAGCAATCTCATATTCAATCCATTTGCCAGCTCTGGCTTCATTAAGCGTTAACAGATAATAAGCAATCGCTTCTTCATAATTTCCGGAATACTCTTCGGCCAGTCCCTTCAACCGATTGGCCAGCAGGCGACCTTTTGTAAAACCGGTAAGCTCAGATTGCTCTTCTATAGTAGCAGCATTGGCCCTGAGTTCAGTTACCCGGTCATCCGAAAAATCAAGGGAAATGTCGTAGAGGTTTTTGATCGAATTGGTATCTGCCTGCTGCGCAAACAGAGAACCGGTTCCGGAAACAAAAAGAAGTACTGATATGAGCCACCACCTGCTCAATCGATAAGATTATTCCGCAAAGCAAACTTTACCAGTCCTACTGTATTTTGTACGCCCAATTTGGCGATCAGGTTTTTGCGATGGGTTTCAATAGTACTGATACTCAAAAAAAGCTGTTGAGCGATCTCCGCGTTGCTGAATTCCTTACAAACCAGGCGCAACACTTCTACTTCCCGCCTGGATAGTATCTCATCCACTTTGCGGTCTTCAATAGTTAAGGTATTCCGGAAATTTTCTCCTCCCAGTATATCGACCTCCTTACTGAAATAGGTGCCTCCTGCCTGCACCGTTTGCAGGGCCAGTAAGAGTTCCTCTATTGAAGCGTTTTTCAGGATATAACCCTGAATCTGGTATTTTGAAAGGCGGTGCACATACCGGGTTCCCCTCATCAGTGTCAGATACAGGATTTTTTGCTCAGGACGGATCTTTCTGATTTCGCGCAACAGAACATCCTCTTCCATATCCGGAAGATTCACATCCAGCAGTATGATATCATCAGCTGATAAATTCGGTAGTTGCTGCAGTAACT
>CAZJNY010000250.1:0-5133 GCA_964547405.1 uncultured Flavihumibacter sp. | reverse complement strand
CATCATCATCATGTTTTACTGCCAGCGCGGTAAGCGAGGATGTTTGATGTCTATTGATAACATTTGAGGGCTTACCGGTTTGGTAAGCCCTTTTTATTTTATACTAACATATGCAACAGAAACTGAAAATTGCCATCCAGAAAAGCGGACGCCTCTATGAGGATTCTGTCAAATTGTTGAAGGATTGCGGTATCGATGTTAAAAACGGAATCAACAAATTGAAAACTGAAGCGGAAAATTTCCCGCTTGAAATTTATTTCCTGCGGGATGATGATATTCCTCAGTACGTGGAAGATGCAGTTGCTGACATAGGAATTGTAGGGGAGAATGTAGTGCTTGAAAAAAATAAAAAAGTTCAGGTGGTTGAAGGCCTCGGTTTTGGTAAATGTCGCTTAAGCATCGCCGTTGGAAGAAAAGATGACTATACCGGAGTAACATCGCTTCAGGGCAAACGAATCGCTACCAGTTACCCGGTGCTGGTGGAAAATTTCCTTACATCAAAAGGCGTTCAGGCAGAAATTCACGAAATCAGTGGTTCCGTAGAAATCGCGCCTGGCATTGGTCTTGCAGACGCCATCGTCGATCTCGTGAGCTCCGGTTCTACTCTTTTTATGAATGGACTCAAAGAAGTGGAAGTGGTACTGAAAAGCCAGGCTGCACTGATCCGGAACGAAAATTTATCAGCGGAGCAAATGCAGTTGCTCGACCGGCTCCTCTTCAGGATTCGCGCTGTTAAAAAAGCAAAGAACAACAAATACGTGCTGCTGAATGCACCGAATGAAAAGCTGGATGAAATCATTTCCCTGCTTCCGGGCATGAAAAGTCCAACCGTGCTGCCACTGGCAGAAGCCGGCTGGAGCAGCGTTCATAGTGTCATCAGTGAAAACCAGTTCTGGGACATTATCGAGCAATTAAAGGAAGCTGGTGCCCAGGGAATTTTAGTAGTGCCAATTGAAAAAATGATAATCTAAGCGTATGCGAATCGTACGATATCCCGAAAAAAGCGAATATGCCTCCCTGTTAGCCCGTCCGGCGCTCGACAGTTCTTCTCTTGAATCGGCCGTGCAATCGGTTTTGACCGATGTTAGAACCCGGGGAGATGCAGCGTTGCTGGAGTATACAGCAAGATTTGACGGTGTTCAGCTGAATCACCTCGAATTGACGGAAGAAGAAATACAGGAGGCGGCAGATCTTGTTTCACCCGCACTTAAAGAAGCCATGCAGCTGGCCGCAGCCAATATCCGCCGCTTTCATGAAGCACAGGTTCAGCCTGTTCAACTCATTGAAACCATGCCCGGTATCCGTTGCTGGCGAAAGTCTGTGGGTATCGAGAAAGTAGGCCTGTATATTCCGGGTGGAACGGCGCCACTTTTTTCAACTGTTCTGATGCTGGGTATTCCGGCATCGATTGCTGGTTGTAAAGAAATCGTACTCTGTTCTCCACCCGGTAAAGACGGCACGCTTCATCCGGCATTGGTATATGCTGCTTCCCTGGTTGGTATTACCCGTATTTTCAGAGTGGGTGGTTCGCAGGCGATTGCCGCTATGGCCTATGGTACCGCTTCCATCCCCCAGGTATATAAAATTTTCGGTCCGGGTAATCAATATGTTACCGCTGCCAAGCAACTGGTTCAACGCGATGGGGTAGCCATCGATATGCCTGCCGGTCCTTCGGAAGTAGCCGTTTTCGCAGATCATACGTCCAGGCCGGAATATGTGGCAGCAGATTTATTAAGCCAGGCGGAACATGGCACGGATAGCCAGGTATTGCTTGTGACCACGGATGAACAGCTTCCGGCAAAAGTTGCGGATGCATTGAAACAGCAACTGCAGGCTTTATCCCGCGCTTATCTTGCTGAAAAGGCCTTGCAAAACAGCTCGGCCATTGTGGTGAAAAATACGATGGAGGCAATGGAGCTGTTAAACCAGTATGCCGCCGAGCACCTGATCCTGGCTACGGATCATGCCACTGAAATTGCTGAACAGGTTGTAAATGCCGGTTCTGTATTCCTGGGTCACCTGACCCCTGAAAGTGTGGGTGATTATGCCAGTGGTACCAATCATACATTGCCTACCAACGGTTATGCGAAAGCTTATAGTGGGGTCAGTGTTGATTCCTTTGTCAGAAAAATCACTTTCCAGGAACTTTCCCCGGAAGGCCTGCAGGCGGTTGGTCCTGCAGTAGTAGAAATGGCAGGTGCGGAAGGATTGGATGCACATGCCAATGCAGTAACCATTAGAATGCAAAACAATGTTTAATCTGAATGAATTAATAAGGCCGAATATCCGCGACCTTGTTCCGTATTCTTCTGCCCGCGATGAATTCAAAGGAGAAGCCAGTATTTACCTGGATGCGAATGAAAATTCACTTGGCTCCCCGTTGCTTAAGTGGTACAACCGGTACCCCGATCCGCTACAGATGGCCGTGAAGGAAAAACTAACGCAGATAAAAGGTGTTACACCGGATCATATTTTTCTCGGGAATGGCAGCGATGAATGTATTGATGTACTGATCCGCGCTTTCTGTGAGCCTGGTATGGATAACATAGTGATTGTGCCACCTACCTATGGGATGTACGAGGTAAGTGCACATATCAATAATGTCCAGATCAAAAAAGTTCCGCTCACCCCTGACTTTCAGCTGGATCTTCCGGCTATGGAAGAGGCCGTGGATGATTTTACAAAAATCATATTCCTTTGCTCACCGAATAATCCCACGGGTAATTCATTGCACCGTGGAGCTGTGGAAGCCCTGCTGAATAATTATTTCGGCCTGGTAGTGATTGATGAAGCCTATATCAATTTTTCCAGGCAGCGATCCTTTATTTCAAATTTGCAGGACTATCCCAATCTTGTGATATTGCAAACCTTGTCCAAGGCATGGGGGCTCGCAGCTCTCCGGGTTGGAATGGCGTTCGCTTCCACCGAAATCATCCAGGTAATGAACAAGGTTAAGCCACCGTATAATATCAACCAGGCTTCACAGGAACTTGTTTTGAAAGCGCTGGACGAAGTGGAACAGGTAAATGAAATGATCCGGGTGCTCGTAGAGGAAAGAGGTCGGCTGGAGCAGGAACTTCCAACCGTTCCTATTGTGCAAAAAATATACCCCTCGGATGCTAATTTTCTGTTGGTAAAGGTGCAGAATGCCCGTGACGTATATAAGTTTTTGCTGGACAAAGGCATCGTAGTGAGAGATCGGTCCTCGGTGTTGCTTTGTGATGATTGCCTTCGTATTACCGTTGGTACAGAGAAAGAAAATACGGAATTGATTGAAGCTTTAAAACAGTATCAGTAACTTTCACCGATAATAACCTTTATGGCTAAACGCGTTTTATTTATTGACCGCGATGGCACCCTGATTAACGAGGCGCCTCCCACTTACCAGCTTGACTCCTTCGACAAACTGACCTTCTATCCGAAGATGTTTGAGTTCATGGGTAGAATTGCCCGGGAACTGGATTATGAACTTGTAATGGTGACCAATCAGGATGGACTGGGTACAGCCAGTTTTCCGGAGGATACTTTCTGGCCATTGCATAACCTGGTCATGAAAAGTCTCGAAGGAGAGGGGATATTTTTTAAAGAGGTATTGATCGATCGTAGTTACCCGCATGAAAACCTGCCAACCCGTAAGCCAGGTACCGGAATGCTTACAAATTATATGAACAATCCGGCTTATGATATGGCAAATTCCTTTGTGATTGGAGATCGTATTACGGATGTTCAGCTGGCCAAAAACCTAGGGGCAAAAGCTATCTGGCTAAATCTTGATCCTGAACTGGGCGGCGCTGAAATCAAAGACAAAGCACTGGAGTTGAGAGCATCAACCGTAGCACTGGAGTCCTGCGACTGGGAAGCGATTTATGCTTTTCTGAAACTGGGACTTCGGAAAGTGGTGCATGAACGAAATACGAATGAAACCAAAATAAAGGTAGAACTGAATCTGGATGGATCAGGTATCGCCAATATTCAAACCGGATTGGGCTTTTTTGATCATATGCTGGACCAGATCGCCAGGCATGGTAAACTGGATATGTCGATCCAGACCCAGGGAGATTTGCATATTGATGAACACCATACAATAGAGGATACGGGCATCGCACTCGGAGAGGCATTTGCTAAAGCTCTTGCAGATAAACGGGGCCTGGAGCGCTATGGTTTTGCGCTGCCAATGGATGAAGCCGAAGCAAAAGTGCTGATTGATTTCGGAGGCCGTAACTGGCTGGTATGGGATGCGGAATTCAAGCGGGAAAAAATTGGTGAAATGCCCACCGAAATGTTTTTCCATTTTTTCAAATCCTTTAGTGACGCAGCCCGTTGTAACCTCAATATCTTCTGTCGCGGCGACAATGAGCACCACAAAATCGAATCGATTTTTAAAGCCTTTGCCAAAGCAATCCGGATGGCTGTTAAAAGAGATCCGATCAGTAATTACCTGCCTTCCACCAAAGGAGTTTTGTAAGTTATACGGCGGAAATACCTACCCGTTCCCGAATGTGCGAATTGCGGTCAATTTCCTGTAACATACATAGCGCGAGGTCGCCGGCATTTACCTGCCCTTTAGCGCCTTCCGGCAGGTGATTAACCGATGTCAGGAACCGGCCGGAAACTTCGGCATTGATAATATCGGGAGAACAGACAAAGGTCCAGTCGAGGTCGGAATCAACCAATATTTCCCAGGCTTTCTGGTGTTCTTTTCCAACCGGAATATATTCTGCGGGATAGGTGGTATGGTCAATTACCAGTCCGCCTTCCGGGTGATCCAGGACCCCGGCGCCGCCCAATGCAACAATGCGTTTTAAGCCGGCTTCTTTCATTTGTTCCGTGATGTTTCGGATTCCCAGTGACCGGGTTCTGTCGGTGCCGTCGAAACTGCCACCCAGTGCACTCAGTACGGCATCTGTTCCTTTTATAGCAGAAAACACTTCACCCGGATCGAAGACAGCGCCTTTAATTTTTTCCAACTGATGATTTTCATCGGGTAGTTCATGTACATTTCGTCCGAATGCACGTACCTGGTGACCCATCAATAAGGCCTGTTGAACCAGGTATCTGCCAACCTGCCCGGTAGCACCGAATATTACAACTTTCATATTGGTTTTTTTAGTCCATTAATACATCCCGGTATTC
>CAZJNY010000249.1:0-5175 GCA_964547405.1 uncultured Flavihumibacter sp. | reverse complement strand
GTATGGAGCCTTGTTACAACTCCATACCTCCCCGGAAAGATGCTGAATTATTTATTAAACTGATAAAATAGCAAGCGCTTATTTCGGCATTACTACACTATCAATTACATGGATCACGCCATTCGTGGCTTTCAGATCCGTTGCTGTTACCCAGGCGCTTGCACCACTCTCATCGGTCAGTTTTACTTTACCACCATCCAGTGTTGCTGTAAGTTTACCACCACTTACGGTAGATAATACCGCTTTACCACCACCTGCCTGAATGGCTTTCACTACTGCTGCCGCATCCAGTTTGCCGGCAACTACATGATAGGTGAGAATTTTAGTGAGTGTTGGTTTCGCTTCTGGTTTCAATAAACCATCAACAGTGCCGGCCGGTAATTTTCCGAAGGCCGCATTGGTAGGCGCAAATACCGTGAAGGGACCAGCACCCTGTAATGTGCCAACCAGATCTGCCGCTTTCACAGCGGCTACAAGCGTACTGTGATCTGCACTTCCTGCAGCCACACCAACAATGTCTTTACTTTGTGCATTTGCTGAAAAAATAGAAGCAGCACCAATCACCATGAAAAGGAAAAACTTTTTCATAAAATCGTTTTGTTTAAATGTTATGTGTTTGAATAGTCACTAATTGCCGGTACTCATCCGGAAACAGTGAAACAGCCTGATTGAAATGATATCACCGGGCCCTGGTGATCTGCTGGTGTTGAAAGGTTACAGGTACCATTAACCCAAAAAATCTGCCAATGTTCTGATTCGACCATTCTTTTTTTATGCTATTGGCAATACTTTACAGGATGTGTAATAGATCGGCGGTAATCAACCACCGATCATCAACAAGAAAGGAATCATACTGATTTTAAACTGGTAGCCGGATTGGTTACTGCTGCTTTAATGGATTGTATGGAAATGGTAGCTATAGCAATCAATATCGTTATCAATCCGGTCAACGCAAATACCCACCAATCAAGCGAACTTCGAAAAGCGAAATTTTGTAACCAGTTATGCATACTCCAATAAGCTATTGGTATTGCGATCAGTACTGCTATCGCTACCAGCTTTACCAAATCACGACTCAACAACTTTACGATGCTGCTTACACTTGCACCCAATACTTTTCGAATGCCTATTTCTTTTACCCGCTGTTCAGCAGCATAGGTAGCGAGTCCGAAAAGACCCAGACAGGAAACCAATACAGCCAGCATTGTAAAAAATAAGACGATTTTTCCTGTCGTATAATGCAGCCTGTATTGCGCTTCCAGGGCCTGATCCAGAAACTGAAACTGCAGTACACTTTCCTGCTCCATCGTTGAATACAAATCTTCAATTCCGGAGAGTGCCTCTTTTGTTTGTCCGGGTTTAATTTTCACCAGCAATCCTGAAAATTTTTCAGTGGGCCAGGAACGAAAAAGAAACGGTTCAATGGCTTCTGTGAGTGGTTTGAAATGAAAATCCTGTACCACTCCAACGATGGTTCCTTTTTGATCCCATAGGGAAAATTGTTTACCAATCGCGGATGTAGTTGTCCACCCCATTTTTTTCACGGCAGTTTCATTGATTATATAGGCTGCAGTATCCACCCCGTTGTTATAAAAATTTCTTCCTGCTTTAAGGGTTATACCAAGAGAAGGAATCAGGTCCGCATCTATATTCATATGGGTCATCAGAAATTCAGTTCCTGGTTGTTGTCCTTCCCACCACAGGCTTCCGGTAGAGTTGTTGGCATCAATCAGATTATGTGAACTGAGCGCCGCATCCGCTATACCCGGTATTTTTTTCACTTCATTTTTAAAGGTTGCTGCTTTCCCTCGCAGCTCATTTTTTAATGACACATAAAGTAGCTGCTCGCGATTGAATCCAAGTTCTTTGTTCTGTACAAAATTCAATTGGCGGTATATGATTACGGAGGCAATTAACAGCATAACAGAAAAACAGAATTGACTGATCACCAATAATTTCCGGAAATAAGCAGCGGTACCTGTTGAAGACCCGGACTTAATAACCAGGGATGCAGCTCCTCGCGAAAGAAAAAAGGCCGGATAAATTCCTGCCAGCCAGCCAATCAATATCGTGAAGCCGGCTATCAGCATCCAGAAGCCGGCAGTTCGCAAGGGAAGTACCAGTTGCTTGCCAGTAATAGCATTCAAAAATGGAAGCAGGAACAATGCAAGCGCAAGAGCCACTATAACGGCCATGCTGGTCAACATCCAGGCCTCCGTTAGAAATTGCATCACCAATTGCAATTTTTTAGCGCCAATCACTTTTCTGACACCTACTTCTTTTGATCTATGAGTTACCCTTGCTGTGGTCAGGTTTACAAAATTGAAAATGGCAATCAGCAATACCATGATGCCAACCGTCAGGTATATCCGGATATAACTGATATTCCCTGATTTTGCATCATTGGTTCCAAAATCAAAATCAGAATGCAGGTAAATCGATTCCATCGGTTGCAGGTGCAGCACCCTGGCATCATCCTTTGATCCATACGCTGAATACTTGTCGATATAACTGCGAAGCCGCTGATTGAAACCCGTCACATCAACTGCCGGATCCAACTGGATGTAGGTAAAATAACTATTACTATTCCAGTTAAAATAGTCTGATTTTTCAATGGATACCATGGGCAGTAACACAGCAAACTGAATATGCGACTGACCAGGCGGATCCGCCGCAATTCCGGTTATGGTAACATCGGATGCCTGTCCCCAGGCGGTAAGTTTTACTATAGAGCCAAGCAGGTCTGCCTTATTCATCCAGTCTTCACCAAACAACTGCTTTGCTACAGATTCCGTTAACACAATTTCATCGGGTTTGGTTAGTACCGTCGACAGTTCTCCTTTTAGGAGTTTGAAATCAAACATGGAAAACACAGTATTATCAGTATATCGTATATCTCCCGGCTCTATCAATTGATCCTGATAGCGGATACTGCCCATGGTGCGGCCAAATCTGCAGGTTGCCCGCACTTCTGTAAAATCAGCTTTCATTGCCTGTCCCAATGGTCCCGGCGTACTTGCTACTTTAAATTGTGTACCCGACTGTCGCTGGGATTCTACCACCCGGTAAATATGTTTATAATTCCTGTGAAACCGATCGTATTGGTATTCATCATACACATACAAGGCGATGCCGATACTGCATAAAATTGCCAACGCCAATCCCAATATGTTGATCACAGAAAAAAGACTGCTTTTGCGGATATTTCTCCAGCCAACTTTTGCATGCAAACTGAACAATGGAAAATTAAATGGATTTGTCATACGAAAGCTTTTCAAAAAGGCGGGTCTGAAATACTGCAAAACCAGCCACCAGCATCTGATGCGGGCGAATGACCTGGACAGGTATTGTTTTTTTTCAATTAATTCCAGCAGATCACCCTCAATTTCCTCTACATAATCTTCCCTGCAAAACCAGCGCAGGAATTGGATAGCCCGTTGGGGAACCTGTTTCATTTGAAAGAAATTGTGGGTATGCTGTTATACAATTTGTTTCTTAACGCATACTGTTCATCCAGCATTCGCTTACCCATTGCCGTTATCACATAAAATCGCTTTCTTCTGCCTCCCCTTTCTTCTGTGATTCCTCCAAATCTTGAAGTAACCATTCCCTTCTCTTCCATCCGCTTCAGGGATACATGAATAGCGCTTATATTGATCGTCCTGCCCAGCACTTTTTCCAGGCTTTCGTGAATGGATACCCCATAGGCAGTATCGTGCAAAGCGGCTACTGCCAGTAAAACCAGCTCTTCAAATTCCCCTAATCCCGGATCTTTCATACGTTGACCATTTACTTAACAAATGTAAATATAATAAATTCCGAAACATCCCCGCAAAAAAAAGCAGCCCACCCGGGCTGCTCCAAATCTTACTTCTTAAATCTTAATTCTTAAATCTTAAATCTTAATTCTTAAATGTCCCCCGGTTCCTGCTGGCTCAGGCAATGGAAACTTCCCAGTCCCCATATGATATCGGTGGAGTCAATGCCAATCACTTCCCGGTCTGGAAAACAATCCTGGATAATGCGCAATGCCTGCTCATCTTTGGAAGAGCGGAAGGTGGGCACGATTACATATTTATTGGCAATGTAGAAATTCGCATAGGAACAGGGCAATCGCTGCTCGTCATACACCAATTCATCCGGCATGGGTAATTCCACAATAGTTAATTGCTTTCCATTCAGCAACCGCATCTGCTGCAATTGCTTCAGATTGGTCTGCAACAACTCATAATTCTCGTCTGCCTTATTTTCCTCAATCACCGTCAATACCGTATCCTCATTCACAAAGCGAACGGTATCATCAATATGCCCGTCGGTATCATCACCCACAATTCCTTCATCCACCCATAATACCTGCTGAACCCCATAATACTGTTGCAGATACCATTCAATTTTTTCCTGATTCAGCGAAGGGTTTCTGTTCGGATTCAATAAACAGGCCGTACTCGTCAGCACGGTTCCTTTTCCATTAAATTCTACCGATCCCCCTTCCATTACAATACCGGGATGAAATACCGGTAACCCAAACTGCTCAGCAATACGGGTGGGTATCACATCATCCAGGTCAAATGGCGGATACTTCCCTCCCCAGGCATTATAACCCCAATCCACTATCGCTTTGGGCTGATTCGGATCCTGATTCAATAAAAAAGCCGGACCATGATCCCTGCACCAGGCATCATTGGTCGGGAAGAAAAAGAAATCTACCTGCGACAAATCCACGCCTGCTTTTTCAAGGTGAGAAAGCGCAAATGCCTTCATGGCTTCATCCCTAACGTTTATGCATACCCGCTCACTTTTAGCGAGCCATTTGATGAACTCCGCATAATAGGGGAAAATGGTATGAATCTTTCCCGGCCAGCTCGCGTCCTTATGCGGCCAGCTTAACCAGGTAGCTCTGTGTTTGGCAAATTCTGCAGGAAAATAATAACCCAACTCGGCGGGTGTCTTAGGATTCATCGATATAACGTTTGGTGATGGGCTGATAGGAATCTATTCTTCTGTCGCGCATAAAGGGCCAGTGTGTGCGGTAACGGTCAGTTTTGGACAAATCAATCTCCAGTACCTGCACTTCTTCTGCTTCGTGAGATGCCTGGTATAATACCGTTCCAAATGGATTGCTGATAAAAGAGCCACCCCAGAATTTCATGGCACCGTCCTGCTCAAAACCAACCC
>CAZJNY010000248.1:0-5184 GCA_964547405.1 uncultured Flavihumibacter sp. | reverse complement strand
AGCCATAGTTCCTTTCCTCCATTCCTCCTACCTTTGCGCCATGGAAGCAAGCATCCCTGAAGCAATGGTTCAGTTGGAGGAAAAATACGAAGTGGTCATCGGATTGGAAGTACATGCCCAATTATCTACCCAAACGAAGTTGTTTTGTGGAGACTCTGCCAGTTTTGGAGGCGCACCCAATACGCATATAAGTCCGGTTACCCTGGCTTACCCGGGTACCTTGCCAAGACTTAACAAAGAAGCAATGGAAGCTGCGGTTAAAATGGGACTGGCCTGCGGCTGCAGTATTACAGAAACCAACTGGTTTGCCAGGAAACATTATTTCTACCCGGATTTACCGAAGGGGTATCAGACCTCCCAGCATATCAACAATATCTGCCAGGGTGGCGAAGTGCGCATCCAGCTAAACGGAAAGGAACGGGCTGTTAAGTTGCATCATATCCATCTGGAAGAGGATGCCGGTAAGAGCATACATGATGCAGATCCTGAAAAGACGGCTATTGATCATAACAGGGCAGGCGTTCCGCTGCTGGAGATCGTTTCTGAACCTGATCTCTTCAGTGCCGAAGAAGCCTATGCATATGTAACTGAAATCCGGAAGCTGGTGAGATTCCTGGGCATATGTGATGGTAATATGGAGGAGGGCAGTATGCGATGTGATGCCAATATTTCCATCCGGCCAAGAGGAGAGAAAAAACTGGGAACCAAGGTTGAGGTGAAAAACCTCAATTCCATACGAAATGTAAAAAAGGCCATCGAAATAGAAGCAGAACGGATGATGAAGATGGCTGAGCGGGGAGAAACCATTCAGCAGCAGACCAGGAGTTTTGATGCAGAGCGCATGACTACCTTTTCCTTACGATCCAAAGAGGAAGCAAATGATTACCGGTATTTTCCGGATCCGGATCTGCCTCCGTTTAAAGTATCCGCCAACCAATTGGAAACCATTCGCGGCTCAATGCCAGAATTACCGGATGCGATCCAGCAGCGATATATGAAGGAGTATCAGTTACCTGCCTACGATGCAAGATTGCTGAGTGATGAAAAGGAGCTGGTGAACTATTTTGCAGCTACGCTTGCGTATACACAACAATATAAGGCTGTTGCAAACTGGCTGCTTGGTCCGGTTAAAGCCTGGCTGAATGAAAACAATCTGGGCCTTGATCAGTTTGTTCTGGAACCAGCCCAGCTCGCAAAGCTGGTGGAGCTGGTGCAATCTGGCAAGATCAGTTTTTCCTCTGCGTCTTCCCGGTTATTTCCCCGCTTAATCGAACAACCTGCTACTGATCCGGCTACTCTTGCTGCCTCATTGCAATTGCTGCAGGATGCAGGAGAAGATCAGATTGAACAGTGGGTGTCAGAAGTATTATCCAAAATGCCCGATAAGGTAGCAGAATACAGAAAGGGGAAGAAGGGGCTGATTGGGTTGTTCATGGGAGAGGTGAAAAAAGTTTCTAAAGGCAAAGCGGATCCCAAAACTACCACGGCAGTATTGGAGCAAAAACTAAATCAATAAATAAGTTCGTATGAATTTTTCCCGGTTAATGAGCAGCATGGCTTTTGTTCTGCTGCTGACACTGGTATCCTGCCAGACCCAAAAAAAAGGCGGTGATTTCTCAGTTACAGTGAAGTATTCCAATGCCGATCAACTAAACCCGATGGGTAACCGAAGAATTCAGATTGCAGAAATCTCATTCGGATCGGATGCGGTACCTGTTATTCTGGATTCTGTTTCAATCAGGGAAGCAACGGGCACTATAACACTGAATGCAAAAGCGAAGGAAGAAGGTGTATATGAAGTATCGGTTGATGACGGCCCTGTATTTCTGGTAATTAATGATACGGAAGAGATCGTGGTTGAACTGGATATGTCAAAAAAAGACCGTAATTATTCCGTCACCGGTTCTCCGGCAAGCAAGCAGATACAGGATCTGATTCAGGAATACAGCGACAGAAGCCTGCAGATAAATGAGGTCTTTGCAAAGCTCGACAGTATAAAATCCTATCCTGGTACGGATACTTTGGTACTTGAACTTACTGATAAGAAAAATAAAGAGATCGCAGCGCTTACAACCTATGTGAAAGAAGTGGTAACCAAAAGTACGAGTCCGGCTGTTAGCATGTTTTCACTGGGACTTGCTTCTCAAATTGTACCACGTAATGAATTTGATCAGCTCCTAACGGAAACGGTTAATCGCTATCCGGCATATGGCAGTTTACAATCGGTGAAAAAAACATTCGACCAGCAAAAAGCGCAGCTGGAAGAAATGGAAAAACGCCAGTCTGCGAAGAGTCTTATTGGAAAGCCTGCACCCGAATTAACCATGCCTGATCAGAATGGAAAGCCTGTGAGCATTTCAGGATTTAAAGGAAAATATGTGCTGGTGGATTTCTGGGCCAGCTGGTGTGGGCCCTGCAGAAAGGAAAATCCCAATGTGGTAAGGGCCTTTGATAAGTTTCGCGAAAAGAATTTTACGATACTGGGTGTTTCACTGGATAAAAGTAAGGAAGACTGGCTGGAGGCAATCAGTGCAGATCAGCTCACCTGGTCACACATGAGTGATTTGAAATTCTGGAACAGTGAATCCGTTACCGTGTATGGCTTTGAAGGAATTCCATACAATGTTTTAATTGATCCCAATGGAATAATTATAGCAGAAAATCTGAGAGGACCTGATCTGGAGATGAAACTCCTTGAAGTATTAAAATAAGTGGCACACCGCTCATCACAAAAAAGGGAAACTTAGGTTTCCTTTTTTTTATGCCATAAACTAATCATGATGTTTGCGAATATTTCACATATAAAAGCTGCACAATGTATATGATTGAAAAAAATTATGAGTTGTACTTATTGACTTTTGTTGAGTAATTATAAAATATGGATAGAAGAAAATAGAATTTATACCATCAATAATTAACCAAAGTTTAAACATACTGCGGTTAATTTGTTAATTCTTCAAAATAGATCAGCACATGAGTAAGATAAGCCGTAGAGTGAATTGTGTTCAATCCTTCGATCAAATTATCATGAAAAATTTTTGTTGCCCTGGAATCCTTTCCTGGTGCAGCTTTTCATGATTTCACCTGTCATACTATTTAACAAAGATTTTTTTTTAATCTAAACACACAATGTACATGAGAAAAATGCTCTGCATGCTTTTGTGCATGGTTGTCCTGGCAGGACAACTATGGGCACAAACCCGAACTATTACAGGTCGGGTAACAGATGCATCCGGCAATCCTGTTGCCAATGCATCTGTGATTGTAAAGGGTACATCCATTGGAACTACAACCAATGAAAATGGTACCTATACAATCACTGTTCCTGACAATGGAAAAGTACTGGTTATATCCGGTATTGGTTTTTCAGAAATGGAACAGCGGATTGGTACCGGCAACACAATTAATGCCACACTTGCTGCTGCTGAAAATAAAGATCTTCAGGAAGTAGTAGTGGTAGGTTATGGAACCAAATCACTTCGGGAAAATACCGGAGCTGTTTCAAAAGTTAAAGGCGCTGATGTTGCAGCAATTCCACTTGCAAGTTTTGATCAGGCACTTGCCGGGAAAACTGCTGGTGTTCAGGTAAATGCAACTGGTGGTTTGCTTGGTGACCGTGTTGATATCAGAATTCGTGGTGTGAATTCAATTTCTTCAAGCTCACAACCATTGATCGTAATTGATGGTATTCCGCAGAACACACCCACTAACCTCAACGGGTTTAATGGTGGTGATGGTACACGTTTTAACCCGCTGGCTCTGATCAACCCGAATGACATTGAATCTTATGAAGTACTGAAAGATGCTGGTGCTTCAGTTATTTATGGTTCCCGTGCCGCGAATGGTGTTATTCTTATTACCACCAAAAAAGGTAAGCGCGGAGCTGTAAAAGTAAACTTTGATTCAAAAGTTAGTTTTGCCCGTCCCGCCAATATGCCGGACCTGCTTAACGGAGATGATTTCATTGCTATCAATAATGAGAAAGCATCCAATCGTCTTGGTTCGGGTACTGTGATTGCGCGCGAAAGTGATGTAGATGGAGATGGTGTGAATGATCGTACTGACTGGCTGGATATTTTATTCCGTCAGGGTTTTCAGCAGGATCACAGTGTTTCTTTTAGTGGTGGTGCAGATAAACTCAGCATCTATGGTTCAGTTCGTTATATTGATATGGAAGGGATTGCTTTGGGCAACCGTTTGAGAAGCGGACAATCCAGAATTAACCTGGATGTAACACCTAATAAATGGTTCAAGGCAGGTACACAGATTTCCTATAACAGAACAGTAAATAACGGTATTCTTTCAGATCGTTACCTTGCCGGATCTGTAACATCAGGCTGGCAGGCTCCACCAACAGTTTCTCCGTACAATCCAAATCATCCGACAGGATACAACGTAACTGAAGCTCCGTTAAGTCCGATTGGTGTATTAGGATGGGGAAATAACAGTCGCACTAATGGTAGTACCTTATTATTTCCGTTCAATTTCTACAACCCATTGGCGGGAATTAATACAGGACGTAACGACAACACTGCACAGGATATCCGTTTGAATGCTTATGGCGAACTTTCTCCGGTAAAAGGATTGAAATTCACTTCCAAGATTGGGGTGCAATTCCTGGAGAATGCGGAAGATCAATTTACCAGCCCATATATTGGTGGTTTAGGATTTCCTTATCAGGGATTAGTGCAGGATCAGCGTCAAATGTGGACACAGTGGGTATGGCAGAACTTCCTGAATTATGACCGTACATTTGGTGCTCATAAAATTTCTGCTACAGCAGGTCAGGAGTCTCAGTACAACAAATACGACTATCGTTATATTGGTGCGGCAAACTTTGCTGATCCATTCTTCAATAGAATCATTGATGGAGCCTATACAAACGTTCTGCCTGGAACCGATGTCGTGCTGAACCTTACCGGTGGTGATCTGACAAGTTCTGCAATCGAATCCTATTTCGGTCGTTTGGGATATTCATTTGATGGAAAATACTTTGTTGAAGGATCATTGCGTAGAGATGCGTATTCAGGATTTGGTCGCTCTAATGAGTGGGGAACTTTCCCTAGTATTTCTGCAGGTTGGGAAGTGAGCAAAGAAAACTTCATGCAGAATATCCGTCATCTTAACTACCTGAAAATTCGTGGTAGCTATGGTGAGGTGGGTAACTCAAGAGGTATTGGGGCT
>CAZJNY010000247.1:0-5219 GCA_964547405.1 uncultured Flavihumibacter sp. | reverse complement strand
GTAAAAACCGTATATATTTGTTCTGCTTAAAATTCTAAAATTTCACACTATGAACAAAGCTGAATTAATCGCGAAACTCGCTGACGATGCAGAAATCACCAAGACACAGGCAAACGCTGCCCTGGATTCCTTCATCGAGGCAGTAACCAAGACCCTGAAAGGTGGTGGAAAAGTTACCCTGGTAGGTTTCGGTACCTTCTCTGTAAGCAAAAGAGCTGCTCGTAATGGTCGTAACCCTCAGACCGGTGCAGTTATCAAGATTAAGGCTAAAAAAGTTGCCCGCTTCAAGGCTGGTAAAGAACTGTCTTCTAAATTATAACCGGAGGCATCTCCAGCAGATGCCGCTTTCCGGGGAAAGGGAATGGGTTTTACCTGTTCCCTTTCTGTTTTTTATGTACCTTCGCCGTCTAAATTTTTTATTATGGGTAGAGGAGATAAAAAAACCAAGAAAGGTAAAATCTTCAAAGGTTCTTTTGGCAAAAGCCGTCCGGCTCGTCCAGCTCAGGCTAAAAAAGCCGCTGCAGCTGCTGAAAAGAAAGCGTAAAGAGGTTGAATGGCTGGATGGTTATGGCGCGAGGCGTTCTATCTTCCATCCACCATTATCTTCCATTGTATATTGAATCCGGTCGTGCAAGCGGCTGGGTCTGCCCTGCCAGAATTCCACAATCAGGGGCTTTACCCTGTATCCACCCCAATGCAGTGGACGTGGTATTTCCTTCCCCTCAAATGCTGTTTTAAGTTCCTTTTCTTTTTCTTCCAGTTGTTGGCGGTTTTCAATCACCTGACTTTGCGGTGAAGTCCAGGCGCCAATCCGGCTGCCTTCAGGCCTGCTATGAAAGTATTCATCACTTTCTGCCGCAGTCACTTTATGAATCAACCCGGTAATCCGTACCTGCCGCTCCAGTTCTTTCCAGAAAAATACCAGGCAGGCGCGGGGGTTTTCTTCCAGTTGTTGCCCTTTGAAGCTATGATAGTTGGTATAGAATACAAATCCCTCGGCATCATATCCTTTCAATAAAACAATCCTGGCAGCCGGAAAGCCATCAGCAGAAGCGGTAGCGAGGGTCATGGCATTTACTTCATCAATTTCACTTTTCAAAGCTTCCTGCCACCAGCTGGTGAACTGGGTGATGGGATCCCTTGCTACATCAGCTTCCGTTAAACTGTGTTGTTTGTAATCTTTCCGGATAGCGGCAATGGAGTGGGACATACAGAAATTTGGCAGCAAAGTTATTTAACCTGCTGCCAATTTCCATGTCGATTTTAGTTGTTTATCAGATAGCCGAATCCTCTCTGTCGGTAGATCCGGATAATTGTGTGGCTTTTGCCAATAATTGCTCGATTTCAGCAATTCGGCGCATCTGGCTGTGTAGTTTGTTATGCTGTTCTGCTACCTGCTGCAGATCCGTATTCAGTTCTTCCAGGTAACTGGTTTTTTTCTGTAATTGCTGCCGCTGGAAATTTGTTTCCCGCAACTTGTCTTCCAGTTCGGCGGTTGAGCGGGTTAAGCGCTGATTTTCGTCCAACAGGTGCAGGTATTTTATTTTGAACTCATCCAGCTCCTTGGTTACCTTGAAATAGGAGTCCTGTAATTCAGCATAGCTGGTTCCTTCTTTCTGTGAATGAGAAACATGCGTCTCCAGCTTGTGCATTTTTTCCAACAGGCTGTTGTAATCTGCATATACTTTCTCCAAACGCTGCTGCATTTCTTCACAAAGGCGATTCTGCTGCCGGAGGCCACGGATTTCCTGCTCTTTTTCCCCCAGGCTAACCCGCAATTCACCCACCTGCCGGTTAAGTGTTTCATTCTGAAGGGCAAGCTCCTGATGCTTCAGCTCCATTGATTTGAGCTGGTCTATTTGTCCGAGTAATTGCTGTATATGCTGGTTGTACTGCTGTACATGCTGCTGGGTTTCACGTAGTTGACCGAGGTAGTCGAGTTGATTTTCTTCTTTCGGTGCAGCAGCTTTGGTAAGCGTAGCCTGTACTTCCAGTAATTCTTCCCGCTCAGCCCGTAAAGAATCGATTTCAATGGAAAGAAACTCTTCGTTTTCTTTCACTTTGTTCAATTCATGCTGGTACCTGGCGAGATCCTGCTGTTGTTTAAGAATTCTTTTTTCCAGCTCTTCTGTATCGTTGAAATATTTGAGCTTCCATTCATCCGCCTCCTGTAAGGCAGAGCCCGGACCGTTTTCACCAATCTGAAGTTTGGTATTTCGGCGCGATGTTATAAAGAGATGAATAGCAAATCCAAGCGCGATAGCACCCAACTGGAAAATTATGATTTCAGAAATTCCCATGGATATGTCGGTTACCAATAAATTCAATAAAGTCCTCATAATGGTCGGTGTTTTTCGAAGTACAACCTAATTCATGAGCTTCCAGAGGATGTTGAAACGTGGGATTAAAAAACCACCCTCGTGAGGTGGTTTTTCAGTATGCAAAATAGTATGCTTCATTGAATTAAGCAAGCGAGGCGAGGCTTTCGAGTAAAACTACGTATCAACTCTTAACCAGGGTGCCTACTCCTTCTCCCATTACAACCCGCATGAGGTTCCCTTTTTTATTCATATCGAAAACAATGATGGGCAGATTGTTCTCCATACAGAGCGTAAAAGCCGTCATATCCATCACTTTAAGATTTTTGCTAATACATTCTTTAAAAGTGATGGAATCAAATTTTGTAGCCGTGGGGTCTTTTTCGGGATCGGCTGTATAAATGCCGTCTACACGGGTACCTTTCAGGATGACATCCGCTTTAATTTCAATTGCTCTTAAAGAACCGGCTGTATCAGTGGTGAAGTAAGGATTACCGGTTCCGGCTCCAAATATTACGATCCGGTGTTTTTCCAGGTGCCGGATAGCCCTTCTGCGAATATAGGGCTCAGCAATTTGTTCCATTTTGATGGCGCTCTGCAAACGGGTATACAGGCCTTCTTTTTCCAATCCGGCCTGCAGGGCCATACCATTGATAACGGTGGCCAGCATCCCCATATAATCACCATGGGCCCGTTCAATACCGGTTTCCGCTTCGTTCATTCCGCGGTAGATATTCCCGCCTCCGATTACCAGGGCCACTTCTACTCCGGCTGCAGCAACCGCTTTGATTTCTTGAGCATACTGGGCGATAATGGCAGAATTCAGGGGCTCATAGCCGTTGGTGCCGGCCTCCCCCATCAGGGCCTCGCCCGATAGTTTCAACAGGATTCTTTTGTACTTGGGTTGCATGTGCGCTGTTTTACAGTGTGGTGCAAAGAAAGGAATTTTTATCTTTCCGTAATGACGGAAACAGGTAATGAATCAGTGAGTGCCGTAATCCGGATCACCGGATTGAATAAGTATTACGGTACCAAACAGGTATTGAACCAGATAGACCTGTCCATTTACCCCGGACAGGTAATCGGTTATATTGGTCCGAATGGAGCGGGTAAAAGCACAACGGTAAAAATTTTATGCGGACTAATTTCCGATTTTGAAGGAGAAGTGCTGGTGAATGGCGTAAATATTCAGCAGGATCCCGTGGCCGTAAAAAAAATGATCGGATATGTTCCGGAGCTGGCAGAACTCTATGAAGTATTGACACCCATAGAATTTCTGGAACTGATGGCTGGCCTCTATCAGCTAGATCCTGCAGTAAGCGGGCCGAGGATGGAAAAAATGCTGCAGGCCTTCGGTTTAGGTCCCAATATGCATTCCCGGATGGATACCTTCAGCAAGGGAATGCGCCAGAAAGTGTTATTGATTGCAGGCCTTTTACATGATCCGTCTATCATTATACTGGATGAACCACTCAGCGGGTTGGATGCCAACAGTGTGATTATTGTCAAAGAACTGATCAGCCGCCTTGCCAAAGAAGGAAAAACAATTTTTTACTGCAGTCATATGATGGATGTGGTGGAGAAAGTAAGCGACCGGATTGTACTCATTAACCAGGGTAGCATCCTTGCAGATGGCAGTTTTAAAACGCTCCAGGAGCAAATGGGCGCGGGCAGTCTGGAGCGGATTTTCTCCCAACTAACGGCAACGGATAACCTAAGTAATACAGCCTCCGAATTAATGGGTGCATTCCGCAAAGAAGGAGATACTCATGAATAAGATTTCGGCCTTCTTTTTCTGGCTGGCGCTCTTGCCTGCCAGGTTTTATGAGCAGATGGGAGCCAACCGGGCACAACTGGCAATGATCCTTCGGTACAAGCTGATCATGGATGACCGAAGGCCCAATACCTTTCAGCAAACCCAGGTCAACCGGAAAAAAGAAGGGGTGAGCAGGGCTACCTATGGTACCATGCTGATTGCGCTGTTTATGGGGCTGCTGAACCTGATCGCCTTTGCCATGGGAGCAGATGATATCACCTATTTTACTATTTACTTTTCCTTCTTCCTGTTCCTCTTATCGGCTACCCTGATCAGTGATTTTACCTCCGTACTCATAGACCCGCGGGATACCCAGATATTGCTGCCCAAACCGGTAAATGACCGCACGTTCCTGCTGGCCCGGATCCTGCACATCATGGTGCATCTGTTCAGGGTGATTCTGCCAATGTTGCTTCCTGCGATTGTTTACCTGGCAATTGATTACAACTGGGTAGTGGTTACCAGGTTTTTGATTTCAGCGGCGCTTGCCAGTCTTATGGCTATCTTTTTTATCAATGCTTTGTACCTGCTGATCATTCGTGTTACCACACCGGAGCGATTTAAATCCATCATAGCCTGGTTCCAGATCGGGTTTATGATCCTGATATACGGAGCTTACCAGGTAATGCCCAGGGCCACTGCCATGGGGAACCTGCAGCAGTTTACAATATCGGATTATTGGTACAGGTGGCTTCTTCCACCCTATTGGTTTGCCGCTTCGGTTGTGCATGCCTGGTGGTGGATCCTGATTAGCGCGGCTGCAAGTTTATTAGGGGTCTGGGTCGTAATACGTTACCTGGCGCCAAGATTTAATCAGAAGCTGGCGATGCTGGGAGGGAGTTCAGAAACTATGGCATCCCAGAAAAAAAGAGCAGCATCCCCGGCTGGGAAAACCGGCTATGCGAAACGCCTGGCAGTAGTAGTGACCCGTGGAAGCCTGGAACGTGCGGGTTTTTTATTTACCTGGAAATGGGCGTTGCGAAATCGGGGATTCCGGATGCGTGTGTATCCGGCGATAGGATACATTCTGGTATGGTTTGCAATCAGTATTTACAGGAATGTCTTTCAGATGGGAGAATCAGGTG
>CAZJNY010000246.1:0-5337 GCA_964547405.1 uncultured Flavihumibacter sp. | reverse complement strand
CGAACCAGGGCAGATGTAGGATTGCCGGCACTTGAAACCGGGCTTACACAGGAAGAGCTTCGTCAACTGGTTAGAAGGGAACGAACCATCGAACTGGCTTTTGAAGGATGGCGACTCTTTGATATTCGTCGCTGGAGAATTGGCGAGCAGGTAATGCGGGGACCTGTTTATGGAATTACTTATTTTGAAAATGGGAATCCGGTAACGATTGAAGTACCCAGTGTTGTTCGTGTTTTTGATCCTGGTAAACATTATTTGTGGCCCATTCCGCAGAAAGAAAATGCACTCAATCCTGCATTGGGGCAGAATCCTGGCTGGTAAGGCAATCAGTTATAAAAAAGCTGGTACCCGATTGGGTACCAGCTTCTATTTATTTTTTGATCGTTTAAGACTATTTCATCACTCCGGCAGGACGAACTTCAGTTCCGGTTAATTGGGTTAACCCATCACCCAGTGTTCGGCGATAATAGTCTGCTCTTTGATTTAATGCAGAAACCATTTCAGGATACATATCCTGTACATCACGGTCTTCTCCCGGATCTGTCCACAAATCATAAAGTGCAAGTTTTACAGAGTCTGTTCCATATTTGCCAGGGAATCCGTCTTTGTTCATCTTGGCAGGTGGACCATAGGTTTGAGAAAGTGCAGGGAAAACCAGTTTGAAACGCTCGTTGCGGATGGCTTTCAAACTATTTTTGTCGTAATAGTATACAAATTCTGTTCGGCCACTTTCTTTCGACTTGCCCATCAGCATATCTGTAAAATTGATACCATCAATTTTTTGAGCCGGAGCAGGAGCGCCGCAAAGCTGAACAAGGGTTGGCAGTATATCCATGGTAGTAGACAGCTGGTTATTTACAAGTCCTTCGGGTAAATGACCTTTCCAACTCATGATGCAGGGGACTTTTACACCACCTTCCCAGGCAGTTCCTTTTCCTTCGCGCAACCCGGTTGTATTGCCGGCATGATTTCCGAATGTGAGCCATGGTCCATTATCGCTGGTGAAGATGACAAGTGTATTGTTCAGCAATTTATTTTCTTCGAGCGTTTTTATGATGGAGCCAACCGACCAATCTACTTCTTCCATTACATCTCCAAATAGTCCACCTTTGCTTTTTCCCCTGAAAGCGTCACTCGCTGCCAATGGAACATGCACCATCGGATGTGCGAGGTATAGAAAAAAAGGAGATTTCCTGTTCTGCCTGATGAACTGTGTTGCCCTTTCTGTAAACCTCCTGGTTAGCGTTGCCTGATCTTGCAGTGTGCGTATATAATCAATGGGTTTATTCCCTTCAAGCAAAGGTAAAACAGGATAGGTTGAACGGTAACTGGAAGTATCTGTCCAGGGAGTACCATCGTAGTAAACCGGCCACATATCATTCGAGTAAGGAATACCCAGGTATTCATCAAATCCATGCTGAAGCGGAAGGTAGGGCTCCTTATGACCAAGGTGCCATTTTCCTACCATACCTGTTTTGTAACCGGCTCTTTTTAATAGTTCAGGAATGGTTTCTTCACTGGTGTTTAATCCAAATTTAGCGTTGTGATCAATGGCTCCTGAAATGCCAATGCGGGTTGGATAACATCCTGTTAGCAGGGCGCTGCGGGATGCGGTACATACAGCCTGTGCTGCATAAAAATTAGTGAAACGAATTCCGTTGTGCGCCAGTTTATCGATATTCGGCGTTTGGTACGGACCACCGCCATAACATACAGGATCTCCAAATCCCATATCGTCCATGAATATCAAAACAACATTTGGTTTTGCCGGATCAGGTGGAGATTCCGGGGCCTCTTTTTTCGGGTTGAATGATACCAATATGGCGCAACCGAAAAGTAATGAAAAATTTAATTTTCGCATATTGTTTAATTTGTTTGAAGATACTTAAAAATCAATCTGGGTAAGCATTTCAGAGAAATTAAAAAATAAAAATAATCAGTTTATAAAAATCATTCAGAATGAGAAAAATATCACGTATATGTACAACCGAAATCTATTTTCTGGTTGCGCTGTTTTTATTTTCTCTGTCGCTTTCGGCGCAGCAAAAAAATCGACTTCCCAACATCATTTATATCCTTGCCGATGACCTCGGTTATGGTGATGTTGGTTGTTATGGACAACAAAAAATAAAAACACCTAATATTGACCAACTTGCAGCAGAGGGTAAAAAATTTACCAGTTTTTATGCCGGCAGTACTGTATGTGCTCCCTCCAGGGCAGCCCTGATGACAGGCTTGCATACAGGTCATGTTTCGGTTAGGGGTAACGGTGAGTTCCCGCTTCCGAAGGAAGAAAAAATTCTTCCTGAATACCTGAAAGAAACTGGCTACACTACCGGAATGATGGGCAAATGGGGACTCGGATTACCCGCTACCAGTGGTTCGCCTGAATTGCGCGGATGGGATTATTTTTCCGGGCATGTACACCATGTGGAAGGGCATTATCAACATCCTGACTCTGCCTGGCAGATACATGATAAACAACTGAAAAAAATCCAGATTCCGGGAAAACAGTATGCCAATGAATGGTTTACCAATGAAGCCTTGTCCTTTATACGAAAGGAGAAAGATGGTCCTTTTTTTCTGTATCTGGCCTTCACCTTACCGCATGCGGAACTGATTGTGCCGGATCAATATTTACAACCCTACCTGAATGCCTCAGGTGAAAGTTTGTTCGCTCCTGAGAAAGCGCAACCAGCAGGATTACATTATGGTCCGCAGCCTTTCCCCAAAGCCGCCTATGCTGCCATGGTTTCACAAATGGATGCCTATGTGGGATTGGTAGTGGAAGAAATCAAAAAAGCCGGACTGGATGACAATACCATCATCATCTTTACCAGTGATAATGGAACCCACCAGGAGGGCGGGAGAAGGCTGGCAGATGCTTCGGAATTTTTCAAAAGCAGTGGCCCTTTCAGGGGTATTAAAAGAGATATGTATGAAGGGGGTATACGAGTGCCCTTTATTGTTCGCTGGACCGGTACCATTGAAGCTGGCAGCAGTACTGATCTGCCTGCTGCCAACTGGGATATGCCGGCTACTTTCACCAGCCTGGCAGGATTAAAAATGCCTGCCTCGGATGGGCTTTCCCTTGCTTCGGTTTGGCGCAACAAAACAAAGAAGGCCGCGCTCAAAAAAATGCAGCAGCGAAATTTTTACTGGGAATTCTATGAGCAGGGATATAAACAGGCCGTTCGTAAAGGAAACTGGAAAGCCATACGTTATTACAATGGAACTGTTCCCGCGAGAACTGAATTGTACAATCTTGAAAACGATAAAAGTGAAAGCAGCGATTTGTCAGCAGAACATCCTGCTCTGGTCAAAGAATTGGAAAAACTGATGGACGACCAAAGAAGGCCGTCTGACAATCCTGCCTTTCAGATCAGGTAAGAAACAAAAAAACCATAACTGAACCTATGTACAGTTATGGTTTTTTAAAGTGGCCAGTGAAAATTATTTCACGTTGGCGCTTACAATTTTTGCCAGATCAAACATGGAAATCTGATTTTTTCCTCCGAAGAGTACTTTCAGTTTCGCATCTGCATTGATCATACGCTTGTTGGTGCTGTCCTGCAATTTGTTTTTCTTGATATAATCCCAAATTTTCTTGGTGATATCAGGACGGGATGCTGGCTTATTGCCAATTACATCTGCCAGTGCAGCACTGGGCGTTAAGGGAGCCATAAAGGCTGCGTTTGGAGTACGCTTTTTAGCGGCTTTTTTAGGAGCAGCTTTCTTAGCGGGAGCAGCTTTTTTAGCAGCAGCCTTCTTAGCAGGAGCAGCTTTTTTAGCAGCGGCTTTCTTAGCAGGAGCAGCTTTCTTAGCAGGAGCTTTTTTAGCAGGAGCAGCTTTTTTAGCGGCAGCTTTCTTTGGTGCGGCCTTTTTCGGGGCGGCTTTTTTGGTTGCTTTGGCCATGATGGTCTATTTAATAAGATTTTTGTTTATCGGAACAATTTAGGCATAATACACACATTCTTACCTGTTCCCTATCAAGTGTTGATAAGTTACCCTCTATTTTGGGGAAAACACCCCTGTTTTTGGGGTTTTGCCCGGCAAAATGCCTAAAAAATCCCCTTTCTCCAAGGGAAATTGCTTCCTTATGCCCTTACCTGCAGGTCTTTTCAGCAGCTTCCCACTACCTGTTTTGACTCCTGCCCCCCGGCAAAACCGGGTTATCACCCTCTGAATTGTTGTATTCTTGTAACGGAAAAACAAGCACGCGATTCAATGCAACTTATCATTCAGGAAAAAATTCAGGAAACTGCTGATGCCGCAAGTTTTAAACTGCAGGCTGCAGATGGCAATCCCTTACAATACAAAGCAGGACAATTTATCACACTGTTGTTTAGAACTCCATTCGGTGAAAAGAGAAGAAGTTATTCATTTTCTTCTTCCCCGCAGGTTGATGAAACAGCTACCATCACCATTAAAAAAATAGCGAATGGTGAATTTTCCCGCAAGCTGGTTGAACAGGCAAAACCTGGTGATCAACTTCAGGCAACTGCAGTAAGTGGCTTGTTTACATTACCAGAAAACCTGCCTGCCAATCAACAGTTTTTTTTCTTTGCTGCTGGCAGTGGTATCACTCCCTGTTATTCACTGATCAAAACATTGTTGCATACAACAGATAATCAGGTGGTCCTGATTTATAGCAACAGAGAAAAATCTTCTACAATTTTCTATCAGGACTTACTCAATCTGCAGCAGCGATTTAAAGAGCGCTTTCAGCTTCGCTTTTTATTTAGTGAACTGTTCGATGTTTATAATAGTCGCTTAGGTAAATGGTTACTTCCACAGTTGCTCGAACAATACAAAAATAGAGAAACGAAGCAGTTGGAATTTTATGTATGTGGTCCCTGGGATTATATGCAGATGGTTCAACTTACACTCTTAGCGGAAGATATTTCTCATCATCAGATACATAAAGAGAATTTCAGCACATTACCCCGACTTCAGAAACCCCAACCACCAGATACTGCCTCCCGTCGGGTGCAGTTCCGTTTTTATGATTCACAGAAAGAATTGATTGTGCAATATCCGAACAGTATTCTGGTAGCCGCAAAAGCTGCAGGCATACCCGTTCCCTATAGTTGTGAAGCTGGTCGTTGTGGAAGCTGTGTAGCCACCTGTACCAGTGGAAAAGTCTGGATGGCGTATAATGAAGTATTGATGGAAGATGAAATTGCTGCAGGGCGCTTTCTTTGCTGCCAGGCTTACCCCGTTGGAGGCGATGTACAGGTTCAATTTCCATAAACAGAATCATACTCACCACTATTATTTTATTGTTTCCAATCTGGTAGTAGCGGGTTTCTTCCGGTTTGCGCTTGAGTGTTGCTG
>CAZJNY010000245.1:0-5343 GCA_964547405.1 uncultured Flavihumibacter sp. | reverse complement strand
GAAACATCCAATTGTATAATCTTCTTAAATTGGCGGCAAAGCTACTAAAAATCCTTTAATTCATTTGCGTTCTTCTATTTTTTTTGGATTTTGCTTCCTTATTTTTCAACCACCATGCAGTATCGGATTGCCGTCTTAGGATGCGGACATATTGGAAAAAAACATGCTTCTCTGGCTCACCGCTATGGACTGCTGGTAGCTGTGGCTGATATTCTTCCCGAAAAAGCGGCGGAAACGGCCTTGCCCTACGGGGTTCCGGCATACAATAAACTCACTGATCTGCTGGAAAAAGAACAGCCGGATATCCTGGTCGTTTGCACTCCCAATGGCTTTCATGCCGAACATAGCATGGAAGCCCTGCGGGCCGGCGCGCATGTACTCTGCGAAAAACCGATGGCATTGAAGGCCGGCGACGCAGAGAAAATGATCGCAACTGCCAGAATGAGCAATAAAAGGCTTTTTGTTGTTAAACAAAACAGGTTTAATCCACCAGTTGCCTGGGTGAAGCACCTGCTGGATCAGCATCAGTTAGGCAGGCTGCTGGGTTTTCAGCTCAATGCTTTCTGGAATCGCAACCCGGACTATTTCCGGCAGTCTGACTGGCGGGGAACCCTGCAACTGGATGGCGGTCCGCTTTTTACCCAGTTCAGTCATTTTGTGGATCTGCTTTATTGGTACCTGGGCGATTTACGGGAAGTGTCCTATGCCATGGCCGAAAACCGGATGCATGCAGACTGCATCGAATTTGAAGATCAGGGACTGGCGGTACTGGAATTCGAGTCGGGAGTTAAGGGTACACTGCAATACAGCCTGAATGCATTCGGACATAATATGGAGGGATCAATCACGCTTTTTGGTGAAAAAGGAACGGTCAAAATCGGAGGAGCCTATCTGAATGAGCTCAGTTATTTGCGTGCAGAGGGCGTTGAGCAACCGGAATTTTCTGCGCTGGAACCTAATCAATACGGTTCATATACGGGAAGCAGCAGCCAGCATCACCATGTTTATGAAGGCATGCTGAAAGCACTGGAGCATCCCGGTTATTCCTTTCTGGAGCCGGAAGAAGCCCTGGCTTCTGTAGCCATGATTGAAGCCATTTATGCTAAAACTGGAAATCGGAGGAATGGGCATGCCTAAGCGGATCATCCTAACCGTAACCAACGACCTGAACTACGACCAGCGAATGCAACGGATCGCAGGTTCACTGGCAGCAGCCGGTTACCAGGTTTGTCTGGTTGGGGTGAAGAAGAAAAATAGTCCTGCGCTCCTTTCACAAGCGTTCGAACAGAAAAGAATTTCCATCTGGTTTGAAAAAGGAAAACTGTTTTACCTGGAGTATACGTTCAGGTTGCTGGTCTGGCTGGTTTTTCAACGGGTGGACATCCTCTGTGCCATTGACCTGGATACCATCCTGCCGGTGTACCTGGCTTCCCGGTTGAAACGGAAACCCAGGGTCTATGATGCGCATGAACTGTTCTGTGAAATGAAAGAAGTGGTCAGTCGGCCAATGATATATAAGAGCTGGAAAAAGCTGGAACAATTCTGTGTTCCCCGGTTTCGTATAGGCTACACCGTTAATGAACCCATCGCCGGCATCTTTAAAAAAGAATATGGTGCGCAGTACCAGGTCATACGAAATGTTCCAAAGCTGGCAGAGAGCCATTTTTCACTGGAGAAAGAGCCTTTTCTCCTGTACCAGGGTGCCGTGAATGAGGGCCGTTTATTTGAAGTGCTGATACCGGCGATGGCATTCGTTCCATTGCCACTGTATATTTATGGAGATGGAAACTTCCTTGCGCAAGCCAGGCAACTGATTCGCCAACACCAGCTAGAGGCAAAAGTTTTTCTAAAGGGCAAATTGGCTCCATTCGAATTAAAACTTATCACGGCGAAGGCTACCCTTGGATTTACCTTATTTGAAAACCGCGGACTCAGTAATTATTTCTCCCTGGCCAATCGCTTCTTTGATTATGTGCACGCAGCTACGCCACAGGTGGCGGTTGATTTTCCTGTTTATCGCCAATTGAATGAGAACTTTCCCGTTGCGGCGCTTACCTCCACCACCGATCCGGCTGAACTCGCCGGGGTGATAAACAATTTACTGACTGACGGGTTACTATATAAACAATTGCAGGAAAACTGTTTAAAAATGCGCCAGGAATGGAATTGGGAGAAGGAAGAAAAGGAATTGCTGGCAATTTATCACTCAATTGAAGGGCCTGGTGTCAGTAGTTAAGACCATACATATCGTAAGTCATGATGTACCCTATCCGCTGGATTACGGTGGGGTACTGGATATTTTTTCAACCATCCGTGCGCTGCATCAGCAGGGTATAGCTGTTATTCTTCATTGTTTTGAGTATGGCAGAGGCGTCCAGCCCATTCTGCAGGAGTATTGTAAGGAAGTGTATTACTATAAAAGGCTGGAAGGACATAAAGGCTTCTGTTTTCACCTGCCTTATATCGTTGCTTCCAGAACCAATAAGGAACTGCTGGACCGGCTTAGCCAGGATGAGCATCCGATTTTACTGGAAGGCATTCATTGTTCCGCATTGCTGGATGATCCACGGTTCGATAACCGGAGAGTGTTGATGCGGTTGTTCAATGTAGAAACAACTTATTACAAAGAACTGTTCCGGCATGAGCGGTCCCTATTCAAACGTCTCTATTACTGGAACGAAAGCCGCTTATTGGAGAAACAGGAAAAAAGAGTGGCGGCTTACTGGCCGGTGTTAACCCTATCCGAACGGGATCAGGAAATATATAAAAGGGAATTTCAGGGTAAGCAGGTTCATTATTTGCCGGTATTCCATCCGTTCACAGAAATCAAAGCAACAGCAGGGATTGGTTCATTTTGTTTGTACCACGGGAACCTTGGTGTTGCGGAAAATGAGAAAGCGGCCATCTGGTTGCTGACAGAAGTTTTTGACAAACTCAAAATTCCTTTTGTAGTAGCGGGAAAAAATCCTTCATCCGGACTTCAGCGAATTGCGCATCAAAATGCCCATACCTGTTTGGTGGCGAATCCAGAAGAAAGAGAATTACAGGACCTGATTGGGAAAGCCCAGATTAATATCCTTCCCTCCTTTAATAAAACCGGGGTTAAACTGAAACTCCTGAATGCCCTGTATAATGGGCGTCATTGCATCGTCAACCAGACTGCTGTGGAAGGAACTCCGTTGGGGCCGTTATGCCATGTTGCAGAAACAGCTACCGCCATTCAGCGAATTATTCAGCAATTGTACCATCTTCCCTTTGCAGAAGAAGAAATCAGGTTGCGCAGCAATCTGCTGAACCAGCATTTCAACCCGGAGACCAATGTAAAAGCGCTTATTGCATACTTATCGTAGCGTTGTCTTCCACTTTCCCTCTGTCTGTACGGAGTGTACGGGCCGGATATTTTAGAATCACCGGATAATCATGGGTAGCCATTACAACAGCAGCACCATAATCGCGGCTGATATGAAACAATAACTGCATGATTTCGTCGGATGTTTCAGGATCCAGGTTGCCGGTCGGTTCATCTGCAAGGATCAGTTTTGGAGAATTCAGCAAAGCTCTGGCTATATCAACCCGTTGCTGCTCTCCACCCGACATTTCGAAGGGATATTTAAACCCTTTGGATTTCAGCCCTACTTTATCGAGAACATCAGAAATTTTCTCATCCATCAGTTGCTCATCCTTCCAGCCGGTAGCCCGAAGTACAAACTTGAGGTTATTATTGACATTACGGTCGGTCAGCAGTTGAAAATCCTGGAACACCACACCGAGGTTACGACGCAGAAAGGGAACTTTTTTCCAGTCCATTTCCTTGAGATTAAATCCCACTACCTGGCCCTCTCCTTCCTTCAGTGCCAGATCGCCATAAAGCGTCTTAAGCAAACTTGATTTTCCGGTTCCGGTTTTACCAACCAGGTATACAAACTCACCCCTGTTAATGGTGATGTTTACATCCTGAAGAATGAGATTACTGCCCTGGTATATATTCGCGTTCCTGAGTTCGATTATCTTTTCTGCCATATCTGATGCCTGATTGATACGGGCAAATGTAATGGTAAATGATAAGTTAACCAATAAAGCCCACTCCAACCGTACTGTTGGAGCCTTCATCAATCAGGATAAAACTACCGTTGCGTTTGTTGCTGGCATAGGTATCTGCATTTACCGGTTTGGCCGTTTTAAGGGAGATGTATCCTATTTCATTCAGACCGATTTCTTCTACATCATCAATGGTTTTGTAATCCAGTACATTGATGCTGGCGTATAGATTGGTGATTCTGGCTTTCACCCGATTGCTTCCATGCTGTAACAAATAGGTTTTACCCGCTTTCAGTGGTGTATGATCCAGCCAGCAAACCTGGGCAGAAATTTCTTTGAGTGCTTCCGGTTGTTCTGATTTTTTTACCAGCATGTCGCCCCTACTAATATCGATTTCGTCTTTCAGCGTTATAACCACCGAATCTCCGGATTCTGCCTGGTTAACCGATTCTTCAAATTTATAGATATCCTCAATAACGGATTCCTGCATAGAAGGAAGGGCTACAACCGTATCCCCTTTGGAGAAGGTGCCGCTATTGAGTTTGCCTGCAAATCCTCTGAAATCATGCCATTGCTCAGACTTTGGACGAACCACGTATTGAACCGGAAAGCGGGCGGGCAACTGGTTCTGGCTGGCATGCCAGTCGATCCCTTCCATGAATTCCAACAGGGATGGTCCATCGTACCAGTCAAACTGGGAAGAGCGGGTGGAGATATTATCACCATAGAGGGAAGAGGCCGGAATGAACTGCAACTGCTGTTCTTTGTAATTGGCTTTTTCAAACAACGCTTCAAACTGCTGGCGAATCTGGTTGAAGGGTTCCTCAGCGTAGTTCACCAGGTCCATTTTATTTACACAAACCACAACATAGGGAATGCGTAACAACTGGGTGATATAGAAGTGACGATGGGTTTGCTCCACGATGCCATTTCTCGCATCAATCAGGATAATGGCAACCTGTGCATTGCTGGCACCGGTAATCATGTTTCTTGTATATTCAAAATGGCCGGGAGTATCAGCAATAATGTATTTGCGGGTAGGCGTCGAAAAATAAATATGCGCCACATCAATGGTAATGCCCTGCTCTCTTTCAGCAATCAGACCGTCGGTTAAAAGTGAAAGATCGGTATAATCAACTCCTCTCCTTTTGCTCGCTCTTTCAATGGCTTCGAGTTTATCTGCGGTAATGCTGTTGGTCTCATACAATAACCGGCCAATCAGGGTACTTTTTCCATCATCCACACTTCCGGCTGTTGCAATTCTTACGATATCCATACAAGAAACATTAAATATTAAACAAATGA
>CAZJNY010000244.1:0-5361 GCA_964547405.1 uncultured Flavihumibacter sp. | reverse complement strand
TACATTTTCCCATCAATAAAGAAGCTCCGTTTCGGTTTGATTTTGCCGCTATTGGCAGTTTTCGGCCGGTAGAGGAGTTTACCTCTTACAGCAGCTTAAAAGCATTTTCCGACGAAATTCAGCCCACTCATATCATATGCTCAGGCTGGATCAATAAGGATTATGTGCGATTGTGTTATGCCTGGAGAAAAAAAGCCATTACAGTACTTTGTTTTGATAATCATTTCCAGGGAAGCCTGAAGCAGTGGGTCTGGAAATTTTCCGGAGCACCTGTTTTAAAAAAGACCTTTCGATACCTCTGGTTACCAGGCGAACGACAGGCCGCTTACGCCAGATTTCTTGGATTTCGGCAACAGCAGATCCGGAAGAATTTTTATTCCTGCGATCTGCCGGTATTTATGGAAAAAGGAAAACGGGGGTTAGCGTTAAAGGCAAACCGGTTTCCTAAAGTTTTTTTATGCGTCGCCCGCTATATTCCTGAAAAAGCCTACACCGAACTCTGGGATGCTTTTATTAAATGGCAGGAGCTGGAGCCCTCCGAATGGGAGCTTTGGTGTGTAGGCGCAGGTCCGGGTTTTGAAAGCAGAGTATTGCATCCTAAAATCAAACATCTGGGATTTATACAGCCGGGTCAGTTGGATACCGTTATTGAGCAGGCTGGTGTGTTTGTACTGATAAGCAAATTTGAGCCCTGGGGGGTAGCGGTGCATGAGTTTGCTGCGGCAGGTTTTCCACTCTTGCTTAGTCCGCAGGTGGGAGCGGCGGATACTTTTCTGAATGAAAAAAATGGCTGGATGATTTCCTCTCATGAGTCATCCGATATCCTTTCAGCGTTGCGTTTAATAGCGGCAGAATCAGATGCGGCATTGCTGGAAAAAGCAACTAACAGTATGCAACTGGCGGCAGCTATTTCACCCCAAACCTGGGCTCAGACGCTGCTTGATATGTAGTACCGGGTTGTTCACGAGTAATCTGTTGGAAACATAATACATGAAGAAAAAGAAAAAGAAGCCAACATTGATATAGTTGCCATTTCGAATCAGGCCCAACAGAATATAAATGAAGATGGCATAATTAATAGCAGCGATTTCTTTTCCGGCAGAAGACCGGATAGCTGATTTGGGCGCGAAGAAAATGATTACAAAAAGCAGGAACAAAACGGTTCCCATTAGCCCGGTTTCAGATAACAGTCGTAAGAAACGGGAGTTGGCATCCTGCTGGTTCTGGGCTCCATACCCTTTCAGATAATTGGGCGGAAAGTATTTTAAAAAAGTGCTTTCATAAATCAGCGGGTGCGACCCAAGACCTGATCCGAATAATGGGTTTTCCAGGAATGAATCCCTTGCAATAATGAAGTTGGAATAAAGCGCAAAGGTACTGGAGTTGGATTTGCCTGCTTCTTTAACATCAATATCAGAAGATAAAAACAGGGAAGTGGTATCATAATACCGTTTGTTAAACAGGCTGATTGAATCAATCAGGTTCACAATCAGTAATATGATGGGAATAATAATTAAAGGTGCAAATACAAAGCGATTGCTGCGGGCATTAAAAAAATTATTCAGATAAAGCGAAAAAAATACCGAAAGGCCAATGCCCATCAGTGCAGTTGAAGAATAGGTAACAAGATAACAGCCCAATAATACCAGGTACCTGAATTTTAGCTGCTTCCAGGTTCGTTGAAAATAACAGGTATAATAAGCCAGTGCCGGCGTAATGGCCATTGCGAGGTAGAAAGGCTCTCCCATGATTCCATATTCCCGGATGATCAGTGGACCAACTATTGAATAGGGGGTCAGGTGAATACCTGCAATGTGCAGGAGGTTGTCTAAAATCCCATGAAGCGCTACCAGGAACGCAAAAAACAGGTAATACTCGAAAATCCGCTGAATATCGAATCGGAACACCACAAAAATATTATAGGACACGATACTGGTGAATACAATACCCAGGAGTTGTTTCAAATATTCAAACCCCAGTAACCCATTGTACATCGTTACAAAAAAACTGGCAATGGCAATGGCACCAAATCCCAGGTTAAACCATTTTGGAGGCAGAAAAATTTTCCGGTTCTGATATACCAGAGATACCAGGAAGGCAATAAAAGCGATATAGTAATAGTAAAAGTCAAACGGCAGCCCTGCTCCCCGAACGGCTTTATCCAGGAAGACAGAAAAAATACAAAGCACTGCCAGCTTTTGAGTAAGATCCAGTTTTTGTGATGCTTGTTTCATGCCTGGCTTGCAAATTAAACCTAATTAGTATTCAAATTTCTTGTAAATGTGTGGCATAGCAGGCATTCTTGCTTTTACTGATACGAACTCACTGCAGGAGCAAATCCGCTCCATGACGGATGCCATCGACCACCGGGGTCCGGATGCAGCCGGACATTTTGTGGAAGGCCCAATTGCGCTTGGGCACCGGCGATTGTCGATCATTGATCTGAGTCCGTTGGGCAACCAGCCTTACAGCAGTGCCAACAACCGGTACCAGCTTGTATTTAATGGAGAGCTCTATAATTTCCAGGAAGTAAAAGCAACCATCACCGATCATTCCTTCAAAAGTACCGGTGATACCGAAGTGCTGGTGGAAGCCTGGAGCCGATGGGGATTAGCTGCCCTTCCCAAATTCAAAGGAATGTTTGCTTTCGCGATCTGGGACCGCCAGGAGGAGACACTCTGGCTGGTTCGCGACCGCCTCGGGGTGAAACCGCTCTACTATTCGGAACAGTCCAACTGCCTGCTTTTTGGGTCGGAAATCCGTTCCCTGCTCGCAAGCGGACTGGTAAAAAAAGAATTGAATACCGATGCGCTGGCAGGGTTCTTCCGGTACCAGTCGGTTCCTGGTCCACATACCATTATTCAGGGTGTACAGGAATTAAAAGCCGGATGCTGGATGAAAATCAGGGCTGGCAAAATTGAAAGCGGGAGCTGGTGGGATATACAGGCTCGCACTGCGTTTACCCCGCCTGCATCAAAACAGGAAGCTCAGTCGGAAATCCTCCGCCTCCTTCGTACGGCCGTGGAACAGCGGTTGGTGAGTGATGTACCTGTTGGTGCTTTTTTATCCGGTGGCATCGATTCCAGTGCCGTGGTAGCATTGATGGCAGAAGTCAGCAGTCGCCCTCCTGAAACCTTCAATATCAGTTTTAGTGAAAAAGGCTTTGATGAAAGCGGTTATGCGGAACTGGTAGCAAAAAAATTCAATACCCGGCATCATACCATTTTGCAAAAGCCGGAATATATGCTGGACAACCTGCTGCCGGCACTGGCAGCCATGGATACGCCCAGCGGCGATGGCATCAACAGTTATGTAGTGTCCAAAGCCATTCGCGAAGCAGGCATTACAGTAGCACTCTCCGGAATAGGAGGTGATGAGCTGTTTGCCGGGTATCCGTTTTTCCGGCAATTCAGACAGGCGCAAAAATATAAAAGCAGTTGGGCATTGGCCAAACCACTTCGTACCCTGATGGCCTCCCTGATAGGCAGTGGATCCAGCCGCAAAGACCGCCTGAAACAACTGTTGCAGGTGAAATCACCGGGGATTGAAAACCTGTATCCGATATTCCGGCAAATAATAACCCCGGCAGACCATCAAAAATTTATTCGCCTCGGGTTGCCTGCCGCGGATCCCGTTCAACTGGCGCTTCAAAACCTGGACCGCCTGCATGATTTTCCGGAATACTCACAGGTATCTATAGCTGAATACCTGGGTTATACACAATATACTTTACTGAAAGATACAGATCAGATGAGCATGGCCGTTAGCCTGGAAGTGAGAGAGCCATTTTTTGATCATGAGCTGATCGGGTATGTACTGCAAATTCCCGATCGGCTGAAAGAACCGGCATTTCCAAAGCAGTTGCTGGTGGAAGCGCTGGGAGATCGTCTGCCGCAGGAAATTGTTCATCGCCGTAAACAGGGATTTGTGTTTCCCTGGGAACACTGGATGAAAACGGAGTTGCGCGCATTTTGCGATGCAGAAATTCAGGCGATATGCAGCCGTGATTTTATCAATGGGCAGGCACTTCAACGGCAATGGCAACAGTTTCTCAAAGGGGATACATCCATCCGCTGGATTGAGCTTTGGTTATTTATTATTTTATCCCACTGGCTGAAAAAAAATGAACTCTGACCGGCCTGTTATATTATTATTTACTGATTGGTATTACCCCGGATATAAAGCAGGTGGTCCAATTCAATCCTGCGTGAACCTGGTGCGGGCGATGGCATCGGAATACCGGTTTTATGTGATCACATCTGACCGGGATCTGGACAGTGAAACAGCGTATGACCAGGTTCCGTTGAATCAATGGACCAATGGCATTTTTGGTGAACAGGTATTTTATGCATCGCCGGGATTTATCAACCGGAAATGGTTGAAACAACTCTTTGAACAATATCCTGGCAGCAGGATTTATTTAAACAGTATGTTTTCTCTGCCCTTTACACTGCTGCCTGTATGGGTGGCGGCAAGATTCAGGAGTTCCCGAATAATTCTGGCGCCCAGAGGCATGTTACATCCCGGTGCATTGGGACTCAAATCCGGCAAGAAAAAAATCTTTCTCCGGATTTTTCGCTGGTTGGGCTGGCATAAGCGGATCTGTTTTCAGGCCACAACAGAAGAGGAAGCAGGTTATATAAAACAGCATTTTCCGGGTGCTGCCATTCGGATGGTGGGCAATATTCCAGCATTCCGGGAACAAAAGCCACCCACTTTAAAGAAGGCTCCGGGTGAGTTGAAACTGTTATTCCTGGGAAGGCTTCATCCGACCAAAAACCTGGATTATGTGCTGGACCTGCTCCGCCGAAATTGGCAGGGGCAAATTGAACTGAAGCTGATAGGAGAACCGGGACCAGCAACTTATGTTGAAAAATGCAGGACACTGATGAAGGAGCTTCCTCCCAATGTACAGGTCAGGGAATACGGTTCCTTACCTCAGCAGGAATCCTTTGAAAAGATACTGGAAGCCCATGCGCTGATATTGCCGAGCAGGGGTGAGAACTTCGGTCATGCTATCTTTGAAGCCCTGATCAGTGGAAAGCCGGTACTGATCAGTGATCGTACACCATGGAGAGAGCTGGAAGCGCAAGAGGCAGGCTGGGATTTTCCGTTGGACTTGCCGGAGCAATTTGCCAGCGCCATCGGGCGGTTACTGGAAATGGATCAGGAAACCTATGATCAGTGGTCGGAGGGGGCATACCGGCTCGCAAACAATTATTTTGGGAACGCAGCGTATAATACAAACTATCGCGAATTATTTACATGAGCAGAACGGATCTATCAAGCTATAACAATGACTGGTATCCACCAACCATCGGGGCTCCCGCATGGAAACGACTGCTTTGGTACTATACAAGT
>CAZJNY010000243.1:0-5363 GCA_964547405.1 uncultured Flavihumibacter sp. | reverse complement strand
TCATATACGTTTATTTTAGCAGAACTGAATCAAAAATACACCTATGCGAAAACTAGTACTCTCTTTCCTTGCTCTTGCTGTCATCAGCTCTACCCAGGCGCAATCAAGTGATAACGGAACAGGCGGCATCCTCAAAAAAGCAGGCGGCCTCCTGAATAAAAATAAATCCGGATCGGGTTTGTCATCAGAAGAAATCATATCGGGCTTAAAAGAAGCGCTTGCGGTTGGTACCCGTAACAGTGCCGATAAATTATCCGCAGCAGATGGTTTTTTTAAAGATGCCGCGGTGAAAGTATTATTGCCGGAAGAAGCGCGACAGGTAGAACAAAAGCTCAGGGCACTGGGCATGGGAAAACTGGTAGATGATGCTATTCTGAGCATCAACCGGGCAGCAGAAGATGCGTCCAAATCGGCCGCCCCGATTTTTGCCAATGCCGTGAAGCAGATGACGGTCCAGGATGGCCTCGGTATTTTAAGAGGTGCAGATACCGCAGCAACCGGATACCTTCGAAAATCCACTTCTCCCGAATTAATTTCGGCCTTTCGTCCGGTGATTGAATCCTCTCTTGAAAAAACAGGCGCTACCAAATACTGGACTGCCGTGTTTGATGCGTATAATAAAGTAAGTCTTAAAAAAGTAAATCCCGATCTGTCAAGCTATGTTACCGGCAAAGCGATCGATGGGATTTTTTACTATGTAGCAGAAGAAGAGAAAAAAATCAGAACCAATCCGGCAGCCCGGGTAAATGATATTTTGAAAAAGGTTTTTGGTAGTTAATTTCACTACAATCTTTTTAAAAGGTATGGAAGCTAAGGCGGCACAGAATACTTTTGTGCCGCTTTATGCTTTCCAAAACTATCTCTTCCTATAAAGTTGCCTATAGAGGTCTCTCGAAAGAAACCTGGCTGCTCTCCCTGATCATGCTGATCAACAGGAGTGGCACGATGGTCGTTCCCTTCCTGACACTTTATCTTACCAGTCCGGGTATGGGTTACTCCATTGGCGATGCCGGTTTGGTTTTTGGCTGTTTTGGAGCCGGCGCTTTTGCCGGTGCGTTTGTAGGTGGCCGTTTAACCGACCGGATTGGTTTTTATAAAGTGCAACTTGCTGCATTGGCAGGCGGCGCTCTCTTGTTTTTTGTGCTGAGTTTTATCCAGTCGTTTTACCTGATCTGCCTCTTTACTTTTCTGCTGAGTTTCGTGAATGAAGCTTTCCGGCCTGCTAACTCAACTGCCATTGCTTTTTACAGCACTCCGGAAAACCGCACCCGCTCTTATTCCCTGAACCGGCTGGCGGTTAACCTGGGCTGGGCCGTTGGTAGTGCTACCGGTGGTTTCATTGCTAAATTCAGTTATCAATGGTTGTTCTGGGTAGATGGTATTTCCAATTTCATGGCTGCTGTTTTAATGGTGCTTTTTCTGAAACAGGCTGCCGCCCGGCATACAGAAGAAAGAAGGGAGGAGAAAAATATAGCAGCTCCGGTAAATGGATCTGTTTACAAGGATTATCCCTACCATATTTTTATCCTTCTCGTTACGCTTTTTGCTGCCTGTTTCTTTCAAATGTTTACCACGCTTTCGGTTTATTTCAGGCAGGTGTTGCACTTTACAGAACCACAGATCGGAATGCTGATGGCCTTTAATGGCATCCTGATTGTACTGGTTGAAATGATTTTGATTTATCAGCTGGAAGGGCGTCGCAATCAACTCACTTATATTGCGATAGGAGTTGCGCTGGTGGGTGTGTTTTATCTGTTGATGGGATTGGGTACCATCGCACTGCCAATGGCTTTTTTACTGATCCTGGTTATAACAGCAGGAGAGATGCTCTCCATGCCCTTTATGAATAGTTTCTGGATCAGCCGCAGCAGTGCACATAACCGGGGTCAGTATGCAGCCCTGTACACAATGGCCTGGTCGGCAGCTCAAACCCTTGGTCCGCTCTTGTCTTCCCAGTTAGCGGAATCAGCGGGATTTCGATTTACCTGGTTTGTGAATGGATCTGTTTGCCTGCTGGTTGCAGCTGTTTTTCTGCATTTAAAACGGAAGGCCTATTTCTGAATCAGGCACCTGCCATTTCACTTAATTCCAGCCAGCGCATTTCTTTTTCCTCCAGTTCCTGGCTGATCTTTCCAATTGTAAGAGAAATTTCCTGGAGTTCCTGGAACTCAAGTTGTCCCGATGCCAGCTTTTCATTTAAAGCCGCTTTTTGTTGCTCCAGTTTGGGGATTTCCTTTTCCAGTTGCTCAAACTCACGTTTTTCATTAAACGATAATTTCTTCTTTGATACCGAAGGATTCGTTTCCTGCTGAGCCGGTGGATTAGAACTGGTCTGTACAGGTGCAGATAACGTTTTCTGTTCCTGTTCTTTTTGCCAGATCCGGTAAATGGTATAGTTGCCGGGGAAATCGCGGATATAGCCATTGCCTTCGAATACAAACAGGTGATCCACCAGCCGGTCCATAAAATACCGGTCGTGTGATACAATCAGTAAACAGCCCTGGAACTCTGACAGGAAATTTTCCAATACGGCCAGTGTGGGAAGGTCAAGGTCATTGGTCGGTTCATCCAGGATTAGAAAGTTTGGATTGCGAAAAAGGATCGTTAATAGGAGCAATCTTTTTTTCTCGCCACCACTTAAAGCACTGATATAACTGTACTGCTGATCCGGGGTAAATAAAAATAACTGCAAAAACTGGGCTGCGCTCAAACTTCCGCCGTTGGCGAGTGGGAAATTCTCCGCAAAGGTTTTTACATACTCAATCACCCGCATGTCTTCCTTATAGGTAAGTCCCTGTTGAGAAAAATAACCAAATACAATCGTCTCCCCGATATTCACTTTCCCACTGTCAGGCTGTTCGATTCCCTGCAGCATATTCAGAAACGTCGTTTTACCCACACCGTTAGGTCCAACAATTCCGATCCGGTCTCCTTTTTTAAAGGTGTAATCAAATCCTTTCAGAATTTCCTGCTCATCGTATTTTTTGTAGAGCTTTTTCAGTTCAATTACTTTTCCTCCAAGGCGATTCATTTTCATTTGTAATTGCAGCGCCTGCTCTTCCAACCGTTGTTTGGCTTTTGCCTCCACATCAGCGAATGCATCGATCCGGCTTTTGGACTTGGTGGTTCTTGCCTTGGGTTGCTTACGCATCCATTCCAGTTCTTTCCGGTATACATTCCTTGCTTTGTCTATACTCGCGGCCTGTTGCTCCATCCTCGCGGCCTTTCGCTCCATATAGGTTTCATAATCGCCTTTGTAGACAAATAATTCGGAGCCTTCCAGTTCCCAGATTTCGTCACAGACCGCGTCCAGAAAATAGCGGTCGTGGGTTACCAGTAACAAGGTTACCCGTTCCTGATTCAGAAAATGTTCCAGCCATTCCACTGTCTGTATATCCAGGTGGTTGGTGGGCTCATCCATGATAAGCAGGGTATGTTTGTGGTCAAATCCGATATCGATCAGGGTACGTGCTAATGCCACTCTTTTGCGCTGCCCACCGGAGAGGGTTCCTACCTGCTGGGTGAGCTGGTGGATATTCAGTTTGCCGAGGATCTGCTTCACTTTCGCTTCAAAATCCCAGCCTCCGGTTTCATCCATTTTTTCAATCGCCGCTGTCAGCAATTCCGTATTTTCCAGTTCACTGGCTACCTCATAGGCTTTAATGGCATTCAGTGTTGGATGTTCATGCTGAAAAATATTATCGAGGATGGTATCCTGTTCCCTGAATTCGGGTTCCTGATCAAACAAGGCAACGGTAAGATCCTTGTGGATCCAGCAGCTGCCGGAATCCGCCGTTTCCTTTCCGGCCAGTATTTTTAACAGGGTAGACTTGCCCGATCCATTCCGGGCTATCAACGCAATTTTATCACCTTCTTCAATGTGAAAGGAAATATTTTCAAACAAGGGTTTGATTCCGTAACTTTTTCCCAGTCCTTCTGCTGACACATAATGCATTTGGCAAAGATAAGCAGCGGCGTACCAACTAATTACTGCAAATTTGTGAATCGGCTATGGGCTTATCTCTTCGTATTTATATCTTTTTTTGTTGCTATATGCTGGCTGGCTTCAGTATTCCTGTGGCAGCGCAGCAAACGGATCTGGTTGTCATCACCGATCGGGCCGACAGTAATTACATACATACCTACGACAGCCTGATTACTACCCGCTATTATTTCTCCCGTAAGTACACATCTATATTAATCCCGGGACCCGGAAAACAGGCCAATCTCAAATACCGCCCCAATACTTCCCTGAATATGGGAGTAGGTGTTACCTATCGCTGGTTTACCCTGAACCTGGCCTATGGGTTTCCTTTTTTAAATCCGGAAAAGGGCAGGGGACAAACCAAGTACCTCGATTTACAGAGTCATATTTATACCCGTAACTGGACCATCGACTTCTTCGGACAGTTTTACAAAGGTTATTACCTGAACCCAAAAGGATTGGGTGTGGCAGATCCGCAGACCTATTACCAACGTCCGGATCTTGGCATTTCCTTGTTTGGGCTGGCTGTTTACAATTTGCGCAATGGTGAAAAATTTTCTTACCGGGCCGCTTTTTTGCAAAGTGAATGGCAGAAAAAATCAGCGGGTACATTTTTGTTTGGAGGAGAAATTTATGCCGGGTCCGTAAGTGGCGATTCCGCTATGGTTCCTTCCAGTCTCTCTGTTGATTATCCCCAACGAGATATCTGGCGGGTCCGGTTCCTTGAATTTGGTCCGGGCGCCGGTTATGCATACACGTTAGTGGTCAAACGACATTGGTTTATTACCGGTGCGGCCACCCTGAATATGGACTTTGGTATTTCCAGGGAATTCAAAGAAGACCGGCACCGCGACAAACTTACCATCAGTCCGAACTTTATTTATCGGGCAGTGGCCGGTTATAACAGCCATCAATGGAACTTTAATTTTTCCCTGGTTGGTAATACGATCCTGGTGCGGGGTGCCAGCTCTTCCAGTGATTACCGGTTTAATACAGGGAATTATCGCTTTACGGTGGCAAGACGGATAATGCCCTATGGAAAATTTAAACGGCAGCTGAAATTGCTGGATCCCAAAGAATAATACCATGAATCGGTTCAAAAAAATAGTGGCAGGTCTGCTGCTGCTCATCCTCGGCTACCTGGTTTATTATTGCTGGAATGCCTTTCCTGTGCTTACCGGCTACAGCGCAAAAATGGCCTGTTCCTGTATGTACCTGGGCGATCGCACACTGGCATCCGTAAAGGAACAGGAATTGGGTAAGTTTCCGCTTAAGCTGGCAGCCGTGGAGGTGCAATCCGACAGTTCTGTAGTGGCATCTGTACTGGGAATGGCCAAACAAACCGCTGTTTACAGACCCGGACTCGGGTGTACCCTGG
>CAZJNY010000242.1:0-5377 GCA_964547405.1 uncultured Flavihumibacter sp. | reverse complement strand
TCACTTAATAAAAACCAAGTAATATGGCTAAGAAGTTGAACATTACTCCTTTGCACGATCGGGTGGTAGTAAAACCCGCCCCTGCTGAAGAGAAGACTGCAGGCGGTATCATTATTCCTGATACAGCGAAAGAAAAGCCCCAGCGCGGAACCATCGTGGCTGCCGGTACCGGTAAGAAAGATGAGCCTCTGACCGTGAAAGTTGGTGACACCGTACTGTATGGCAAATATGCCGGTACTGAGTTGCAACTGGAAGGTGGTGATTTCCTGATCATGCGGGAAAGTGATATCCTGGCTATTATCTAATTAAACATTCAACAACTTTATTTAAGTCAACTACTATGGCAAAACAGATTTTCTTCGACCTCGAAGCAAGAAACAGAATGAAGAAAGGGGTTGATACCCTCGCCAATGCGGTGAAAGTAACCCTGGGACCAAAAGGTCGTAATGTGGTTATCGAAAAGAAATTTGGTGCTCCTGCTGTAACCAAAGATGGTGTTACTGTAGCGAAAGAAATTGAACTGGAAGATCCTATCGAGAACATGGGTGCCCAGATGGTGAAAGAAGTTGCCAGCAAAACTGCTGATGTGGCAGGTGACGGTACTACTACCGCAACTGTACTGGCGCAGGCAATCATCACAGAAGGACTGAAAAACGTTGCAGCAGGTGCCAATCCGATGGACCTGAAACGCGGTATTGATAAGGCGGTGGAGAAAGTAGTGGAAGCACTGCGTGGCCAGAGCCAGAAAATCGGAAACGATACCAAGAAAATTGAAGCGGTTGCTACGATTTCTGCCAACAACGATCCGGAAATCGGAAAGCTGATTGCAGAAGCAATGGCGAAAGTTGGTAAAGACGGTGTGATCACTGTTGAAGAAGCAAAAGGAACCGATACTACTGTAGAAGTAGTAGAAGGTATGCAGTTCGATCGCGGTTATATCTCTCCGTACTTCGTTACCAACAGCGAAAAAATGAACGCTGAACTGTCGAATCCTTACATCCTGATCTACGATAAGAAGATCGGTGCGATGAAAGACATTCTGCATATCCTGGAGAAAGTAGCTCAGGGTGGTCGTCCATTGGTGATCATCAGTGAAGATCTGGAAGGTGAAGCACTGGCTACACTGGTAGTAAACAAACTGCGTGGTACGCTGAAAGTGGCTGCTGTTAAAGCGCCTGGCTTTGGCGATCGTCGTAAGGAAATGCTGCAGGATATCGCTATCCTGACTGCTGGTACTGTTATCAGCGAAGAGCAGGGTTTCAAACTGGAGAATGCAGATCTCAGCTACCTGGGACAGGCAACTTCTATTACCATTGATAAAGACAATACCGTTATCGTAGGTGGTAAGGGTAAAAAAGACGATATCACCAAGCGCATCAATCAGATCAAATCTCAGATTGAAAGCACTACTTCCGATTATGATCGTGAGAAGCTGCAGGAGCGCCTGGCTAAACTGAGCGGTGGTGTTGCGGTTCTGAATGTAGGTGCTGCTACTGAAGTGGAAATGAAAGAGAAGAAAGACCGTGTGGATGATGCCCTGCATGCAACCCGTGCAGCTGTAGAAGAAGGAATCGTTCCTGGTGGTGGTACAGCGTTTATCCGCGCAATCACTGCACTGGATGGTTTCCGTAGCAGCAATGAAGATGAGAAACTGGGTGTACAGATTGTACGTCGCTCACTGGAAGCGCCTCTGCGTATCATTGTTGAGAATGCCGGACTGGAAGGTTCTGTAATCATCAACCAGATTCGTGAAGGAAAAGCTGATTATGGTTTCAATGCCCGCACCGAGAAATTCGAAAACCTCCTGAAAACAGGTGTAATCGATCCTACTAAAGTAGGTCGCGTTGCGCTGGAGCATGCCGCTTCTATCGCTGGTATGTTGCTGACTACCGAGTGTGTGATTGCTGACAAGCCTGCTAAAGAAGCAGCGCCTGCTCCGCATGGCCACGGTGGTGGTATGGGTGACATGGGATATTAATATCCGGAATGTTGAATATTTTAAAGAGGCAGCCTTGAAAGAGGCTGTCTTTTTTTATGTATTTATACGATAGTAAAAATCCGAAATCAAGAGGGTTTGCTGTAAAAATCAAATAATCAACAGTAGATAAGATGGGTTTTGATGGGTTTTTCAAAAAATTGATGTTGAAACGATTAAATGTGGATTTTTTTTTATTCTTACAAATTTTGGAAATCCAATTTATAGACTAATTTCGTATCTGAAGTCTTACCGCTTCCATTATCCGTCGTTGAATTTCCATCTGATTAGAGCCTCATAACCACAAAACATTACGGATAATGAAACCACACAGATGGTCCAGAATTGCGATCCTTACCCTGATCGGACTTTTAAAGCTTTCTATTTCTTTCGCGCAACCAGCCTTACCAGCACTACCAGTGACTCTTGGAGAATTTTCTTCTTTTCCAGTTAGGTATCAACTTTATCCCAGGATAATTACAAATGATGGGCAGCCAGATGTTGCTGAAGTTTTAATTGCTGGAACTATTATTGATCAAAATATTACAGGAGTTAGAATTGTAGTAGATAGGGATTTAAACAATAACGGTAATTATAATGATACTGGAGAATTTTTTGATTCAGAAGATCAGCCGCTTGTATTTGCTAATGGTAGCGCTTCTTTTTCCATTACAATTAATCAGGTTGCTGAATTAGCCAATTACCGCTATCGATTTTATTCATTAATCGGAGGTACTCCATCTTTACTTACTACTGTAACAGAGGTTGTAGCTGGGGATATTTATATTATTCAAGGACAATCTAACGCGGAAGCTCAACTAAGAGGCGGTGCGGATAACCCAAACATTGAAACAAATAGAAATTTTATTAGAACTTATGGTAATGGCAATGATAATTACGCCGCAGTCGATAAAACTTGGGGAGTTGGGCGATTTGACGCGAATATTTTTCAGTCATTTAATATTGGACAAGTAGCGGGAAGTTTCGCAGCTAGTATTATAAATACATTTAATATTCCAGTAGCAGTCTTCAATGGTGCATATGGAGGAGCATCCATTGATTATTTCTTTAGAAATAACGCTGACCCTAAAAATCTTGGAACTAATTATGGGCGTTTATTGACCAGGATTTCAGACTATAACTTCGAAAATAAAATTCGTGGAATTATATGGTACCAGGGTGAGACCAATGCGGCTCCTCCTAGTAACGTTGCCTTCCATCGAACAACTGCAAGTTATATTGCTGATTTCAATTCATTAAAAGCAAGCTGGCTGACGGACTTTGCGTCAATAGAAAAAATCTATATAGTTCAAACAAAAACTTGCGCATTACTATCTACCTATTTAGATGCGAGGTGGATTCAGGAAGCCCACCGCCAACTTGCAGCATCTGACGACCTTACGGATGACAAAATAGATTTGATATCAACAACGAATGTTCCTCAATATACTGATGACTGCCACTATGGGTATGTTAACGGTTATCAGGAAATAGGGCGAAGAGTTTTTAATGCTGTAGCTAGAGACCTTTATGATCCGAGTAGAGCTACATTAAAAAATACGTATACTCCCCAGCCTGTAGCTGCAAGCTTTTCATCATTGTCTTCTCCTGGAGAACCCAGTGAAATCTCAATTGAGCTAAATTATCCTGGTGATGATATGGCAATTGAAGGTTCAAGCGCACAATTAATTAATAATTTCAGACTAGCGTCTAGTAATCCTACAGATGCCTACACGATAAATTCAGTGCAATTGTCTAACTCCGGAACTGTGAGTAGTCCCATTTGGCAAATTAAAGTAAGCTTTAATAAGCAGTCTGGCACAATTATTAACCCTAGCCGGATTTCTTATATTATTCCTGGTGGTGCGCCATCGCCTGCAATCGCCAATGACGGAGGTACTGGTATTGGCCTGGCAGCATTCAATGACTTCCCTATTGCAGACGGTGTGTTGCCGGTAGATCCCATGCAGCTTTCTGTAAGCAGGATGGGCAAGCAAAATCGCCTCAAATGGACTGTTGAGAACAATGATCAGTTTGAATATTTTGAAGTGGAACGTTCTGCCAGCAGATCCAACTTCAAATCGATTGCTACCATTGAAGGATCTGGAAATTCAGGACTGGTTCGTTATGAAGCAGATGATAAGCTACCATTTGCTGCTGGTAATTTTTATCGGATCAAGGGTGTTGATATAAATGGACGGGTAGAATACAGTCAGGTTGTTGTAGTAACCTCCAACAGGGTTATAAGTGAAGGAGTAATTGTATTTCCAAATCCTGTTACAACCTATGTAAATGCAACAATTGCTGTAAAAGATGCTGGTCCTGCTGAATTATTATTGCATAACAGTTCAGGTCAGTTGGTAAGTTCAAGGAAAATCATGTTGCAGGAAAACAATAATTCTATTTCCCTCGGTGAATTACTGGATCACCGTCCCGGAATGTATATACTTACAGTAGTAACTGCAGGCAAGCGTTATATAACAAAAATTATAAAGACCCAATAATATGGGTCTTTATAATTCGTTTATACAACACTGTGAGTGATTAGTTCTTTATGAACTTCTCTGTTTGCTCAGGTCTGTTGCCCACCTTAATATTTAGAAAATACATGCCAGCGCTTAACCGTTGAACGGGTATTGAAAGACTAAGTACTTTTCCAAATTTGGAGTGAACCTGCTCCAGCACTTTGGTCCCGGTAAGATCAAAGATCCGGATAAGTGTATAACCTTCCGCGTTACCAGTTATTCTGACTTTAAGAATATCATTTACCGGGTTGGGCCAGAACCTTACTTCGAGTAGCTCTTTGGGAGCCGAAGTAGAACTATCTGTAATTATCAGATTATGCTCTTTGACAGTTGATTTTCCCAGGTTATCGGTTATGGATAAACGAAACTTATAGGAACCGGCAATCAGATTGGTTACTTCCGTGGCTGCTCCTGAAGGAGACAACAAGGTGGGTGTTACTGGTCCGCTTATAAAGGCCCAGGAAAAGCTGGCAATGCTACCATCCGTATCATAGGAGCCAGCCCCGTTAAGTGCCCATCTCCAGGGTGAATTTGATAACATGCTGTCCTGGATTACTGCTATCGGAGCCTTATTTTCCGGGATCGGTAAAACCACTAGTTTCATGGTATCAGATGAGCTCAGATTAGCGGAGTTGGTAACTGTTAAACGGTACAAATAGGTACCCGCTACCAGGTTTGATGCCAGTGTTTTTGCAGATCCCGCACTAGCAAGCGCACTGGTATTAGGTCCGCTTAGCTGTTGCCAGGTAAAGCGAAGTGCCAAACCATTCGGGTCACTGGAACCGGTTCCGTCTAACTCAACAGAAGCTGTCGGCAGTTGCAGGTTGCGATCTGCTCCGGCATTGGCAACTGGATTTTTGTAAGCTGCTAATACAGT
>CAZJNY010000241.1:0-5494 GCA_964547405.1 uncultured Flavihumibacter sp. | reverse complement strand
TATCCACCGCCGGTGTTGCCAAAATGATCAAACAACTGGGCGATGACCAGGTACGGTTCAAACTGGCACTTTCCCTCCATGCCGCCACCGATGCAAAGCGCCATGAAATCATGCCCATTAATGATACGAATGATATTCAGTCGCTGGTGGAAGCCCTGAACTATTTCTACCAGAAAACCGGCAATGAAATCACTTTTGAATATATCCTGTTCAAGGATTTCAACGACAGCCTGGAAGATGCTGCAGAACTGGTTAAACTCTACCGCCGGGTGCCGGCTGATCTGATCAATATCATTGAATACAATCCCATTGACCTGGCCCTCTTTGAAAAACCTGATGAAGACAAGACGATGCAGTTCATGCAGTACCTGGAGAAACATCGGGTAAACGTACGACTGAGAAGAAGCAGGGGCAAGGATATTGATGCGGCTTGCGGACAGCTGGCGAATAAGTGAGCACGGAAGAAGGAGGAATGGAAGAGGGAGGAAAGGAAGAGGGACAAAGGAGACGAAGGAGACGGGCGGATTTGTTAAGCAGTTGTTATAACAAAAGATTCTACCAATACCCATTAAACGCGGGGTTTCATTTCCGGTCTATTTATTAAACAGACAGGAATATGAAAAGATTACTACTACTAAGCATGCTGGGACTGGGTTTCCTGACTATACAGGCACAGGACAGTACAGCTACAAAGCCCGCTTATAAAAAGAGCCAGCATAAAGCAGATCGCAAAGCCGGTAACATGCAACACCAGCGCGGAGCGCGTATGGATTCTATCCTGCAATTGACAGAAGCGCAAAAATTGCAACTGAAATCACTTCAGGAAGAATACCATCAAAAACGCATGGCAGTGTATACACCAGAGCAGAAAGCCAAACTGGAACAACTCCAGAAAAACCGGGGGGAGCGCATGAATATGGGCAAACACCGCAAACGCGGCATGGTATCCAATTTAACCACTGAACAAAAAAACAGTATGCGTGCCATGCAGGAGCAACAACGCGAAGAAGCGGCACTGATCAAAGCCAATTCAGCCCTCTCTGATGCAGAGAAAAAGACCAAACTGAAAGCGCTTCACGAAGCCAACCGGGAAAACATGCGCAAGCTGCTAACACCGGAGCAACTGGAGCAGATAAAACAACGATCTAAAAGACCAATGGACGGTCCGGCCCGATAAATCAACCCCTGAAAACGACAAAAAGACAGCCATCCCGGCTGTCTTTTGTATTTTTGCACTTCCTGTTGAAAAACAGTAAATACAAGCACATGAAAAAAACGACCGGATTCGAGAAGTTCGTCAACAAGAAAAAAGCAGGTACCGTTAAGGAACAATACCGCCAGGAAAGAAGAGTAGAAAAAAAAGACAGAGAGCAGGCTATTGATCAGTCTTTTGAAGAAAAGCGCCAATTGAAGCTGGAAAAGAGAAATCAAGCAGCTACCGGAAAGCCGGGTGCATTCAACAAAGCAGGAAGCGAAAGCAACAGTGGGCCCATGCCACTTAACAAATTCATCGCGCATGCCGGAATCTGTGCCAGACGTGATGCTGCTGAGCTGGTAAAGTCAGGAGTAGTTACAGTAAACGGCCAATCCATCCTTGAACCTGGTTTTAAAGTCACCGAAAAAGATGAAATCAGCGTCAAAGGAAAAAAGATTCACCTGACGAAAAACCTGGTGTATATCCTGCTTAACAAACCCAAAGATTATATCACTACTACAGAAGATCCACAAGGAAGGAAAACCGTGCTGGATCTGATCAAAACAGCTACCGCCGAACGTGTGTATCCGATCGGAAGACTGGACCGTAACACCAGCGGGGTATTGTTGTTAACCAACGATGGCGAACTCGCGCAAACCTTATCGCACCCCAAAAACCAGGTAAAAAAGATCTATGAAGTAAAACTGGATCGCCCGGTATCCAAAGCAGATTTTGAAAGCATCGCACAGGGTATCACACTGGAAGACGGTTTCATACAGCCGGATGCTATCGGTTATGCAGACCCGCGTGATAAATCCATCATCGGTATAGAAATTCACAGTGGCCGCAACCGGATTGTACGCCGGATCTTTGAACACCTGAAATACGATGTAAGGGGACTGGATAGGGTAAGTTATGCCGGACTCACCAAGAAAAATGTGAACCGCGGAAAATTTCGGTTACTCACGGAGAAAGAAATCCGGACACTGAAACATTTCAATAAAGATTTGAAAAAATCAGCCGCTTCCAAAGAAGAAGAGGTTCAAAAGCCACAGAAGCGTACAGGTCCGCGTCCGGAGCCCTCCGGCAAAGCTGCTCCTACCGGTTTCAGAGCAAGAGAAAAAGGCGACCGGCCGGCAACAAAAAAAGCGACCAGGCCCGTAAAGAATACAAGCAAGGTTTCCAAAAAATCCGGTAAATAAGATGAAATCGATCAAAGCTGCGATTCTGCAGGAAACAGAAGACTGGGTTGCTATCAATAAGGAAGCCGGATTGCTTTCCATTCCTGATCGCGAACAATCAGCTCCCTCTTTAAAGGATTTGTTACAGGCTGCCTACGGATCAATTTTCACGGTGCATCGCCTGGATCGGGAGACCAGTGGTGTTATCCTGTTTGCAAAAAATGAAACCAGTCACCAGTATTTATCCAAACAGTTTGAAGAGCGCTCTACGGTAAAAAAATACAATGGACTGGTACTCGGAAAAGTATATGAAGAAGAAGGTATTGTTGATGTACCGATTGGTCCGCACCCGGGTAAACCCGGACAAATGACGGTAATCCGAAAAGGGAAACCTTCTATCACTCTCTTTAAAACGCTGGAATCATTTCCTTCCTATTCCTGGATGGAGTTTACCATTCTGACAGGGAGAACACACCAGATTCGTGTACATATGCAGCACCTCGGGCATCCGATTGTATGCGATCCCTATTATGGTGATGGCAAACCGTTTTTACTGTCTGCCATCAAGAAAAAATTCAAATTGGGAAAGGATGTGCTGGATGAACGGCCCTTATTAAACCGGTTGGGATTACATGCCAGCTCACTGCAGTTCACCGATAAAAACGGGCAGCAGATAGAACTGCATGCTCCATTGCCGAAGGACTTACGGGCATGCCTTCAGCAATTGGAGAAGCAGGGTTGATTATTTTTTCACCAGTTCCATTTTCTCCGGATTCCAGAGCATGGCTTTATCCTGGCGATAGCTATCATTGCATAATAATGCAGGAGCGGCAGCGCGGTATCCGAATACGGCATCTTCTGCTACCTTACCATTTTTGCGTATCGCTTCAAAGAAATTGACAAAGTGATCGTAGGGACCGCCCTTGTATCCTTTCTCAGCGCGGAAAGTGAATTCCTGTGGAGGCAGGATGCGTTTTCTGCCACCCACTTCCTTACCGGCTTTACGCATCTGCTCAATGAAGAAGGGATCATCGGATGCCACTTCCTTATTGCGCTTAACAGTAACATCATCCCAGGTAATATCCATGGAACCTTCACTGCCAACCAGTTTCAAAAAAGTAGTGCCGCTGGTTCCATCCACGAAATTGCAGCGCAGGGAAAGATTGAAGGCAGGATGTGCTTTGGAAGCACCATAATCAAAAGTACCTAACAATACATCGGGTACTTCTCTCCCATCTTTCCAGTAGCGCAAACCACCGGAAGAATATACTTTATTGGGACCAAAAGAGTCGGTGATAAAATGCAGACTGGAAAACAGGTGCACGAACAGATCACCCGACATACCGGTTCCATAATCCGTATAATTTCTCCAGCGGAAAAAACGTGTTTTATCAAAAGCACGTTTGGTGGTATTGCTGATAAAGGCTTCCCAGTCTACTGTGGAAGGAGATGCATCCTCGGGAATCGGATATTGCCAGGCACCAACCGGTGAATGTCGCGCCCAGAAACCTTCTGCATAATTGAGTTCACCAATCGCGCCATCTTTCAGTAATTCCTTTGCTTTTTCATTGCCCAGGGAAGAAACGCCCTGACTGCCGACCTGAAAAATTTTACCGGATTCCTGCTGGGCCTTGATTACCGCCGGACCTTCACCAATGGAATGCACCATCGGCTTTTCGCAGTACACATGTTTGCCTGCTTTCAGACTATCAATGGAAATCTGCTGGTGCCAGTGATCCGGTGTTGCAATGATCACCGCATCTATATCCTTGCGATTCAGAATCTCCTTATAACTGCGGGTGGTGGCAATTTGCGAACCCCATCTTTCTTTTGCATCTTTCAAACGACCATCGTACAAATCACAAACAGCTATCAGCTTAACGCCAGGTACCTGCAGGGCCGTGATCGTATCCTGAACGCCCATGCCACCTGCACCAATCAGGGCAATATTGATCTGGTCATTTGCATCGAGTCCGGTTCTGCTGCGAATGGACTGAATAAATACATTTTTCTCTTCTGCAGCCATGGCCGTGTGTCCGATTGCGAGTCCCGCTGTTGCGGCGGCCATTGAGCGAAGAAACCCTCTCCGGGAAGCTTGTTCTTTTTTGTTCATGCTACTATAATCTTGAGTTAGAGTTCTTTGATACGAATGTTTTTCCAGCGTACTTTAATACCTCCTCCATCATGAATCTGCAAGGCAATAAAACCATTACCCGCCCCAATTTTGGCATCGGTGATATCCACCATCTGTGTACCATTCAGGAAGCTGGTAACGCGATCGCCCTGAACGAGGATGCGCATTTCATTCCAGCCATCGGCATTGAGCTTGCTTTCATTTTCAGGAGCTGGTTTGATCAACCAGCCACGGCCATAGGATTCATAGATGCCGCCAGTGTGTTTGCCCGCAGGAGCAACTTCCACCTGCCAGCCACTGATTTTGGTGCCTTCAATGCCGGAGCGGATGAAGACTCCGCTGTTGCCATTGGCTTCCAGTTTGAACTGAAGGGTCAGTTCGTAATTTTTGTAGTTTTTGTTGGTTGACAGGTACCCGTATTGTTTATCGGGTCCGCTTTCACAAACCAGCTCACCATTTTCCACGTACCATTTCTCCGTACCGTGAATGGTCCAGCCTTTGAGATTTTTACCATTGAAAAGTGATTTTGATTTCTGGGCCAGCATCGTGCCGCTGAGGCAAAGGGCCAGCAATAAGACAGCAGTATATTTCATGCTTACAAGTTACAGCATGCGATAGAATCTGGTGGCTGGATTTTTCAAAAAAAAGGGTAAAAAGTTTAGGTCAATCGATTGCGCTAGTTGCTTTCTCTACGGCTTCGGCTGTTTCTTCCGCACTTGCAACAGGCGTTTCGTGCACCTGCTCCAGGGAAGGTTTGAATTGGAGTTTAATGAACATGGGAAAATGATCCGAGCCAACATGCGGCATTCTTCTCATATGAACCAGTCCGAAATCTGCAGAACTGAAAATATAATCCAGCGGAAAACGCATGAACCAATAGTTGGCAGAAAAAGTGCTGTAAAATCCTCGGCCCCTTCGGGGATCGAGCAGGCCACTGTTTTTTCGGAATAAATCTGTTACATAACTCCAGGCAACATCATTGAG
>CAZJNY010000240.1:2581-5502 GCA_964547405.1 uncultured Flavihumibacter sp. | reverse complement strand
CGGGGATCCATCTGGTCGTTCATCCAGCTTTCCCGATTGATGCTGTCGATGGAAAACACTTTTACTTTACCTGCCTCAATAAAGGGAGCGATGGCATCTATGAGTTGAAAACGCTCGTATTCGAGATAGTCGGCGGCGGCGGTTGGAATAAGCAAAAGGGCAAAACCATAATGACCATAACTGGCAATTGGCATTTCTTTTTGCAGAGCCGGACTGTACCAGGAACTAAGCGCGCGTGTCATAGTGAACTTGTTTTGATGAAAATAAGCCAAAATTTTTCTGCCCGAAACGGGATCTACAAAAATTGGATAAATCTGTTTAATTTATTATATTTAAAGGTCGCAATTAATTAAGCGATGCTTACCCCGGCCCATTGAAACCTGAATCCACATCTAATCATTTTTTGAAGGACTAAACGGTTAATTATGAAACGATTGTTCGATTTGTCTCAGGCCAGCACTGCCAAACTGGTAATCATCGTATTAGCATTGTATGCTGCGATTGCTGTGGTAACTATTGCGGTTTGGACCAGTTGATGCTTATTCTTCCAGCGGAATACTGATTCTTGCTCCGGAACTGAGAGACTGATAGAGTAGCCCCCTGATATAGTCATTATCAGGAGAGGGGGAGATTTTTTCCTTCCAGGAATCTAACTGGTTCCCGATGGCATAAGGATCTTCCAGGTAACCCATCCCCCAGAACTTCCCTTTTTCGAGCAGGTAAACAGCATACCGTTTGGTGAAATAATGGTCTTTTTCCACAAGTGCTACAGAGGGCAATTGTTGTCTGTATTCATCAATGGCCCTGGTCAGGTATTGATTGTACTGCAAAGGTTCCTGCAATTGCAGACTGTCCTCTTTTTCCATTTTCTCTTTTACCCGGCGCATAAATTGCTGGCCTTCCTGCAGCCAGTTGAAAGTGTGCAGGGCCGGTAAATTGGTGCGTTTTTTCTCAATCACCAATTGAAGCATGCCATTCCTGTTTTCATAGGAATATAGTCCATAGCGGTGATGGTATTTTTTCTGGCTTCTGTTAAAGGGAGGCCAGAGTTGGCGGATTTCCTGGCTTTCCAGTATCAGCGCCATCAATTCACTGGCACATTGGGTAAAGCGGATATGATGTACCTGACGCATTAATTCCTGCTTTCGCTTTCCCTTATCGTTGTTGGAAAAATGGGTGCGTACTCTTTTATTCAGGTTCGCGGCTTTCCCTACATAGAGAACCTGTTTTTTGGCGGATTCAAAATAATAGACTCCTGGTCCCTGTGGCAACTGATCCAATGCTTCAACCGGTAAATGGGGCGGTAAAAACTGTTCCGCATTTTTTCCCTTAGTCATGGCCGTTAGGACCTTACCCTCATCGGTTTCCACCAACCGTGCAAAAAGCAGGCTGGTAGCAGCGGCATCTCCTTCTGCCCGGTGGCGGTTTTCCAATGGAATCGATAAGGACCTGCAAAGATTCCCCAGGCTATAACTGGGAAAACCCGGAAATACCTGCCTGGCCAGCCGGACTGTACAGAGTTTTTTCGATTTAAGCGGCAGCCCGTATTCAGCAAGTTGGCTCTGCACAAAGGAATAATCAAAATTTACATGATGCGCCACGAAAATCCGGTTCTGCAGCAGGTTGTGAATATGTGGCGCAATGCTATCAAAAGATGGCGCATTAATCACCATCTCATCGGTTATGCCGGTAAGTGCTGTGATGGCCCGCGGAATAGGGCGACCGGGATTAATCAATGTACTATACCTTCCCTCCTCCTCCCTGCCATTGTGCAGGATGATGGCAATTTCGGTGATGGCATTGCCGGAGGCAAATCCGCCGGTGGTTTCTATGTCGACGATAGCATACATGTGAAACGTGAGATGTGAGACGTCAAAAGTGAAACGTGAGACGTCAGACGAACACTCAAATTTAGCATGGAAAGCAAACATAAACAAGAAAAATACTAAAATATTTAGCAGTCGAAAGGTGGGCTTAGGTAGCACGGGTAGCTTTTCTTATTTTTGCGGCCCTGCACGAAAGCAAGGCAAGCATATGGAATTGACTAAGAATTTTCTGACCGCGGAAGCGGAGGCTAAATGGACCCGAATTTGGAAGGACAAGGCGTATTTCACCAGCAAACCGGATGAGCGTCCGGCTTTTACGGTGGTCATCCCCCCTCCCAATGTAACGGGCGTATTACACATGGGCCATACGCTGAATGAAACTGTGCAGGATATCCTGGTGCGGAAAGCCCGGATGAGTGGTTTCAATGCCTGCTGGGTGCCAGGTAGCGATCATGCTTCCATCGCCACAGAAGCCAAAGTGGTACAGATGCTCGAAAAAGAAAAAGGCATCAAAAAGGCAGATCTGAGCCGGGAGGAATTCCTTCGCTATGCCTTTGAATGGAAAGAAAAATATGGTGGCATCATCTATAACCAGATCGAGCGACTGGGTTGCAGTGTTGACTGGAACCGGGTGAGCTTTACCATGGATGATCATTATTATAAAGCGGTTATTGAAGTATTTGTTGATCTCTATAAAAAGGGACTGATTTATCGTGGGGCACGTATGATCAACTGGGATCCATCCGCCAAAACAGCTTTGAGTGATGAAGAAGTAGAATACAAGGATATCCAGGGTAAACTGTATCATGTTTGTTACCGGCTGGAAACTGCAGACGGTCAGCCTTTGGAAACCTTTGCCGGTAAAGGGATTGTAATCGCAACACAACGACCTGAAACCATTATGGGTGATACAGCGATTTGTGTAAACCCTAACGATGATCGGTATACGCATCTGAAAGGAGCGTTTGCTTATGTACCCCTGATCAACCGGAGGATCCCGATCATCTTTGATGAATACGTAGATCCAGCTTTTGGAACCGGTGCTTTGAAAGTGACACCGGCCCATGATATCAACGATTACAACCTGGGATTGAA
>CAZJNY010000240.1:0-2481 GCA_964547405.1 uncultured Flavihumibacter sp. | reverse complement strand
CAGTCAGCGTACGGGTGTGGTAGTGGAACCGCGGATCTCCACCCAATGGTTTGTGCGCATGAAGGAACTTGCTGAACCTGCTTTGAATGCAGTAGTAAGTGGTGATATCCGGATACATCCGGGCGATAAGTTTTTAGCTACCTATAAATACTGGCTGGAAAATGTGAAGGATTGGTGTATCAGTCGCCAGTTGTGGTGGGGACAACAAATCCCTGCTTTCTATGCGCCCGATGGAAGTTTCCAGGTGGCGGCAACAAGAGAAGAAGCCTACCAGGCATTTGTACAATCCAATGGTGCTGTTAGTTTCAGTGCGGAAGATTTAAAGCAGGATGAAGACGTACTCGATACCTGGTTTTCTTCCTGGTTATGGCCAATTGAAGTATTCAATGGAATTACAGAACCTGGAAATAAAGAAATCAGCTATTACTATCCGACATCCGTTTTGGTAACCGGACAGGATATTATTTTCTTCTGGGTAGCGCGCATGGTGATGGCAGGAATGGAATACGAGAAGCAGATTCCTTTCCGCGATGTGTATTTCACCGGCATGGTGCGCGACAAACAGGGAAGAAAGATGAGCAAGAGTCTGGGTAATTCACCAGATCTGCTGGAGCTGATAGATAAGTATGGAGCTGATGCTGTTCGCTTTGGAATCATGATCTCCTCTCCTGCCGGAAACGATTTGTTATTTGATGAAGCGGCGCTGGAACAGGGAAGGAATTTCAACAACAAAATGTGGAATGCGCTCAAGCTGATTACGATGTGGAAAGAGCGGGACAGCTTCCATCCGGATAAACAAGCTGAGCAGTTTGCAAGTATGAACTGGCCCAATGCCTGGTTCCGCAGCCGGTTAAACCAGGTGCGTGCGGAAGTGGATCAGTTGATGCAGCAGTTCCGTTTGAGTGAGGCATTGAAAACCATTTATTCCCTGGTATGGGATGACTATTGCAGCTGGTACCTGGAGTGGATCAAACCAGGTGTGGATGAGCCGGTGAATGGCTGGCACCTGCAACAGGCCATTGAATTTTATGAAGAGCTGGTGCAGTTAGTGCATCCCTATATGCCTTTTATTACAGAAGAAATTTATCATCTGCTGGCAGATCGAAAAGAGGGCGATGAACTTTGTGTGCGGCAGTTTATTCCGCTAGCTGCATTGCCAAACGCAGCAGCAAACAAAACGGAGCAAAGTTTCCTGACTGAAGGCGAATTGCTGAAGCAGGTAATCAGTGGCATCCGGGATCAGCGGAACAAGGCGCAGCTCAAGCCAAAAGAAAGTATCCGCCTGTTTGTGAATACGAGCCAGACTGAATTATACAATACCATACAGTCGATCTTATTGAAGCAGGTAAATGCCGCTTCTATTGGATATGTTTCGGAAGCAGTACCACAAACCATGGCTACGGTAATTGGAAAGGATCAGTTTTATGTTGAATCAGAGAAGCCGGTGGATACTGGTTTACAGAAAGAAGACCTGCAGAAAGAACTGGATTACCTGAAAGGTTTTGTTGCCAGTTGCGATAAGAAACTGAGCAATGAACGCTTTGTACAGAATGCCAAACCCGAGGTAGTGGACATGGAGAAAAAGAAAAGAGCCGACGCGGTAGCCAAGATAGAAGTATTGGAAGCCAGTCTGGCGAATTTAACGTAATCAGGGCTTTGCAAATTTCAACTGCGATTCAAGCGCGGCTAACAAATAAATAAGGGAGGCGGTGCCATCCATGGTTGGTTCGTTGGTAGAGTAATCACCATAATCATCATGGTATACTACCAGAGAACTCTGGAAGGGCGCATATTCATCCTCGTTATATAATTTAATACCGATCAGATTGCCGTAAATGGAACCATAAACCGGACCATCTACCAGTCCGCCATCTATGGGATAATTTTTCAGATGCGTAAATGCGGAGTGTGGGTCTACAGGAGTATCACCCCAGGAAGGCAATCCATACACCATGCTGGTACCCCAGGGATTCATGCCAAAGAGCCAGTCGATATTGGCTTGCGTGAGGGCATCATATTTGGAATCACTGGTCAGTTGTTTGTACCAGATACCCTGAATGGCAAGTGATGTAGTGAGATTATTACTGCACCAGATAAAAGGCACACCGCGATGGAAAGCGTTCTGTTTTGCTTTCTTCCAAACGGCTTCGAGTCCCTGTTGGTAATAGGATAAAACGGTTGCGCGCGCTGTCCCGGTTGCTCTTTTGGCAAGTTCAAAATGTCCGAGGTTGATAAAAGGATACCACTGATAATGATGCGCGGTATCTTTTCCCAGCCAGGGCGTGATCGGTTCCTGTTTGGCATAGGAAAAGGCATCGGACAATTTATTGAGTTGGGCTGCCGCCAGTTCCATATCATCCACCCAGTTGTCTTCTGCATAGATATAAGGCGCTTTAACGGAAGCGGTTTGTGTAACGCCAGGTTTGATCAGCGCATATTGGTAGGCGGTAGTCGCCTTTTCGGAAAGCAGCTGGCTATACG
>CAZJNY010000239.1:0-5517 GCA_964547405.1 uncultured Flavihumibacter sp. | reverse complement strand
TTTCCATCGACAGCATCAATCGGGAAAGCTGGATGAACGACCAGATGGATCCCCGGCATAAATCGATCCGCCACCAGCAATGGAATGATTATGTATACAATGAGGTGATTCCATTTATCCGGATGAATACCTCACATGATACGCCTATCATAGCCAGCGGCGCTTCTTTTGGAGCTTTGCACAGTGCCAATCTTTTTTTCAAAAGGCCGGATCTTATCAATGGCTTTATTGCCATGAGCGGTGTGTATGATCTGACTGAATATACAAAGGGTTATTTTGATGAAGATGTCTATTATAACAGTCCGGCTCACTACCTGCCCAACCTGAGCGATCATAGCATTCTGGAACAGATTCGTTCCAGTCATCATATTCACCTGCTCTCTGGCAGTGGAGCACATGAAGCGCCGGATGCCGCCCGTAGCATGGCCTCCATTCTTTATAACAAGGGCATCTGGTATGAACTGGATATCTGGGGTTCGGAAATGACCCACGACTGGCCAACCTGGCGAAAAATGTTACCGCATTATTTAGGTACCCGTTTTTAAGTCAGACAGCCAGGCCTTCTTCCAACTGTCGTACAAATTCAGCACGCGGTATCATTCGAGCCCCCAGGGACTCGAGGTGTTCCGTATAAACCTGGCAATCGATCAGGCGAACTCCTTCTTTTACCAACTGTTGAACCAATCGGATAAAAGCAAATTTGCTGGCATTCGGCCTTTGTGAAAACATGCTTTCCCCAAAGAAAAAGGGACCAAGCCGTACGCCATACAAACCACCTACCAGTGCTCCGTTTTCCCAGGCTTCCGCACTGCAGGCATACCCCATTTCATGCAAGCGGGTATAGGCATCAATCAATTCTGGCTGGATCCAGGTACCCGGCTGATCTTTTCTTGGGATTTGCCGGCAGGATTCCATCACCTGGCGAAAGGAACTATTAAAACGATACCGGTATTTGGGCTGGTTCAGGTAAGGCCGCATACTTTTTTGAATCCGCAATTCGGATGGGAATAATACAAAACGTGGATCCGGACTCCACCATACGATCGGTCCTTCGTCGTACCAGGGGAATATGCCCGAGCGGTAGGCGAGTAGCAGTCTTTCCGGCGATAAATCGCCCCCCACGGCCAGCATCCCTTCTTCAGTTGCCAGTTCTACCGGTGGGAAAATCAACGCTTCTTCCAGGAGGAATACGGGCATGATCAGGGGGTTACTTCAACCGTGGCGCCTATGCCTCTTTCTGTGATAGCATCGCACATGGTTTTCAATTCTTCATATTCTCCATTCTTCACGCCATATTTACCCTTGGTATGGATGAATAAGGCACATTGTTCTGCCTGTTCCGGAGTGTGACCACATACAGCAATCAGGGTTTCAATCACCCAGTCAAACGTGTTTACCTCATCGTTCCACACAATCAGCTGGTAAGGAGTTCCGGTGTCCGTTAATACATCCACCTCCACCTTGAATTCATGCTCCTGACCTTCTTTGTAATTGAACATAGATCGATTCTTTACTGTAAAAATAAAAAAGCCCCGCAAAAATGCGAGGCTTCTTTTGTGGGAGCACACGGATTCGAACCGCGGACCCTCTGCTTGTAAGGCAGATGCTCTGAACCAGCTGAGCTATGCTCCCGAAAGGGAAGTGGAAGCACACGGATTCGAACCGCGGACCCTCTGCTTGTAAGGCAGACGCTCTGAACCAGCTGAGCTATGCTTCCGTTTGAAAAGATCAACCCATCGTTTAATGGGAGTGCAAAGATAAGGGCTGTATAATTTCCGCAAAATTTTTTTCGCAATTTTTTGAAAATCAAAGCGCCCAGTCCACCAATTGATTCACCCATTCTTCCCGAAAGGGGGTGGAAATCCGGATATAATTGTCTGTATATCCTTCCATCATACCATGCTTCGCATGGCCCTCAAACAGCACCGTTCTTTTCTGCCCGCTAAACTGCTGCTGAAAATACTGCTGTTTCATATAACTCAGGTTGCGCAGGATTTTATTCCGCTCATTCCGTACCTGCACAGGTACCACCGGCTGAATGTCCAGCGCTGTTGTATTGGGTCTTTCGGAATAGGTAAATACATGCAGATAACTGATTTCCAGTTCATGCAGAAAATCAACTGTTTCCTGGAATTCTTTTTCTGTTTCTCCCGGAAATCCTACTATCACATCCACCCCAATTGATGCTGCAGGCATCAGGGTTTTGATTCGCTGTACCCTGTCTGCATACAATTCGCGCTTATAACGTCTACGCATAAGTGCTAATAGGGTATTGCTGCCACTTTGCAGGGGAATATGGAGATGTGGCATAAACTTTTTACTGCCCGCCACGTATTCGATGATTTCATTGGTCAGCAGATTCGGTTCAATAGAAGAGATTCTATATCGCTCAATTCCTTCCACTTCATCCAGTGCCTTTACCAGCTCATAAAAACTTTCTTCGTGTTTCTTATTGCCATCCGGACCTTTTCCAAAATCACCCAGGTTCACCCCGGTTAACACGATTTCTTTCACTCCTTCCGATGCTATCTTTTTCGCATTATCCACCACATTCTGAATCGAATCACTCCGGCTTTTCCCTCTGGCCATGGGTATGGTGCAGAAGGAACAGCTATAATCACATCCATCCTGCACTTTCAGAAAGGTACGTGTACGATCATTGACCGACCAGGAGGCATTGAACCCGCTTACTTCCTCAATATCACAACTGCAGATTTTAGCCTGGCCCGACTTGGTCAGTGCTTCCAGGTGTTGCGCAATATTGAATTTTTCCGCCGCTCCCAGTACCAGATCCACGCCGGGTATCTGGGCTATTTCTTTTGGCTTGAGCTGCGCATAACAACCAGTTATCACCACCATGCTTTCCGGCGCCCGGCGCTGAATGCGACGCACCAGCTGCCGGCATTCCTTATCCGCATTATCGGTAACAGAACAGGTATTGATCACATACACATCAGCCGCCTCATCAAAAGCTTTTTTCACAAAGCCTTCCTTCTCCATCAACCGGCTGATCGCCGATGTTTCTGAAAAATTTAGTTTACACCCGAGTGTATGAAAAGCCACTGATCTTTTTTCCGCCATAGGGCCGCAAAGATACGTAGATTTGGCCCCATGCGGAAAGCCCCGATCCTTTATTTCCTCCTCGGCCTGTTGCTGGTATCCGGCTGGTTCCTGACCCGAAAAAACTCTGCACAACCTGCTGAAAACAACCGGTTTGCAGACAAAGTAGACCAACTGGTCTATACCAAACACGGCCGCTGCCGCATGGATTGCCGCCAGATCACTGCCGCCGAAGTAAAGGAAATCATCCTCCAGGGAAAGATCAACCAACAAAAATCTGATCCGGCTGATAAACCTTGTCCCACCTATGCCATTGAAGGTTATTCCAGCCAGGATAAGCAGCATATCCGTGTGGTAGTGGCCGATTGCCAGACTGCCCTCAAACTCGTTACCTGCATCGACCTGGATATAGATCACCGCTGTTCCTGTTATTAATGTCTGAACCCATGCTTAAAAAAATCCTGCAAACGATTTACAGTATTTACGGTTTTTTATTTTTTGTGCTCCTCCTGCTGGTTTTGCTTCCGCTATTTTTTATTGCCTCTCTTTTGGGTGAAATCCGCGGCGGTAACCTCATGTATAAAATCTGCAGTTGGTGGGCCGATTGCTGGTTTTTCCTGATTGGCATCCGGGCAAAAACAATACATGAGCAGGAACAGTCTGAAACCCGTCCCTGCATTTTTGTAGCCAATCATATTTCCTATATGGATATCCCGATGATTGTCAAAATCATCCGGGAACCCATTCGTGTTCTGGGTAAACAGGAAATGGCAGGCATTCCAATATTCGGTTTCGTCTATAGGAATGCGGTAGTCATGGTTAACCGAAAAAGTCCGGAACAACGGTTGCAATCAGTGAACCGGTTAAAAGAGATGCTGCGCCAGGGTATTTCCATTTTTATTTTTCCAGAAGGAACCTTTAACGAAACAGGCGATCCCTTAAAATCCTTTTATGATGGCGCCTTTCGGATTGCACTGGAAACAAATACGCCCATCCAGCCTGTCATCTTTCCGGATACCGTGAAAAGACTGCATTTTAAATCGGTGTTTTCCCTGAGTCCGGGTAAATGCCGCGCTGTATATTTGCCCATGGTAGATGTAAGCCCCTACTCACAACAGGACCAGGAAGCGTTGAAGCAGGCGGTGTACAACCAGATGGAAGCAGGTTTGCTTCGGTATAACAATAATGCTAGCTAGTGGATTCTCTTTTCACAGACACTGATCCCTCCTCCACACCCACGCACTTTGTGGAAGTGCTGATTCCGCTTGCCCTTCCCAAAAACTTTACCTGGAAAGTGCCACCGGAACTCGTTTCCGCAGTAAAACCGGGTGTGCGGGTGGAAGTGGTTTTTGGAAAGAATAAAAAATACGCCGGCATTGTAAAACGGGTTCACCAGGAGGCCCCCGGCTCCTTTGATCCCAAACCCATTCTGAATGTACTGGACGATACCCCCATCGTATTTCTGCAGGAACTGGCTTTCTGGGAATGGATCGCCGATTATTATATGTGCTCAGAAGGGGAAGTGATGCAGGCGGCCTTACCCACCCATTTCAAACTCAGCAGTGAAACCATCCTGCTTTTTAATGAAACCATCGGAGAAGATTTCTCTCACCTAGACCTCGACGATGATGAATTCCTGGTAGCGGAAGCACTGCTGCTGCGCAAAGAATTAAAACTGGTGGAAGTTCAGCAGATCCTGGATGCTACCCATGTTTATCCCGTCATCAAACGCCTGCTCGAAAAACAGGTCTGTTTTGTATGGGAAGAACTCAAACATACGTACAAGGAAAAGAAAGAGACCTATGTTCACCTGCAGCCACAATTCCAGCAGGAAGAACAATTGGCGGAACTCATGAATAGCTGGAGCCGCGCTCCTAAACAACTGGAACTACTGCTTGCATATCTGCATCTGCTGAAAACAGAAGGAGAGGTGAAGCAATCGGAACTCCTGAAAAAAGCCGGTGCCAGCAGCGCACAACTGAAAGGCCTTATCGAGAAAAATGTACTCTGGACAGAAAGCCGGTCGGTAGACCGCCTCGCCAGTCTGCCCAAAAACATTCAGATCCCATTTACCTTAAGCGAACAACAGGAAACCGCCCTTCAATCCATCCGCGAACAGTTCAATCACAAACAGGTTTGTCTGTTAAGAGGTATTACGTCCAGTGGTAAAACCCTGCTCTATACCAAACTGATGGAAGAGGTTTTGCTTCAGGGCAAACAGGTACTGTATATGCTGCCGGAAATCGCACTAACGGCACAGGTCATACGAAGATTACAAAGTTATTTTGGCGGATACATTGTGATCTATCACAGCAAATTCAATTCCAGTGAACGGCTCGAACTCTGGAACAAGGTAAAATCCGGAGAAGCCAGGATCATTCTTGGCGCGCGTTCCGCCATCTTCCTGCCTTTCCGGGAACTGGGACTCGTAATCTGTGATGAAGAACATGATCCTTC
>CAZJNY010000238.1:0-5529 GCA_964547405.1 uncultured Flavihumibacter sp. | reverse complement strand
GTAACCATAAAAAAGGCACTGGAAAAAGAAAGTTATCAGCAGCCGGTGGAAGCGGCAACGCCGGCAGCGCCTGCAATGAGAAAGCCGAAACCAGTTGAATCCGATGACAAATATATTTTCGGCAAAACGCCGGAAATGCTGAATATTCTCAAACAGATTGAACTGGTAGCACCCACCAATTACAGTGTCATTATTTATGGAGAGAGTGGAAGCGGGAAGGAAGCCATCGCGCAAAAAATTCATGCGCAAAGCAGCCGGCGTAATCAGCCCTTTATAGCTATCGACTGTGGAGCCCTGTCCCGGGAACTGGCCGGTAGTGAATTATTTGGTCATGAGAAAGGATCTTTTACAGGTGCCCTGAATCAGAAAATAGGAAGTATGGAACTCGCTAATGGAGGAACCATATTTCTGGATGAAATTGCGAACCTGCCCTATGATATCCAGGTAGCGCTGCTGCGGGTGGTGCAGGAAAGAAAAATTCGACGGGTAGGAGGAAATAAAGACATTGAACTGGACCTGCGCATTATCGTGGCCAGTAATGAGAAATTGTGGGATGCGGCCCGTAATGGCAAGTTCCGGGAAGACCTCTATCATCGTTTCAATGAGTTCTCCATTAACCTGCCACCTTTGCGGGAGAGAGCGGAAGATATTCTCCTGTATGCGAGGCATTTTTTGGCTTCCACCAATCGCGAACTGGGTAAACAGATCGCTGATTTTTCTCCTGAAGTGCAGCAGGTATTCAACAGTTATCCCTGGTTTGGCAACCTGCGCGAACTTAAAAACGTGGTTAAAAGAGCGGCCCTCTTAACAGATGGAAACAGTGTGGGACTGCAATCACTTCCATTTGAAATTATTTATCACCAGAAGCTGTCTGCCGAAACCAGTCCCGCGCCGGCTGCAGCAACTATGGCAACTACCCCAACACCCGCGCCCCCTGAAAACCCGATAATGCCTTCCTCCCCCTCATTTCACGAAAACAGCCTCAAAGCGGTGAGCATTGACGCGGAATATGAAATGATTGTGGAAGCATTGAAGCAATCCAATTTCAATAAAACCAAGGCTGCCAAACTGCTGAATATTGATCGCAAAACGCTTTATAACAAAATGAAGCAGTATCAGCAATTCAATAATCTGTAATGACCGTAGAAACTGATTTGATCCCCATCCAGCAACTGCGTCAACTGCTGGCATCGGGAGAAAGTAATGAAGAACTGGTGAAACAAATCACCAATTTATTTCCAGCCCTGATTTATGTATATGATCCGGGCAAGGGAAAGATTCGTTATATCAACCGGAAGATAACAGACCTTCTGGGGTATACCTGGGAAGACGTTGCCGCCTGGAAAGAGGATTTATCTCAGTTGATTTACCAGGAAGATCTGGAGAAAGTGATGGAGGAGCTGACTAAATTCAGCACGAATGACGCCGAACATTGCTTTCAGTGCCGGTTGGCTCACAAAGAACAGAATTTTCGCATATTCAAAACCGTTGGTACCGTATTACGCCGTAATGAGGATGGTTCTCCTGCCAGCCTTTTACTGTTATCCCAGGATATTACCGAACAGCTAAAGCTGGAAGAGGAGCGGGTGGCGGCCAGGAAACTGATGGAAGATACAGAGCAAATGCTCGGAGTTGGGATGTGGAGCAATGACCTGGTAACAGGAAAAACAGAATGGTCAGACGGGATGTATCAATTACTCGGCCTGAACCGGCAGCAATACCCACAGGTTACGAATAACCTTTTTTATGATCATGTTTGTCCGAAAGATCTGGAAGGCTTAAAAGCAAAAGTGCAGGATGCCATTTTAACCGGGAGAGAGTTCAGACATGATTTTTCTATTGAACGTACAGATGGCAAACGCCTCTTTCTGAATACCATCACAAAACCGGTAGTGGATGAGCGCGGCCGGGTACTAAAACTGAATGGGATCAACCGTGATATCAGTGATCAGTACCAGCAGACCATGGAATACAATGCGAATAAGGAGTTCCAGAAGGAAACCGAGCGCATGCTGAACTATGGCATATTTATCTGGAATGCTGATTCCCGTATGATTTCATGGTCAGACGGTTTGTTCCAGATATTTGAATACGAGCGCGCATCTCTGGTAACACCGCTCACCATGAACTGGTATTTCAACCAGATTGTGGAAGACGACCGGGAGCGGGTGCAGCGGGTGGTGATGGATGCATTGCAGGAAAAGAAAGAATTTGAAATTGAATACAGCATACTAACGGGGAAGGGCAACCTGAAAATTGTCAATACAAAAGGTACGGTGGTGGTGGACAATAAAAACCATCCGATCCGTATGATTGGAAATACCCGGGATATAACGCATATCAAAAAAGTGGAGATTGACCTGCAGCGCAACCTGCGGGAATTGAACCGCTCCAATAAGGAATTGGAAGAGTTTGCCTATGCTGCATCACATGATTTACAGGAACCCCTGCGGAAGATTACCACTTTTGGATCCCGGCTGGGTCAGAAATTCAGTGATCAGATCGGAGAGGAGGGCAAGATGTATATTCAACGTATGCAGGTGGCTACGGATCATATGCGCAACCTGATAGACAACCTGCTTGAATTATCGCGGGTAACAAGGAACCGGCAGCCGATGGAGTCTGTGCAGTTGTCAGACCTGTTCAATGAGGTACTGGGCGATCTTGAATTGAGTATAGAGGAAACCGGCGCATCTGTGGAAGTGGGACCATTACCAACTGTTGACGGCATACCTTCCCTGTTGCGTCAATTATTCATTAACCTGCTTTCCAATTCCATTAAATTCCACAAGCCGGGAGAAGCACCGATGATTGAAGTGAGTTCCAGAGCACTTACTAAAAAAGAGAAGGAAAAACATTTTCTGGCTCCTTCTTCCAACTATATACAGATTGATATCCGCGACCATGGCATTGGATTTGATCAGGAGTATGAACAACGTATATTCCAGGTGTTTCAACGCCTGCATGGAAAGTCAGAATATCCGGGATCCGGAATTGGACTGGCTATCTGCAAAAGAATTGCCGAACGGCACAATGGATTTATAACAGCCACCGGCCAGGAAGGCGAAGGTGCTGTATTCTCGATCATATTACCTGATAAACAATAAACATTAATGCCCTTTACACAGAAACTGACCAGGATTCTCATTGTTGACGATGATGAGGATGATTTTTTTATCACAAGCGAATATATACGGGAAATCGAGCATGCCCGGTTTGAGATTGAATGGGTGAGTCAGTTCAACAAGGCACTCGAATATATGTGCACTGGTTCCTTTGATATCTACTTTGTCGATTATCGTCTGGGTGCCAAAACCGGAGTGGATCTTTTGAGAGAAGCGATTGAGGCGAAATGTGAACAGCCCATTATCCTGCTTACGGGTAAGGGTAACCGTGAGATAGACCGTGAAGCCATGCGCCTGGGTGCTTTTGACTACCTCATTAAAACAGAATTAACCACAGAGAAAATGGAGCGTACCATCCGGTATGCCATTGAACGGTCTTCCTATATCAATGCGATCCGGAAAAATGAACAGAAATTCCGGAATATTTTTGAACAGTCGCTCGATGCGGTATTTGTGACAGATATGGAATTGAAATTCCTGGATCTGAATCAGGCAGCTACCAATATGCTGGGCATTAGCCGAGAAACAGCGAGCCAGTATGCGCTGACTGATTTCCTCGCGAACGACGCGCTGGCCACGCACTTCATGATTCTGCTGCAAACCGGCAATGATATCCATGATAAGGAAATTGAAATAAAATCCACTGGTGGCGATCAGCGTTTTTGTATCATATCAGCATCTGTAGAAACAGATATGGAGGGACGCAAATATGTTCAGGGGATTCTGCACGATATTTCCAATCTGAAAAAGGCGGAGTGGCTGACCCTGCAAACTGAAAAACTGGCCGCTGCAGGCCGTCTCGTACGTACCCTTGCTCATGAGGTAAGAAATCCGCTGAACAATATCAGCCTCTCTGCCGATCAACTGATCCAGGAAATAAAAGAAGAAGACAGCCAGTTATACCTGGATGTCATTCGTCGCAACAGTGCCCGGATCAGTACCATCATTACAGAATTGCTGAACAGTTCCAGGCCTTCGGAAATTGACTTAAGCAGTACCAGTTTGCAGGAACTATTACAGGAGGTGGTGGACCAGGCGGCAGACAGCATGCAACTGAAAAGTGTTAAGCTGCTGGTAGATTTCCCGGAGTCCTCATTGAATGTGCTGGCCGATAGGAGTAAACTGAAGATCGCCTTTATGAACCTGGTGGTGAATGCCATCGAGGCGATGGAGAATTTGGAAGATGCCCGGCTTCAGTTAAGATTGTCGTCCACAGAAAATCAGGCAATATGTGAAGTAACTGATACCGGTTGTGGCATCTCTGCGGATAACCTGGGCAGACTGTTTGAACCCTATTATACCAGCAAAAGAAACGGAATGGGCCTGGGCCTGGCGTCTACCATGAATATTATTCAATCACACAAGGGATATATTGAAGTACATTCCAAACCCGATAAGGGAACAACTTTCCTGGTTCATTTACCATTAGAATAAAAAAAGGGCTGCCAAAACTGGCAGCCTCTTTTTTTTGGGAATCGGATACTCCAACCTAGAATCCAATGCCTATAAATAAACTGATATTGCTGTTTTTGGTATCACGGAAAGCCTCTCCTGCAAGGGACCCCGACTTACCTACTTCTCTCATACCAAGGGTGTACCTTGCTCCAATAGTTGTTGGTCCCAGATCAATGCCAAAACCTGCTGCTACACCATAATCAAACCGATTCAGGTTTTCAGGATTCAGCTCGGCCAACTCTTCCACTGATCCGTCTGATTCCAGGTCTGTGATATTTGCTCCCGCCAGATAACTAACATACGGACCCGCATGAATGTTGAAATTTTTTGCCAGATTGATCACACCCAATACCGGCATCTCTACATAGTGCAGGTTGGTACGATACTCTCCTTCGCCTAAAATGGCGTTGTCATAACTGCGTTTGCTTCCTTTGTTGGAATACAGCAATTCCGGCTGAATTGAAAAGCCTTTGGTTACGGGCAGTTTCGCGTATACACCTGCATTTAATCCGGCTTTGAGGTTATTGTCATTTACCTCATCACTATAAAAATTACTCAGGTTTAATCCCGCTTTGATACCGAACCGCGGACTCAGGCCATTTCCGCTAATTTCCTGCTGCTGTGCCTGTACTTGCTGTGCTGTAAACAGGGTTCCTGCTGTTACCATTAATAGGGCAATTTTTCTCCATTCTCTTCTCATGATATACGATTTTATATCAGGAGTATTAAAAATTCTGTGCCAGCTCCTTCGTTACCCATACTGATACAGCTCCTGCATTGCAGGGAAATTCAGCACCCCCTTTTTCATTTAGGGTGATTTCATCCGTCCGGTGTTTTGTTAAATCAACCATTTTTCTGCCAGCTTTATGTTCCCCGAGCTCCATGTATTTCCATCCGTCTGAGCCATTTGAAAGCACTACAGCAAAGCCGGAATCCGCTTCTTCAACCG
>CAZJNY010000237.1:0-5707 GCA_964547405.1 uncultured Flavihumibacter sp. | reverse complement strand
TGAACATCCATTTCTGGCGGGCCTCCTGACCTTTAAAAGCCCCGATCAGGGATCCTACCACCATTACCACCATCACTACTGCTTTTTGTTGGAATCTTTTCATACCATTCTATTTAACCTTTATAAATACTGCTGCCAGTCAAGCCTCCTTGTTAGACACTTAAATAACAACAAACGCTGTTTCATGTTTGCAAAAGCCATACCTAAGAATGGAATTTATTTTAATTTAACAAGTTGTTTAAACAACTAAAGTTTTCTCCATCTTCCATTCCTCCCTCTTCCCTACTTATCTTTACCGCTTCAGCAAAAAACAGAGCATGCTTCGACTTACCCTAATGGCCCTTTTTTTCAGCAGTATTGTTCAGGCCCAGTTTCCGGCGAGTCCCGATTACCCGAAAGGATATTTCAGAAATCCGCTTTCCATCCCGATCAGTTTGAGTGGAAATTTTGGTGAACTCCGGCCCAATCATTACCATATGGGACTGGACCTGAAAACAGAGAGAAGGGAGAATCTGCAGGTATTCGCAGCAGCAGACGGATATATCAGCCGTATTAAGGTGGAACCTGGAGGGTTCGGAAGAGCCATTTATGTGAATCATCCGAATGGGTTCACAACGGTTTATTGTCACCTGAATGATTTTTTCCCGGGACTGGAAAAATGGGTGAAAGACCTGCAGTATAAAAAAGAATCCTGGTACCTGAATGATGAGGTTCCGGCAGAAAGCTTCCCTGTAAAAAAAGGACAATTACTGGCTTATAGTGGGAACACGGGTGGATCACAGGCGCCCCACCTTCATTTTGAGATCAGAAGAACTTCGGATGAAGTAAATCTGAATCCCATGTTGTTCGGTTTTCCACTGGCTGACCAGACGAAACCAACCATTCTTCGGGTAGCCATTTACGATAGAACCAAATCCGTTTATGAACAATCTCCAAAACTTATTCCGGTTGTTAACAAAGGAAATGGACAATACAGTACGGCCCTGCAAACAGTGAGTACACCCATGATTAGCCTGGCACTTACTACCTACGACACGCATACCGGTTCTTCCAATCTCAATGGGGTATTTGAAGCAGTGTTATTCGATGAACAGGAAGCGGTGGTTGGTTTCAGGATGGATGAGATTAGTTATGATGCCACCCGTTACCTGAATGCACATATTGATTACAAGACAAAGCAGGGCGGCGGTCCCTACCTGCAACATCTCAGTGAATTACCGGGTTATATCAGTTCCATTTACACAAGATTCAGCGGCGATGGAGTAATAGATTTAACAGATAACCTGGTTCATGATTTGTCAATTGTAGTGAAAGATGCCAACGGAAATGCAAGTACTGTAAAAATTCCTGTAAAATATAATGGGGCCGAACCAGCCAGACTAACACTGCCGGGTAAACGATTTTATCCGATGATGGTAGATATTTACGAATCGGATGAGTGTGAGTTTATAATTGGTGAACGAACCCTTTATGATTCTGTAAACCTGGTTTACCGGAAACAGTCGGCAACGGCATCTGCAGCGGTATCCGCTTTACATACCATTGGAACTGCTTCTATACCCCTGCAGGATGCCATGATGGTCCGCATCCGTCTGACTGCTCCATTGTCTGATATTGAAAAATCAAGGGTGGTAATGCAACGGATTGCCGGCACCCGCAAAGAAGTTCAGAAAGTTAGCTGGGAGGAAGATTGGGCCCTGGCAGGATTCCGTGATTTCGGATCCTTTCAACTGGTGCTTGATACCACGGCACCAGAAATTATTCCCGTTGGTTTTAAAGACGGATCCAACCTTTCCAATGCATCCCGTGTTGTATTCACCGTAAAAGATGACCTGGGAAAATGGAAAGTGCTGAGAACCGAACTGGATGGGAAATGGATTCGTTTTACAAATGATAAAGGCAGAAACTTTATATATGTTTTTGATGAACATTTTCCTCCCGGTGAACATGAACTGAAAGTCATTGCAGTTGATGAAGCAGGCAATCAGCAGGAAGTGAAGTGGGGGATAAGGAGGTGAGGCATGGAAGAGGGAGGAAAGGAAGAGGGAGGAAAGGAAGATGGAGGAAAGGAGGAATGGAAGATGGAGGAAAGGAAGATGGAGGAAAGGAAGATGGAGGAATGGAAGAGGGAGGAAAGGAAGAAAGGATACAAAAGGAATACAATATGAATAAATTGGAAGCGGGTGTGAAGGCGCCAGCATTTAGTGGAAAAGATCAGAACGGAAAATCAATCAAACTCTCTGATTATAAAGGAAAGAAAATTGCACTCTATTTTTACCCGCAGGATATGACGCCCACCTGTACGGTGCAAGCCTGCAACCTTCGTGATAACTATAGTCTGCTGCAGGCCAATGGTATCCAGGTGATCGGTGTATCGCCGGATGAAATTGACAGTCATAAAAAATTCGAAGAGCGTCACCAACTGCCCTTTCCGCTCCTGGCAGATACCAAACATGCCATCATTGAAAAATATGGTGTCTGGGGTGAAAAACAATTGTATGGACGCCACTACATGGGATTGCACCGAACCACTTTTCTGATCAATGAAAAAGGAGTGATCGAGAAAGTGTTTTTGAAACCTAAAAGCAAACAGCACGCAGAGGAGATCATTGCATTTTGGAGTTCCCATTCCTGATTCCGGTATAGCATTCTGAAGCCCCGCTGCTGGTAAAAATAAAATCAGGGTACCGGGTAAATGCGGTAAATTTATTGGCAAGGACGGTTCCTGGCATTCAGTTTAAACCACTCCACCATGAAAATTGAACTCGCACTCAGCCTGGGGTTTGTTTTTTTCTATGGATATAACGCAATCCCAACGGGTACCAACAACAAATCAGTTTCTTCCTCCCTTCCTGTTTACTGTGCTCCAGCAATGGATCCTGTAAAAATGAAGGATGATCATGGACCACTTATCAGGGCATTCAAATTTGTTCACCTGCCTGTTTCCACCAAAGTGGATTCTGCCCAACTGTATTTCGATCAGGGCTTAAGTCAGCTATATGCCTTTAATCATGGTGAGGCCGGCAGATCGTTCAAAACCGCCACCCGGCTGGATCCCTCCGCCCCGATGCCTTATTGGGGACTGGCAATGGTACTCGGACCCAATTACAATGCGGCATTGAATCCGGGGGCATTAAAGGATATCAGGGCAGCCATCGAAAATGCCAGGTCCCGGAGTGCTTTGGCCACGGATATTGAAAAAGAGCTGATTACTGCATTGGCCCTACGATTTCCGGATGCTCCCGTTGAAGACATGACAGCTTTTAATGCCGCTTATGCTACGGCTATGAAAAAGCTCAGCAATCAATATCCCTCCAATGCCGAGCTGGCTGTATTATACATCGATGCGCTGATGAATGAACATCCCTGGAATTTCTGGCTTAAAGACGGAACCGCACAGCCCTGGACCAACAACACGATTGCTGTTATTGAATCTGTGTTGAAAAAATGGCCGGAACACCCCGGTGCCATTCATTACTATATCCATGCTACGGAAGCGTCGCAGGTGCCTGAAAAAGCACTGCCCTATGCAGACCGGCTGGCTGAACTGGTGAAAGGCAATGGGCATCTGGTACATATGCCATCGCATACCTATATCCGTACCGGTGATTATCATAAAGGTGTATTGGTTAATGAAGAAGCTTCCGCTTCAGACAGCGTTTATATAAGTCAGTGCCGTGCGCAGGGTTTTTATCCGATGTTATTGTATCCGCACAATATTCATTTTCTGGCCGCCTGCGCTTTTTTGGAAGGCAGTACAAAAAAAGCCATTGACGCAGCCTGGATGGTTTCCCGACAGGCCGATAAAAAATACCTGGCTGAAAGTATTACTGTCCAGCATTTTTACAGTATCCCCTTTTATGTATTGGTGCAACTGGAAAAATGGGAGGACATTCTTCGGTTACCCATGCCTGAAGAATCTTTAATCTATCCCAAAGCGATCTGGCATTATGCAAGAGGACTGGCTTATGCAGGCAGATCGGATTTTAACAAAGCGGAGCAGGAACTGCAGAACCTGGAAAAAATTGTAAAGGACGGAACTCTTAAATCGATGCTGATCTGGGATCTCAATTCAGCCCAGCAATTGGTTGAAATGGCCTTACTGGTTCTTGACGGAGAATTGAAAGCACGTCAGGGTAATACAGCGATGGCCATCGGTCAATTCAGGGAAGCAGTTAAACTGGAAGATCAGTTGAATTACAACGAACCCCCCGACTGGTTTTTTCCAATCGCCTCCGGCTTGGGGCATGGCTACTGAAAACAGGTCAGGCAGAAGCGGCAGCAACCGTTTACCTGGAAGATCTGAAAACCTTCCCTGAAAACGGCTGGGCCTTGCATGGCCTGGAAAAAGCGCTGAAGGCTCAGGGAAAAACCGAAGCCGCGGCTGCCGTGCAAATTCGCTTCCGGAAAGCCTGGCAATGGGCTGATTTGGCGCTGAAATAACTATTTTCGTTCGGTGTAAGACAGATGGGAATGCGTTTGTCTGACCTTTGTAGTAACATCGTGTGTAACTATGTCTGACACCTATTCGATTAAAGAGAATTCTTTCTGGGCAAAACTGGCGGCAAAGCGGATGAAGGCGGATAAGATGGCAATGGTACTCGGCCGCACCATCCATTTACACAATACGCATCACCAGGAGTTTTTACAAAACAAGCGCTGGCTCCGCCATGAACTGATGCATATCCGGCAATTCCGGCACTATGGCTGGATCCGGTTTCTTTTCCTGTACCTGGTGGAATCTATTCGTAAAGGATATTATCAGAATCGGTTTGAATTGGAAGCCAGAGAAGCAGAGCAGGATCCCTTTCTGGAAGAACAATATTCTTTCCGCCCCGGCTCCGGTCAGGAAAAATTGCTGACCTGATCATAACCATTCGACTTCGCCTACCCTGAATCTCCTGTCTGTTTTATCGCGGGTCAGCAACTCACCCGTTGTATCGACTCCTGTTACAAGGCTTTCAAATACGATATTGTTCTTCCGGAACCGGCATAGTTCTCCTTTTCCGAACAGGAACTCATTATAGGTTTCAAACAATTCTCCTTTTTTTCCCTCCAATAACTGCTGCCAGCGGTATTCCAGATGAGAAAACAGTGCCCGGGTTTCCTCCATCAGGTCAAGATTTTTACCAGTAATCTGGCGAAGGGAAACCGGTTTACGGTCCGATTCCCCAAAAACCACCTGATTTACATTGATTCCCATACCGATTACAGCAAACTGCCATTCTGATCCGGCCCATTTGTTTTCGATCAGGATCCCGCCTGCCTTTCTGTCACGCCAATACAGGTCGTTCGGCCATTTCAGTTTTGTTTCGTCGCCGGCATGAGAAGCCATCCAGCTATGCGCTCCCAGGGCCATCGCCATACTCAGGTAAAACAGGTCGGAACTCGCCAGCGGGCTGGTTTCCAATACAATACTTACCATGATATTGGCTGCAGGTTCACTCTGCCAGAGCTTTCCGCGTTGCCCTTTTCCTGCTGTTTGTTCCAGGGCAAAGTAAGCTTCCCCGTGTTCTGCCTTTTGTGCCTGTAACTGGCCCATGGCATAGTTGTTGGAGCTGTCAACGGAGTCCAGAATCGTAAGCTTATGTCCAATAGGAGAATGGGGCATGGGGTTGCGCAAAAGATTAGTACTTTTGATCGGGACGAATGTAGTATTTTCAGTTTTTAGTTCACTAAAAGAATAGATTATTGGAACCATTGTCAG
>CAZJNY010000236.1:0-5708 GCA_964547405.1 uncultured Flavihumibacter sp. | reverse complement strand
CAGTCTGATTTGTTTCAATCGGTCGATGAATTGACTCATGCATTGAAATTGGGTGTGCTAACCGGTTGCAATATAAGGATTTGACAATAGAATAACAGCTTTATCAAAAGCTCAAACTGTATATTTGCGCATGTCTCAAAACGCTGTGATTTTTGATATGGATGGCCTGCTGATCGACTCTGAACCTTTATGGCAACAGGCAGGAATGGATACACTGAAACTTTTTGGCATTCAGCTTACCCATCAGCAATATTTGTCAAGCACCGGGCTCCGAACGCCCGAATGGATTGATTACTGGTTTCACCAGTTTGAAATTGATCCTGAGCATGCTCCCAAAGCAATCAGCACCATAGAAGAAGCCGCCATGGAAAAAATCCGCTTGCAGGGTGAACCGATGCCGGGTGTGGGAAATATCCTGGAGTTTTTCCGTTCCAGGGGATACCCTATTGCCATCGCTTCTTCTTCTCCCATGCGGATGATTGAAATGGTCATAAAAAAACTGGGGATCGAATCCTATATTCAAAAAATCAGCTCTGCAGGAGAACTGGATTTTGGTAAACCACATCCTGAAGTTTTTATTCATTGTGCGGGCCAGTTGCAGATAAAACCTATACAATGCCTGGTATTTGAGGATTCCTTCAATGGACTGATCGCCGCCAAGGCTGCCAAAATGAAATGTGTAGTGGTTCCCGCCCCTGAACTTTTTCATCAACCCAGATGGGGTGCCGCTGATCTGAAACTCGGCTCACTGCTGAACTTTAATGAGTTGTTGCTGCAGGCAGTATGGAAGTGAAAAGTGAGACGTGAGATGTGAGACGGGAGAAATCAAAACAAAAACGGGCAACCTAAGTGGGTTACCCGTTTTTTTATCTTGATTATCGACTTTCAACACGTCTCACATCTCACGTCTCACGTCTCACGTCTCACATCTCACATCTCACTTCATCTTAAAACTCTCCAAAAACTTCGTTGTGAAATTCCCGCTGCGGAAATCTTCATTCTGCATCAGCTGCAAGTGGAAAGGGATAGTCGTTTTAACACCCTCAATCACGTATTCACTTAGTGCACGGTACATGGTATTGATGGCTTCATCACGTGTACGCGCAACCGTAATCAGTTTCCCGATCATGGAATCATAATACGGAGGAATGGTATAACCGGCATAAACATGACTATCTACCCGAACACCATGCCCGCCGGGGGTATGCAATGTTGTAATTCTTCCCGGACTCGGACGAAAATCATTATAAGGATCTTCGGCGTTGATCCGGCATTCAATCGCATGCATCTGGGGTTCATAATCCCGTCCGCTAATGGATTCACCCATCGCGATTTTTATTTGCTCCTTGATCAGGTCAAAATTGATAACTTCTTCCGTAACACAGTGCTCTACCTGGATACGGGTATTCATCTCCATGAAATAGAAGTTACGGTGCTTGTCGACCAGGAATTCAACGGTTCCAACTCCTTCGTAATTGATGGCGGAAGCAGCTTTTTTTGCAGCTTCACCCATTGCCTGACGCAACTCGGGGGTCATGAACGGAGACGGTGATTCTTCAACCAGTTTCTGGTGCCGGCGCTGAATAGAACAATCTCTTTCACTCAGGTGACAAACCTTCCCATACCGGTCTCCGGCTACCTGGATTTCAATATGACGGGGCTCTTCCACGAATTTCTCCATGTAGATGCCATCGTTTTTAAAGGATGCCAGGGCTTCCGCTTTGGCTGTATTATAAGCCCGCTCCATTTCATCCCTGTTCCAAACCACCCGCATTCCTTTTCCACCACCTCCGGCAGTTGCCTTCAGAATGATTGGAAATCCCATGTTTTCAGCTACGGAATAGGCTTCCTCCAAACTGCCCAGCAGTCCTTCAGAACCCGGAATCACGGGTACACCGGCACGGATCATGGTTTCCTTGGCGGTGATCTTATCTCCCATGGAACGGATCTGATCTGGCTGGGGACCAATAAACTTAATCCCGTGTTCCCCACAGATTTCTGCGAAACGGGCATTTTCAGCGAGAAATCCATAACCCGGATGAATGGCATCCGCATTGGTAATTTCAGCTGCCGCCATCAGGTGCGGGATGTTCAGATAAGAGTCAGCGCTTTGAGGGCGTCCGATACAGACAGCCTCATCGGCGAATTTTACGTGTAAACTATCTTTGTCCGCTGTGGAATAGACTGCAATGGTTTTAATACCCATCTCCCGACAGGTACGAATAACCCGAAGCGCAATTTCACCGCGGTTAGCGATTAATACTTTTTTAAACATCTTCGGAAAGAATTAGTGCATTAAGCTGGTTCCACCAGGAATAAAGGCTGGTCATATTCAACCGGAGACGCATCGTCTGCCAGGATCTTTACTACTTTACCTTTTATCTCGCTCTCGATCTCATTGAAGAGTTTCATTGCTTCGATGATACAGACCACTTTACCGGGATTGATTTCATCACCCACTTCAATAAATAATGGTTTGTCGGGTGATGGACGCCGGTAGAAAGTACCGATCATGGGACTCTTAATCGTAATCAGATTGCTCGGTACAGCCTCCGCAGCTTTCGGCTTATCTCCATTGGTTGCAGGAGCAGCTGGCGCGCTTTGCGCAGCCGGAGCCTGTGCAACAGGAGCCGCAGGTGCATACATAGGGGCAGCAACAACCTGCTGAATGTTGTCTTGTTTTTGCTTAATCGAAACCTTGAAACCTTTTTCTTCAATCGTCAGTTCACCGATGTTCGACTTGTTGATCAATCGGATCAACTCCTGAATTTGTTTAAAATCCATTGTACTGAATTTACAGTTGGTGATCAATTTAGGCGGCTAAGATAAGGAAAATGCCCCTCCGTAGAGGGGCACTATTATCTTTCATTAAAAATTACTCTTTTACGCGCTCCACATAGTCACCGTTTTTGGTGTTTACGCGGATCAGCTCTCCTTCATTCACAAAAAGCGGAACCATAACTGTGGCACCTGTCTCCACTTTGGCGGGCTTAAGGGTACGGGTTGCCGTATCGCCTTTCATACCGGGTTCGCTATAAGTAACTTTCAACACAATTTTATCTGGCAGTTCAATGCTCATTGGTGTGTCAGTTTCCGTATTCACCAGCACTGATACCTCCTGGCCGTCCTTTAAAAACTGAGGCGCATCTACCAGGCCCTCCTGAGCTACGATCTGCTCGAACGTTTCATTGTCCATGAAATTATAACCGCTGTCATCTTTGTACAGGAACTGAAAGGTTTTTCTTTCCACCCGGATAGGATAAATCGTATCACCACTATTCCAGGTCTGTTCAATCGTACGGTTATTGTCTACACCTTTCAGCTTCGCCCATACTTTGGCAGCCGCACGTGCAGTCTTGTTTTCTCCAAACTCAACAATCTTGTAAAGGCTCCCGTCGAGTTTGATAATCAGGCCACGGCTGATATCGGAAGTATTTGCCATAATTTATTACAGTTTTCTGCTAGATTCAAATAATGAGGGAGCAAAATTACTGCAATTCATTAAAAGCACGCAATTTTTTACCGGTTCACTGTTTTTTCAGCTCCACTACCAACACTCCGTTTCTTCCCTTCTCACCATATTTTTCAATGGCTTTTTTATCCTTCCAAACAGTTATGGATTCAATGTTTTCCGGCTTTACCTTTTTAAATGCTTCCGCTGTCCATTCTTTCCCATTCACAATATAAAGAGGTGGATCTCCTGCTGGTTTTGCGTAGCCAATTACTGTTACCGGCTCCCGGGCATCTTTTATTTTGGTTTCGATCAGGATCACTCCTTCTTTGGCTCTTTCTCCATAAACCGAAGTAGCACTGTTCCCTTTCAACACATTCACTGCTTTGATACGATTGGGATCAATGAGAGAAACATCAGACTCTGCCCATTCTTTTCCATCTACAAAGTATAGTGGAGATGCACCGTCCGCTGTTCCCTGAATCCGGATAGCAGTTCCAGTTATCCTGGTTGTCTGGTCGTCTTTTACCACCAGTTCATCACCCGCAATGGAAATGCCCGATTTTGCAGGGGCTGCAGGTGCAACAGGGGCGGTGGGAGCAGTTGGTGCTACCGGGGGAGCTGCCGGAGCCGACGTTGCAGCTGGTGCCGGAGGTGCCGGCGGCGGCGGTGGAGGCGGTGGCAATTCACCATATTGCTTTTCCAGACTGGCCTGATTGTTTTCCCATTCCTCCAGGGTCATGGTTTTCACTATCTTTTTTTTCTTATCCAGAATGGTTACCTCTCCTGTTCCATTGCTTTCCCTGACCTTATACGTGTAGCCTTTATCGGTAGGTCCGGCGGTCCAGGTTTTCGTAGCCTTCGGAACCGTATCGGTTGCGGTTGCCTGCCCATATACTCCCTGCAAAACTTCAGGCGTTTTTTCATTGGCAGGCTCAAGTCCATCGTCTACCAGTCTCATCAGTACGGGTTCAAATGCAGCTGCTGGAACCGCTTCCTGTTTTTTACGAAAAGCAAGCAGTAATATGGCTGCCAAAGGAACCACAAAAGCAAATTTTACGAGGTGTATGCGTGTTGACCGGATTTTGTTCATCATCATAATTCTTGTTTTTAAAGCTGAAAAATTAAGGTGACTGGCCATGCTGAAATTGCGCTGACCCACCACTTTTACCAGGAGGTATTGGTATTCCCTCCTATCAACTCCATGTGTGAGTACCTGCCGGTCTGCAATGAATTCCAGGTTCTGCCGGATGGCATTCCGTAAACTCCAGGCAAAGGGATTGAACCAGTTCAGCACCAGTAGTAATTCCCCCAGCATCATATCCGCGGTATGATGCTGCCGAACATGTACCATTTCATGAAGAATGATATCTTTTAAATCCGCTTCACTGTGTAAAGCAGGATTGACAAATACAGATCGACCAAAGGAAAAGGGGATGATGGTCTCGTCTACAGCATAGACTTTCAGGTCTTCCCCTCCTACCAGTACCGCTTTCCTGGAAAGCCGTCGGAAGGATAACCATTGAAAGAGCAGGCGAATGCCCATAACGGCTGACCCTACAAGTACTACCAGCATAACCACCGGCCAAATACCAATGGATCCCTCACCGGATACTGTTTCAACTGGCTTCCAGCTTCCCAGCGCAGGCAATTGCTGCAGGGCTGTCAGATCCGCCTTCTCAGCTTCCATCCACCAGCCAATATCCAGCATCGGCAGAAAGAAACAGGCTACCGGATACAACAGCAGATACCAGCGGTTCCAGTTATAAAATGTCAGTCTTCGCAGAAAGACACGGTAAAAAATGGTTACCAGCGAGAGGCTGATGCTGAATTTCAGCAGATATGACAGCAGTTCATTCATGGGTTACTTCGTTTTTTTTCCTTCAATCATGTCCAGGATCTCTTTCAGCTCCTCTTTGCTCAACTGGTCCTGCTCCACAAAAAAATTGACCATCGCTTTATACGAATTATCAAAGTAGCCCTTGATAAAATCGGTCATAAACCGCTTCTTGTATTCCTCTTCGGTTATGGCTGCCCGGTATACATAGGTATTGCCGATCAGACGACTCCTCAGAAACCCTTTTTTCTCCAGATTTTTTACCGTAGAAGCAAGGGTTGTATAGGGCGGCGGATCTGTCATCAATTCCAGAAATGCTTTTACATTTCCCTCGCCTACCTGCCAGATCACCAGCATCGCCTGTTCTTCCGGTAAACTCAACTTTTCCATTTCTACGAAGTTTTCGTAAACCTACGACAT
>CAZJNY010000235.1:2448-5718 GCA_964547405.1 uncultured Flavihumibacter sp. | reverse complement strand
TCACCGGAGCTTCTTTTGCAAAGATGGCATTCTTGAAACCAGCTTTTTCAAAAGCGGCCTGCCAGTCGTTCACGCCCTGGATCAGGTAAGGCACCCATTTTTTCGGAGTAGCGGGATCGATGTAAAAAATGATCGGTTTCTTTGGTTCCACCAGTTCGCCGCGTTTGTATTTTTCAACATCTTCCTCTTTGGGTTCCAGTTTCCAGCGGGTAATCATACGCACAGATTCAACTCCCTGCGGATTCTTTTCAAAATCCACATACTGGCGGGTAAAGAAACCTACGCGCTCATCGTAATAACGGGGCTGCATGGGCTTTTCGGGCAGCAGCATCATGGAGCTGTTAATCTCAACTGTATAGGAACCGCTGGGGGGTGTCATGGCACCTGGAGCTCCGGGAGTTGCACCGGCGGAGCGGCCATAGGTTTTTACAGTTTTGATCTCTGTGTTGACAGGGAAGGATTTAACTGTGCTGATATAGGATTTATCAGACTGGTAATTGCCAATCCGGAACGTACGTTTGGCGCTGGATTCAAAATTCAGGATTTCGTTATCGCTGTTGAGGAAGCTGGTAACATCTACAACAACTCCGGTAGAATCAGCACCAAATGCAGCGATATCAAAAGATTGAGCAATCGGCTGAATATTGGAATTGGCTACCGCCTTATACATGGAGGCGGTGGAGTCACCGGCCATTTCATCATAGGAGATGAGGCGGAGAAAAACTTTGTTATTGGGTCCTTTTTCAAAGCGGATGACATTGTCGCCGATTTTATCGCCGGCGTATCCGAAAAAGAAATTCCGCATACCGGCGGCAGCCTTGGAAAGGCGGTTGACTACCAGGATATCTCTGCCCAGCACCTTGTCCGGAATTTCAAAATAGTATTTGTCCTCTACCTTGTGAACAGTCAGTAAACCCTCGTCGCTAACTGCCTTGGACGTGATCACATCCTTGTAGGGTTTGGGCCCGCTGGAAGGTTTGGGAGGGGCGGGAGTAGCAGCCGTAGCAGGTGCAGTTCCCGGTTTGGTATTATTGGAATTGGGGCGTTGCTGTGCATCGGCACCCAGGCTGGAAATCAGCGCCAAAACCACTACCGGGATCCATTTCCCCGGTCTGATCATTTGAACCATGTGTTGTGTGTTTTAATTGCTGGAAATAGGTGATTAACAATAAAATAATGGCCCATTATAACACAAATCTTCAAGAAAGGATGAACCTTCGGTAAAAAACTCAGAAAAATCAATAAAACACCCCAAAAACCGTGTTGGAAGCATTTTTTTTTAATTTGTAACGGATTCGGATATTTATTGTGTTAATTTGACTTTTTTAAATTTTTTTTATTTAGACTTGTGTCCCCAATAACGCGTTGGGTCCATTCAAGAACATTTTTACCTGTTTACAAAAAAACTAAAAACAAAAGACTATGGCAGAGACTAAACCAACTGCAACAGCGAAAGCGACTACATCTGTTCAAGCGAAAAAAAGAAGCAACGCGATTTCATGGATTGCTCCTGTAATGTGTATCCTGGGTGGTTATCTGATCTGGAGATTTGGAATGGGGGCTGCCTCCGGCTTTACGGCTCCTGATCCAAAAGGTGGATTCTGGCCAAGTCACGTTGGACCTATCGGTGCCTTCCACAGTATTTATGAAGGTGGTATCGTTGTACCTATCCTGATTGCCAACTTCCTGATTGTTATCGTATTCGCATTGGAGCGTCTGCTGACCATCAACAAAGCTACCGGTGCTGGTAACATTGATGAGTTTGTACGTAAAGTGCAGTATCACCTGGCTAACAAAAACGTTGACGCGGCGCTGACTGAGTGCGACAAGCAGAAAGGTTCTGTAGGAAACGTAATGAAAGCAGGTCTGCGTAAGTACAAAGAAATGATCACAGAAACTGAACTGGATACTGAGCAGAAAGTACTGTCTATCCAGAAAGAAGTGGAAGAAGCTACTGCACTGGAACTGCCAATGCTGGAAAAGAACCTCGTATTCCTTTCAACCATCGCTTCTGTAGCAACCCTGTTGGGTCTGTTTGGAACGGTATTGGGGATGATTCGTTCCTTCTCCAAACTCGGTGATGAAGGTGGTGGTGATGCTGCCCGTGAACTTTCCCGCGGTATCTCCGAAGCCCTGTATAACACTGCATTGGGTATCGGTACTTCCGCCCTGGCGATCATCATGTATAATATTTTCACTACCAAGATCGATGGTATCACGTATGGTATCGACGAGTCTGGTTTCACATTGACTCAGAGCTTCGCTTCTCTGTACAAATAAGAAGCAGGCAACGCTGGAAATCGTAAACAGGTTCTGCCTAACAGCTGTACTGTCTGCGTCCGGCCCTGGAGGGTTTCCGAAATTTTTCGTAACTTTTTATGGAAAATGGGGAAACCGGAATCTAAATGTGGAATACAATAACTAATTAAACATGCCAAAAGCAAAATTACCAAGGAAGAGTACGCATATTGACATGACGGCGATGTGTGATGTGGCATTCCTGCTTTTGTCCTTCTTCATCCTGACCACCAAGTTCAAGCCATCTGAGGCATTGGCGGTACAGACTCCAAGTTCGGTTGCTTCGAAGGTGGCTCCTCAGAAGGATGTTACCCAGATCACGATCGATAAAGACGGAAAGGTATTCCTTTCCTTCTCGGAGGATGCTCCCAAGAAGGAGATTATGGAAGCCCTGAATACTTCCCGCAACCTGGGTTTGTCGGAGGCTGAATTGAATGCACTGGCAACTGGTCCGTTTATCGGCGTGCCATTCGCTCAACTCAAGTCGCTGGCTGCGCAGCCGAAGGACAACTGGCCTAAAATGCAGGTTCCCGGCATTCCGGTGCTGGATACCATCAATAACGAGCTGGTAGACTGGATGCGCGCAGTTAAAACCGGTTTTACAGGAATTAAGATGAACCTGCTCGTGAAAGGTGACAACGCTTCAAAATATCCTTCATTCAAAGGCGTAATCGATGCCTTCAAGAAAGTGGATGAAATGAAGTTCCAGATGGTAACCAATCCGGAAGGAGTGCAGGAAGGAACAGAGCTGTATCGTGAGAATATGAGTCGCGGTGGCAAATCAGCCGAAGCAGCGGAATAAATTAACTAACAACAAAATTTTTGCATCATGGCAGAAATGGATACCTCGTCAGGCGGGGGACATAAAAAAGGCCCAGGCGTAAAAAAGAGTAAAAAGCTCTCTACCCGTGTAGATCTTACCCCGATGGTGGATCTTGGGTTCCTGCTGATTACCTTCTTCATCTTTACGAC
>CAZJNY010000235.1:0-2348 GCA_964547405.1 uncultured Flavihumibacter sp. | reverse complement strand
TTACCCCGATGGTGGATCTTGGGTTCCTGCTGATTACCTTCTTCATCTTTACGACTACCATGAGCCAGCCTACGGCGATGCGGTTATTCTTACCTAAGGATACCGAGAAGCCCGAGGAGCAGAACAAGGCAAAGGAATCAGGTGCATTGACCATTATGATGTCAAAGGATAACAACGTATATTATTACGAAGGAATTCTTTCTCCGGATGGTTCTAATTTCAAGAGCACCAATTTCAAGGATGTAAGGGATGTGATTCTGAACAAGAAAAAATCCACTGATCCGAAGGACTTTGTAGTGGTAATCAAGCCCGGAAAAGAGTCTACGTACAAGAACGTAGTGAACATGCTGGATGAAATGCAGATCAATGTGGTAAAGCGCTATGCACTGGTTGACATTGCAGACGCAGAAGCCATGCTGATTGCAGCAACTGAAGGCGGTCCGGCACCGGCACCCGCTCCGCAACAATAAGTTTGTGGAAATTGAATAAACACGCATCTATTAAAAAAGCGAATCATGGACGTTAATAAAATTTTAAGTGCGGATGTGCTGGACATCATTTTTGATGGCCGGAACAAGTCATACGGCGCCTACGATCTTCGTAGGACCTATGCCAAACGCATGACAATTGCGTTGATTGCTACAGCTTCACTACTGGTATTGTTCTTTGTTGGAACTGTTTTAGCGAACAAGTTGAAGAATAACAAAGACAAAACCGAGATGGTAGTGCAGGATGTTGAGCTGGAAGCCATCAAGCAGGAAGAACCCAAAAATGAACCCCCACCACCGCCACCACCACCACCACCGGTAGAACCACCGAAAGTGGAAATGGCCAAGTTTACGCCTCCCAAAATCGTGAAAGACGAAGAGGTGAAGGAAGACGAAAAGCCACCGGAAGTGGAGAAACTGGAAGAAACCAAAATTGGTACAATCAACCAGGAAGGTATCAAGGATGAGGGTATTGTTGCTCCCCCTGTTTCTGATGAAGGAAAGGGTGTGGTAGAAGCTCCTAAAAAGGTAGAAGAAGACTGGGATAAAACCTTTACCAAGGTGGAAATCGAATCTTCTTATCCGGGTGGAGCCAGTGCCTGGCAGCGTTATCTGAACAAGAGTCTTCGTTACCCACAGGAAGCGCAGGACAATGAAATTCAGGGTACAGTAGTAATCCAGTTCATTGTGGACAAAGAAGGAAATGTGAGTGATGTGCAGGCGATCAGCGGTCCGAATGAACTGCGTGAAGAAGCGGTACGGGTAATCAAGAAGTCTGGTAAGTGGACACCTGCGGTACAGAATGGTCGCCAGGTAAAATCTTACAAGAAGCAGCCTATTACTTTCCGTTTGGAAGTTGAATAATTGATTTCTTCTGAATAATTTTTCAAATCCCTCTGCAGCTCGCAGGGGGATTTTTTGTTGCCTACCTTTGTCGCATGAAATACAGCAATCCTAATTGGGATGATACTATTGTTGCATTGGCTACACCTCCGGGCGTGGGTGCCATAGGTGTGATACGACTAAGCGGACCATCGGCAGTTGGAATCGTGAATCCCTTGTTTCCCTCGAAGGACCTGGAACAGCAGTCCAGCCATACCGCACATGTTGGATTGCTGAAAGAAAATGGAGAGGCCCTGGATGAAGTGGTGGTGACCCTATTTAAAGGCCCGAGGTCGTATACGGGGGAGGATGTGGTAGAGATCTCCGGGCATGGTTCCCCTTATGTATTGCAGCGGATACTGGATGCCTGTATAAGAGGAGGCGCGCGCCTGGCGAGGCCAGGGGAGTTCACCCAGCGGGCCTTTCTACATGGCAAGCTGGATCTGGCCCAGGCAGAGGCGGTTGCTGACCTGATAGCAGCCAATACGGCTGCTACCCAGCGCAATGCCTTACACAATATCAGGGGTGGCTTCTCCGCCGAATTAAAGCAGCTCAGGGAGCAACTGATCAGTTTTTCGGCTTTGATAGAACTGGAATTGGATTTTTCCCAGGAAGATGTGGAGTTTGCGGATCGCTCGCAGTTGTATGCCTTGGTAACGGGGGCGCATGAAAGAGTGAGCAAACTGGCGGCATCTTTCCAGTTGGGTAATGTGATGAAAAATGGGGTCAGTGTGGCGATAGTAGGCAAGCCGAATGCGGGCAAATCAACCTTGTTGAACACCCTGTTGAATGAGAACCGTGCGATCGTAAGTGAGATAGCTGGCACCACCAGGGATACCATAGAAGAAGTGCTGAACATCGATGGCATTTTATTCCGCTTCATAGACACAGCCGGCATCCGTGAGCATACAGCCGACCAGATTGAGCAGATCGGGGTGGAGAAGAGTCGCGAGAAAATGCAGCAGGCGGATATCGTGA
>CAZJNY010000234.1:0-5721 GCA_964547405.1 uncultured Flavihumibacter sp. | reverse complement strand
GTTCTGAACGACAAATCCGGTATTACAGCTTGCAAGGGATCTAAAGAATACATATATTGGAAAAACTTATCCTGTGATTCCCGGCAATGGGACTCATGTGGCGAAGCATTGGGGTAGAACCAAACCATTTCAATTGATAGCAAATTATAAAGCGGTACTCTATAGCATACTTTTAAGTGGCAGTATTAATGCACAAACTATTTAAATCAGCTATTCATCCTCTGACTAATCGTCTCCATTTAAAATCACATTTACAAAATTTAAAGATTACTACGGAATGGATATTTCAACCGTGGTGCCACATGAAATATTTGAAAAAAAAGTAAATGAAAATTTCGGAAAAATAATTCTAGGAATATCATCAAAAAAGATGGTAGAATTAAACCAACCCTATCGGGACACAATTTATACCATGCCGGATGGACAATGCAAATTTCAAATAAGTTACGCTGTTGCTAACGCAGCATTTGATGAAATAAGAAAAAATAAAATTGAATCACTCACCGTAATACACAGAGGTATGAGAATCGAACTGATTATTAAAAGAAAATCTCAGGTAAAACTATTAGAATTAGCTAACTCGATAAATTCTAAGTTCAAGTAATTAGTGCAATTTTCTGTTGTAGCACTTGGTTAGGTGTTTTATAATTAAATTTTCGAACTGGTCTGTTATTTAGCAATGTTTCCACTGTTTTTATTTCTTCATTTGTCACGTTACTAAGGTCTGTCTTTTTAGGGAAGAATCGCCTAATCTGGCCAATCCGATTTTCAACAGTTCCTTTATCCTGGCTTGTATAGGGCCTGGTAAAATACGTTTCAGCTTGTAGAGCTTTAGCAACATCCTTATGCCCAGCAAATCCCTTATCATTGTCAAATGTAATAGTGTGAATTGGATATTTACATTTTACAAGTTTCCTGATCAGGTTCTTAGTGACATTTTCACTGCTCCTATTGTCAAGTTTTTTCAAACTTGTGTGAAGGGTAGCCCTATCCGTTATAACTAATAATGCGCCATTATGATTTTTACCCATCATAAAATCAACTTCCACGTCTCCAGGTCTGCTTCGACGATTAACAATGGAGGGGCGGTTTTCGATAGACACCCGGTGGGGGATAATTCCTCTCGAATCGTTCCTGGATCCTCTTTTTCGTCGACGTTTACCATGTTTTAAGGTAGTGTATAACTTTTTAAATTGTCTGTCATCGGCTTTATTTCCCTGTTTGCATTGCCATATCCATTGGTAAATCCATTCATGACTAATGGGGCATTTATCAGTTTCTTTTCCAACAATACTGATGATCTCCGGACTCCACTTGTTTTTTGTAAGCCAGACAGAAATCTGCTTTTTCATGGAATCAGTAAACTTAGTCAACTTCGGCTTGTTCTTGTGCCTTAAGTCGGTTTTCCTTTGGGCATTGGATGCGACATAAACACCTGCTGTTCGACCCCTTTTTGCCTTATTTCTCTTTAATTCTCTACTTATAGTAGAGGCATCGACGCCAAGCTGTTCAGCGATTTTATTTTGTTTAATTCCTGCCTTAATCAAGGCTTCAATCTGGTATCTTTGCACCAAACTGAGTTGTTTGTAATTTTTTGACATAAGCAATCCAAAGATTGCACTACTCAGTCAAATGACAAAATGACCTCAAAATCATTTTGTCATTTGTTTTCAAAAATTGCACTTATCTGTTGAACTCAGCATTGTAGAAATGTTTGAATAGTAATAATTTCATTCACATTTTCGCCCGCCCTATATTTAAAACTACTGCTTAGCTAGTAAACATTGTGTCTTTTCGTAATTGAGTTGAATTTACCTGCAATAAGCGAATGTTCAAAAGTGGAAAACACGCTTTGAACGAAGGTTTGTAATTGTTTTACATGTCATATACTTTCTTAACTCAACTAAGGAAGCTAGGTTTTTTTTGTCTGTTATTAACTGGAGTTTTCACTGCAACGGCGCAGGAACAGAGCGCTGTTGAAATTTCTCTAAATGAGGCAAACAAGTTTGCCGAAGCAATAGACAAGAAAGCCCAAAAGCTCTCCAAAAAAATTAATAAAAGCACCGCCAAGTACCTGAAAAAATTTGAAAGGGCTGAAAAGTCAATAATTGAGGAGATAAAGCGAAATCTGCCTCCAGAATCTGCACTGGGTATAGAACGAAATATCGGCCTGATTGATTTGGATTTTACAAACGATAATAGCAACCAAATCAATATTCCATATTTTTCGAATTTGGATTCACTAAAAACATCATTACAGTTTCTATTAAATCCAAATGAAGGCACGATCCTGGATTTTACTGATAATGGCAAAATTGAAAAAACAATTAACGACTTAAAAATCGTTGAGGAAAAATTTTCTAATGTCTATAAAATTAAGCAGAATGTTCTTGAACGTCAAGAAAAGCTGAATTCAATCAATTAGCTACTGGTGCTGTAGGGGGAGTTGCTGCAGATAAAGTATTACCGAAAGTTACTGCAGAACAGGTTAAAGAGGAACTTTATTATAAACAGGAGATTTTAAAATGAGCAAAGAATATAAAGCATATCGTTTTTTTGTAATGATATATGTTCTGGTCATTGCGAATTTTGCTATACTTATTACTGAGGGATTTGGTTATTATATTTGGTTTTGTTCTTCTATTGTTCTTCTTTCTTTGTTGTTAATTTATGAGAAAGACAAGGTCTTAAATTTAATGAAGCACTTTGCAGGGTATAAGTTGTCACGAGAATGTATTTTTTTAATAGTGTTTGTTATCACATATCCCCGCCATTACCAACTATATCGCCATTTAGATTATGGTTATGTTGCGTTATTGCAATTAGTAAATGTTCTATTGTTTATTTTAGTTTTCTGTGTTAAGAAGAAGTCTCTTGAACCCCCAAAAAAACTTTAGGATAAGTTGCTAAGTGTATTGGCCCCCGAAAAGACCGGACCGAATTGTAAAAACAATTCGATTAGTAAATTTTGAAACTAAGGCAAAGTTTAGAAGGCGTTTTTCAGCAACAGTAGAACTTGACGTTATTAACGAAGTAGACCAGTTTGGCACCAGGAAGAAAGTGGTGCCAATAGGCATTTGTCTTATGACAGACAATGCAATCCGGAAGTGAAAACGCTGGAAGAGCAAATGCGGGTATATTTAAATGAAGTTGAGAATTAGCAAATTGAAGTGAAGTTCAAAGCCGAGCTTTTTATAGAAAAACTTTGTCGAGCAGAAGTAGTGATGGTGATATGTTAATTTGAAAGTAATCTCATGGTCTGAATAATAAAGCTCTTACAATAGTCAGTCGTTCCCTGAAGCAGATATTATTATAAGCAACTTGACTGACTGTGAGTTCTAAGGCCTTGTTCCTGGATTGTAACACAGGGCTGTACCACTTTAAACTGGTACCCAAAAGTTGGATTTTTTTTGACAAAGCCTATACCACCTACAATCAGTTCGCCAAATGGGCGGATCAGAAAATTAGGTTTGTAACCCGTGATCGTGGCAATGCTGATTTTCATGTAACCAAGGTATTGATTGGTAAAACTAGGCAACGAAAAGTCAAAGGTCAACTGCTGATTGTAGTTATCTGGAAAAAAGAGGTACTAAAAATCCCGTGCCAATATGATAATCGTCATTCGGTTACATTTTACCAGCAATGTCAATTTGTTGGAGTTTATTAAGGACTGCTATAAAGTCTGGAGAAAAACACACAATGCCTCATTTGCTTTTACAACCTTATGGATCCTGAGGTACTACCCTTGAAATTGAAACAAAGAAACTATCAGTTAAAATCAATGCTGGATCTATGTTAAAGCGAATGAATTGCTTTTTTAACCGGAGAAGAATGTTTATTTAAATACTTTGACAATAATTTGGGCAAAATGAGTAAATAATTTGCTTACTTTAATGTAAATCGGCTCAAAACTATAGCTCACTTTTCAACCGGGCGTATTTCAATTCCTCTTCCTCCAGCCAGAATTCCCAGTGGGGGTTCATGAAATCATCGGTTTCATGGATCCAGCGGCCACCGCCAAGAGGAGCAATCAATTCCTTCAGGAAAGATTTGATTTCCAATTTGCGCTGTTGAAAAGCAGCTTTACGATCCTGGAGGGCGGTCAGTTCATCGTGCACCAGCTTGATGGCCAGGATTTCGGCATCTGTATAGGTCTTGTCTGATTTTCGGAGGATCAGTTGGTGATACCGGGCTTTGACATTCTTAATATCCTTATCCAGGGAGCCGGCCAGCTTATCCTGTTCAAACAGTTCCTGCACCAACACCTTTAAGTCAACCGGCTGGGCAGGGGCAGTAACAGGAGCAGGATAAATTACAGCGGCAGGGTGGGAAGGAGCAATTTTAAGGGCTTCAGACATAGGTTTGGATATTATGCCTCATGAACGAATAAAGACCCGGCTTGGTATCAGTTGCCGGTCCATTCATCGATTAATTTTATAAATTGACTTTATTGGATACATTCCTTACCTTTGCCCACTATTTAAGTTGGGAAAAATCGGTGCATTTCATATAACGTGTTGAAAATCATCCTGTTCGTTTGGCTGAAAAATGGCCAAAAACGAGCGGGAACTTGTATGTAATACCGTCATAACCAACCAGGTAGTATCCATAAAACACAATCTGTAGTATATATATGGCTATCAAAAAAGAAAATCGTCCCAGGTCCAGTTTCTCCAAAATCACCATTGGACTGGCTTCACCCGATTCCATTCTGGAAAAAAGTTACGGTGAAGTGTTGAAGCCTGAAACCATCAATTATCGTACGTACAAGCCTGAAAGAGACGGACTGTTCTGCGAGCGCATCTTCGGACCTGTGAAGGATTACGAATGTGCCTGCGGAAAGTATAAGCGGATCCGTTATAAGGGTATTGTCTGCGACCGTTGCGGTGTAGAGGTTACGGAGAAAAAGGTTCGTCGCGAGCGCATGGGGCATATCAAGCTGGTAGTTCCAGTAGTGCATATCTGGTATTTCAAGAGTCTGCCGAACAAAATCGGTTACCTGCTGGGTATGAGCTCCAAGAAATTGGAGAGCATCATTTATTACGAAAGATTTGTAGTTATTCAGCCCGGTATCCGTGCGGATAAGGGACAAAACGTGGGTGATCTGCTCACGGAAGAAGAATACCTGGATCTGCTGGAAACCCTTCCAAAAGACAACCAGTACCTGCCTGATGAAGATCCGAATAAGTTCATCGCGAAAATGGGAGCTGAAGCGGTGCATGATTTGCTGGAAAGGATTGACCTTGATCAGTTGAGTTATGACCTGCGTAATGCCGCTGCCACTGAAACTTCCCAGCAACGTAAAGCAGATGCCCTGAAGCGTCTGAGTGTAGTGGAAGCCTTCCGTGATGCCAATAGCAGAATCACAAACCGTCCGGAGTGGATGGTAATGCAATATATTCCTGTAATTCCACCGGAACTGCGTCCGTTGGTTCCCCTGGATGGTGGTCGTTTCGCCTCTTCTGACCTGAACGATCTGTATCGCCGGGTAATTATCCGGAACAACCGTCTGAAGCGTTTGCTGGAGATCAAAGCACCTGAAGTAATCCTTCGGAACGAAAAAAGGATGCTGCAGGAAGCGATCGACTCCCTGTTTGACAACAGCCGTAAATCAAATGCCGTTAAAGCAGAAGGCGGACGTGCACTGAAATCACTCTCTGATGTACTGAAAGGTAAGCAGGGACGTTTCCGTCAGAACCTCCTCGGTAAACGTGTGGACTA
>CAZJNY010000233.1:3501-5752 GCA_964547405.1 uncultured Flavihumibacter sp. | reverse complement strand
TGTTATTAAAATGCTCCTGGATAACCTCTTTCCACAAGGACTTGTCTTGTACTGCTACGCATTTTCTAATCAAATTATGGAGATTAAATATTTCTCCTGTTTTAAGATGAACTGCCCCGTCTTTTACAAAATCAATACTGAATCGCTTTGCAATGGTAGGAACAACAATTTCGACTATTTTTTTATAATCAGGTTTGCTTATTACTTTTTGATACCCCTCAGGGATATCATAGGAAATTTTCTGTGCAAAGGTTGACTGGGTAAAGGCTATATAGATAAAAATCAATAATAGTATTCTCATTGGTGCGTAAATTAAAAATTAGTGTACTGAATTACTCTTGCTTTGTCAGGGTTCTGTTCTGAATGATAATTTTTCGGGAATCCTTGCCTAATAAGGAATAGCAAATATTATAAATGAATAATAGCTGCGCTCCAATGATAATAGTTGTTATTGTAGACATAAATATATTTTGTACGTCTAAATAATTATCGTTATCCATTTTACTAAAATCTAAATAGCGGCGTGCCTGTCTGATGAGTTGCAATTCTTGAAAAGGCAGTATAATAAAACAGACCCCAATAAATGTTATCCAGAAATGGATATACCCTAAACTTTGATTTATCTTTCTTTTAAATATTGCTTCAAACCAATGGTATGTTACCGCGAAGATGGAGAAGGCAACTATGACAATTAGTATCGGGTTAAAAAATGAAAATAGATTGTAATTGTCTTTTATATTATTATATGGCGAGGAATCTAAAATAATTATGCTTTGCCATAGCATTAAATTAAGAAAACTGATTAAACCAATAATAAATAACACACCTGGCTTTAAGCTGATATGTTTATCCAGGAATTTTTTGGTCCGAATTATAACCCCTATTGCTATTAATAATATCAATAGAAGGATAATGATACCAACAAATGGATTTAAACCAATTGCCAAATTTTGCTGGGACCAAATTGCAGATAGTGGGAAAAGGGTAAATAGTACTGAAAGAACGTAGAGGATAATTATTTTTTTCACCAGTATGTATTTAGCTATTTTAATTCATGCTATTCCCAGGTGATACAAGGACACTTGGATTAAGCATGGTTTCCAGATTTCCTCTTTTCAATAAATCGACTATTATTTGGTATATACATTCCCTGGTTAATTCTTTTACAAACAGATCCGGAGGTATCATGTAAATACATTCCATATTTTCCTTTTCATCATGTTTAATGGCTGTTTCCAGGAATTTAAATGTCCCAGACGTTTATTCCATAATGCCTTCCATCGGGAAAATTCACAATTACATTGGCGAATTCATTCTCTATGTCCCAATTTCCGGGTTCTACTTCTTCAAACTCTAATCAAAGTCTGAATTGTGAATTGTCCATTTTGAAGGTTTAATTTATAGAATTTACTAACTCTAGTAGTTTTAATTGAGATTTTCTCTTGATATAGAGCTCAATTTTCGCTCCTCCGTGTTTTACCGTGAGGTTTTCAATTTTATTTTTTCTTATTATATCAAATGCTGCATTATCAACTTTGTAACTCAATTGAAAATTGAATTTTCCATCCGGTAAGATATAAATTGAGTCCTGGTAGGGTTGGTTTAATTGGACTACCATTTTTGAAGAAATCCCTAGAATTAATTCCCCAAAACTTTCTGTTATATTATTTGCAAACTTTTCGCGATTCACCACGGTTGAAATATCTATTCCGTAATGATCATTTAATTTTGTAAATGTGATTTTAAAAGGAGACGATAAGTCAGAGGAAGAATAGCTGATTTCAATAGTCTGTGCATTAATACTGCTACTTAAAAGTATCATGCAAATACTATAGAATATCCCTTTATAATTTACTATCAATTGAAACGGTTTGTTTCCACTACAATGCTTCGCCACCTGAGTCCCATTGCCCGGGAATCACAGAAGTGATTCCAATATATGTATTCTTTATTACCCTTGCAAGCTGTAAAAACGACTTTGTCGCTCAGAACCTGTTTTGGTTCGTTCATCAGTGTTTTTTGTCGATTCGCGAACTTTATTTTTTTACTCCAAAAGAAGGAACTATAGTTGTTGTTGAATTTGCTGTTTTCGTCCGGGACCCGAAATAATTGCAACTTGCTAAATCATCATTGAGCGGTTCCAGAGCGGTTCATTAGCGGTTCACTAACGGTTGTAGAGCGGTACCGAAGCGGTCAAATTGCGATGCCGGAACGGTCAATGAACGATCAAACACTGCCGAATGGTTGTACC
>CAZJNY010000233.1:0-3401 GCA_964547405.1 uncultured Flavihumibacter sp. | reverse complement strand
AATTGCGATGCCGGAACGGTCAATGAACGATCAAACACTGCCGAATGGTTGTACCAGTAAGCCCCAATGGTTAATTTTTGCTCAGGTTTCATCCTTTTCCATAACACCCTTTCCATCCTTTTTTGTTAGTTTCATTTAAACGATTCAACATGCCACGCCTTTTGCTCTTCTGCTGCGTTCTACTTAGCAGTTTTCTTTCGCAAGCTCAAAAATTTGATCCTAATTGGGAATCCCTCAACAAAAGAGGCATCCCTGCCTGGTTCAACCAGGAAAAATTCGGCATCTTCATTCACTGGGGTGTCTTCGCAGTACCTTCTTACGCACCCATCATTCCCAACAGCGGCGATAGTTATGCAGAATGGTACTGGTATCGTATCCATAACAAGCAAAAGAATTTCTACGACTTCCATGTCAAAAACTTTGGTTCTTCCTTCGCTTACCAGCAGTTTGAACCCCAATTCAAAGCGGAACTTTTTAACCCCGATCAATGGGCGGATCTTTTCAAAAAAGCCGGGGCCCGTTATGTCGTACTCACTTCCAAACACCACGAGGGTTATACCCTATGGCCCAATGAACAGGCCGATAAAGCCTGGGGCAGACCCTGGAATGCTGTTTCGGGTACACCTCAGCGTGATCTCCTGGGCGACCTCACCAACGCAGTTAGAAACAAGGGTATGAAAATGGGCTATTATTATTCCCTTTACGAATGGTACAATCCTATCTGGCTCTACGACAAAAAGAAATACGTAGATGAACATATGTTCCCCCAATTCAAAGACCTGGTAACCCGCTATAAGCCTTCTGTTATCTTTTCTGATGGCGAATGGGATATCAGTTCTGCGGAGTGGAAGAGTCCCGAATTACTGGCCTGGTTATTCAACGAATCTCCGGTTGCCAAAGAAGTGGTGGTGAATGATCGCTGGGGTAAGGAAACCCGGGAACACAATACCGGTGCCACCTACACCACTTCCGAATATGGCAGTGGAAAGGATGCCAGCGTGGTATGGGAAGAAAACCAGGGTATCGGCCATTCCTATGGTTACAATCGCAATGAAAACCTCAACGATTATAAATCCAGCGATGAACTCATCCTCATGCTCATTGATATCGTTTCAAGAGGGGGTAATCTTTTATTGAATGTGGGTCCCACTGCCGATGGCCGCATCCCGGTTATCCAACAACAACGTCTGCTCGATATGGGAGCCTGGTTAAATGTAAACGGGGAAGCGATCTACGGTACCACTGCCCATACAACTCCCTACCAATGGAGTCCTGGTAAAATGCCCGAAAAAAAGGGAGCATCCTATATGGCTGGGTATAGTATTGCTAAACTGACCGAGCCAAAAAAAGAAGAAGCCTATGTGGAAGCTTTTTTCACCCGAAAAGGAAAGGATCTTTATATTATCCTGCCCCGCTTCGTAAACAGTTTTACCCTGCGTAATATGCAGCTGGCAGCTGGTGCCAGTGCTGTTGCGCTTGGCAACGGACTTGCTGTACCTATGAAAAAAGCCGGCAAAAATTATGTTTTCGATCTGAGTAAGTTCAAACCGGATCAATTGTCTGCCAAACATATTGTTCTTAAAATCAAAAATGCCGGTGCATTGTGATTCTGCTATTTGAGTATTATATTGGTGCGTTGAATACAAACCAGTATGGATGATCAAATGATTGAAAGCCTGCGCCAGGCATTGGAATTTTCGCCGGATAATGTTCCCCTGAAACTCCACCTGGCCCAGGTCCTGCACCAGGCCAACCGCCTGGAAGAAGCGGAAAAGGAATACACCGAATTATTACGTCTTACCAAAGAGGATAAACCCAAATTTGGTTTGGCCCGTATCTTTTTTGCACAGGGCGCCTATTCGAAGTGTAATGTGATTCTCGAACAATTGCTGAGTGAATCCTCTAATCTCGAATATCTGCTGCTGCATAGTCGCGCCTTGTTGCGGGAAAAACGCATTGCCGATGCCATGCAGGCCTATGAACAGCTATTGCAGCTGGAGCCCAATTTCCAGGACGAAGAACTGGACAATGCGCTTCGAATTCCTGGTGGACTGCTGGAAGAGGAAGACCTTCCGTCTGCCGGACATAGCATCCAGCGACCCACGGTTGGTTTTCAGGATGTAGGTGGTATGGATGCCGTTAAAAAGGAAATCGAACTCAAGATCATCAAGCCCTTACTGCATCCGGAGCTTTATAAAGCCTACGGTAAAAAAATAGGAGGGGGCATATTGCTGTACGGTCCGCCGGGTTGTGGCAAAACATTTATTGCCCGTGCTACAGCCGGACAGGTAAACGCGCAATTCATCAGTGTGGGGTTGAATGATATCCTCGACATGTGGATCGGGAACAGTGAAAAAAACCTGCACCAGGTGTTTGAAATCGCGCGACAAAATACTCCCTGTGTATTGTTTATTGATGAGATCGATGCGCTTGGTGCAAGTCGGTCTGATATGAAACAGTCTGCCGGACGGCATTTGATCAACCAGTTTCTCCTGGAACTGGATGGGGTTGATTACAGCAATGAAGGCATTCTCATCATCGGCGCAACCAATACCCCCTGGCATTTGGATACTGCTTTTCGTCGGCCTGGCAGATTCGACCGCATCATTTTCATTCCACCTCCGGATGAAGCTGCGCGTGCTTCCATTCTTCGTTTGAAGCTGGCCAACAAACCGATCGCTTCCATCGATTATGATGCCATCGCCAAAAAACTGGAACACTATTCCGGTGCAGATATTGAAGCCATTATTGATCTGGCTATTGAAGAAAAACTGGATACGGCGTTTACTACCGGTGTGCCCGAACCGATCAGCACAAAGGACTTGCTGAATGCTGCCAAAAAGCATCGGGCCAGTACACAGGAGTGGTTCTCCAAAGCAAAAAACTTTGCGCTTTTCGCCAATGAAGGCGGACTCTATGACGATATTCTTTCTTACATGAAAATCAAAAAATAATATGTCGGATCAAGCATTCCAGCGCGTTGAATTATTATTACAACAGGAGCGGTATGAGGATGCAGAAGGGATTCTGCAGGACCTGCTCAAAAATGATCCGGACGATGCTGTTGTTCTTTCCTTTCTGGCTGAAGTAAAACTGCAGGCAGACGACTATCTTACTGCCCATCATTTTATTGATCAGAGTCTGGGGATTACACCTAATAATCCAGCGCTTCATCACCTGAAAGCAAGAATTCTGATTCAGGAAAACCGGTTCAAGGAAGCGATTGATTTTATTGAGGAGGCCATCCAGCTTGATCCGGAAGATGCCGATTACCATGCACTGAAAGCACTGATATTGCTGCAGCAGAAGAAATTTCAGGAATCGCTGGATGCTGCGGATCAGGCATTGGAACTGGATGCTGAAAATCTTCTGGCATTGAATATGCGAACCAGCGCATTGCA
>CAZJNY010000232.1:0-5763 GCA_964547405.1 uncultured Flavihumibacter sp. | reverse complement strand
GTTGAAACTACCTACTGCAGTTCCATTAATCTAAATTTTAATATTTCACCTGTTTGTACCGGGCAAACGCCTGTTGGTGTATTATTTGGAATCTCGCGTTAACATACTTTTTACACTCTGTAATAGTTTGGTGTTGAAAATCAAATCGTTCTGTAAATAGTTTCCCAATTACTAATTTCTTTAGAAATAAATACCGTGTTTTCACGGGTTGACAGTAATCGTTTTGTTCTCTAGATTCGTTTTGAAATCCTTCCATCCTCCAACCAATTTTCATTCATCAAATTTATTACGGTGCTACGCATAACCAAAGCGGCATGTTTCATGTGCGCATTACTACTCTTTTGTGCCCAGGTATCTGGCCAGGAACCAGTTGATGTGGATGCTGTTGTCAAAAAGGCTGACCGTATTCGACTGAAAGCAAGCGAGCAGGCTACCCAGGTTTCAGAGGAAATGCTTGAGGTTTCTGGAAAATTGGAAAAAAGGTTGAAGCGATATGAAAGGAAACTGGCTAAATATGTCAGTAAAAAAGATAGTCTTCAATTGCAGGCCACAGCTTTGGTGCAGCATCCGCTTGATCAGTCAGTTCTTTCCAGGTTATCAGCTTCTGATTCTTTGCTGGCTAAACTTAAGCAGGGTCCTTATCTGCAAAGGATCGATAGTCTGCAATCCATGCTTGGTTTTCTGAAATCCAAAGATCTTCCCATTAATGAACAGCTGGATAAAGTACTGGCGGTTAAAAATAGATTGGGCATTATCGGGGAGTACCAGGATCAGTTAAACCAACGCCAAATCCAGTGGCTGGAACTCTTACAATCAAGCAGTTCGCTTTCCAATCGCTTGCCAAAAGCCTTTGTGCGGATGCAAACGGATATATTAGCCTATAAGGCGAAATGGCAATATTGGAAGGATGCTATTAACGACCCGGCCAAGATCGAGCAGGAGGCATTGCGGATCTTAACCAGGCTTCCAGCTTTTCAGGATTTTATCCAGAAAAACAGTGAGCTAGCCAGTCTTTTTGGTATCCCTTCAAATAGTACTTCATCGCCATCTGCTGCACTTCCCGGGTTGCAGACCAATTCAACACTAAGTGAGTACATACAGTCGAGAATGGGAAATCAGGCCCAATCCGGGCAGCAGATCATGGAAGAAATGAGGGCAACCGCTATAGACGAAGGGCCTTCTTCCAGTGCCAACAATCCTTTTTCGCAGCTCACTGAATCGGTTGATAAGGCTAAGCAAAAGCTTATCAATGGTGGTACGGTTGGGAATCCTGAATTGTCACCCAATCAACTGGAGAAAGCTGCGCTCAAATCTAAAGGATTTAAAAAAAGACTGGAGTTCACCTGGAATATGCAAACCGGTCAGCGGGTACAATCCTTTCCGGTAACCAATGATCTTGGTTTGAGCATCGGATATAAGCTATTGCCGAAAGCGGTGGCTGGCATTGGTGCTTCTTACAAATTTGGATTAGGCACCTGGCAGAAAATTTCGCTTACTCATGAAGGGATGTCGGTACGCTCTTTTTTCGATTGGAGAATTTCTTCATCCCGCGCCAAATTGATGGCCAATATCTGGATTACAGCGGGCTATGAAATGAATTATTGGGAACGAATTCGATACTTACAGGATTGGCGACATCTGGCCTGGCAAAAATCCGGATTGATAGGTATAACCAAAAAGATATCCATCAATAAGAAGGAAATAAAAATGCAGTTCCTCTATGATTTTTTGAATCAGCCAACCCAAAGCGGTCTTCCATTTCTTTTCAGATACAATTCCACCTTTTAAAAAACAAACTATGTTTCTCAGGTCCTTTTTTGTTTCAATTAGTGTATTGGTACTTAGTTTGCTCTCCTTCGGACAGGTAAGTTTACAAACCGGGTCCGCTGTTTTTGATTATCCTATTTACACTTTTCAGGATAATAAGAGCAGGCTCTCCTTTCCCGTATCCTTTGGTTATAACAGCGGTTATGGATTGCGGGTAGATGAAGTAGCAACCGATGTAGGTCAGGGATGGGGCATGATTGCCGGCGGCAGGATTGTCCGGCAACAAATCGGCGAGCCGGATGACCAGGTGGAACTGACCGGTGATGTAAATAATACGACAAAATATCCGGCAGGTTATCTATATACCACGGAAAACGCACAGAATGGGGTTCCGGTCAATTATAACAAGTATCCGGTTTATAATTCCCAGAACAAGTTCTACAAGCCACATAACAAATTTGTGGCGGATCGGGAGCTGGACTACTTCAATCTCACCTTAAATGGTGTCAATGCAACATTCGTTTTGCGTAAGGGTACCAATGATGGTGAATTTATTGGGAATAGTCTGATGAAGATCCGGTTTGAAACTTCCGGGGGAAGTTTTCAATACCTGGATGCTGCTACTGGTTTAGGAACTCAGAAGGCTCGCACCATTATTACGAAGTTTATTCTTACGGATGAAAATGCTATTGAGTACACATTTGAAAAGAAAGCCTATTCCAGAATTCTGAAGACAATTCCAACAGATCGTTCCTTCGATAAAGCTATACAGGCTCCCAAAAAGATAAACAAGCATTTTGTTTATTATGAAGCACAGGTGGCTGATAATGCCAGTGTTAATCCCTACATCGTTACGGAATGGCATCTGACATCTATTTCGGATAAGTTGGTTACAGGTCGTACCATTTCATTGAACTATACGTATAGAAGTATGGATATGTGGATGGGGGTAGAGGCCCAGTTTATTGCGGCAAGTAAGAATCATGCAAAACTAATTGCAAGAAGAAGTATCGTGCGGGTACCTGCATTAACAAGTGTAGTTTGTCCAAACAACTACACCTTTACATTTGCCTATAATCCACAACAGCGTCATGATCTTCCAGGATCTTTTGCACTTAATTCCATAAGTGTTCAGTATAACAACAGATTTATTCAAAAGCATACGCTTCAGCAGAGCTATGCCATGTTAACCCGTTTTGGTATTCCAAGTACTGATATAGAAAAGTTTTCCAGCAGGTTGTACTTATTGGGTATCACAAAATTGACGGCGGATTTAGCCGACTCGGAACGGCCTATTCAATTTGATTATTATATGGGCGGATCCAATACGGCTGATATTATTCCACCGCCTTTTCATATTGCCAAAGATGTTTGGGGGTATTATAATGGGTTCCGGTCTATTGTGGGAAATGATTCCCAACTTCCATCGGCAACACAAAAACAAAATAGTCTCATTCTTGGCAGAATGGTATCGGCTGCCTGGTATACGGCCAATGGGGGCTATCCTGCCATTAATTATGATTTGGTAAAGCGAATAACCTTCCATGAATTTAATCCAACCGCCATAAAAACCAATTATGCGCGAAATGGCCTGTTAAAAGGCATTCATTACCCAACAGGAGGTTCGATGGTGTATGAATACTCCCAGAATAGGGCCACTTATTATAATGAGGCCACTGCTGAAACGGAAGTAGGTGGTGTGAACGTTTCCAAAACAATTGTGTATGATGGAGGGTATAGTAATAATTGCGCTTCAGGGGGCATCTCAACCAGGTATGATTACAAAGCAGAGTCAGGTTTTTCTTCCATGTGGGGTGTGGAGCGACCAGTAAATAGTTTTGCTTCAACCGTTGCATATAAGCCTTTTGTGAGGAAATGGAGGTTCCCGATTGCCTGTAATTATGTATATAAGTATCCTGGTATAACACAAATTGAATATGCGAGCCATATCAGCGGGTATCAAAAATTCATGAGCTCTGATGCTGGTAAGGCAATTAATTTAGTTAGTAATATATATTCAATTTATACGACAATTCAGACCGGCTTAATGTTGGCATCTGCTGGCGCTCCTGTTATTGCCATTGTGTCGGCGGTGGTTCAGGTAATTTACATGATTTTTGATTTTGTCTGGAGCTGTACTGTCCAGGATGATTGGCGTGATTATACGAATACCGTTAAATACAATAACAATTTAAGAGGGGTCAATCCTTTACCAATGCTATTCAGGAGGGTAGAAGTGATTGAAAACAATGGGAGTAATGGTAAAACGGTGCATGAGTTTACCAGTGACAATGATTATCCAATTTGGTTTCCTTCCAATCCATTGTTTAACCGAAGACAACGATTTGCACCCTGGGCATATGGTTTACCTAAGAAGGTGACAGTATTACATCAATCCGGCAGAAAAGTAAGTGAAAAGGAGAATTTCTATCATCTTCCGTTTAGCTGCATGAGTGAGGCCAGATCAACCTCCACGATGACTTGTTATCCAATGCAGTCTAACACAGGCTTGTTCAATTGTAGTGTTATAACAACAAAAAGTAAGGCTGAGCGATTTGACCACTGGTCTTCTGCTGGTTTTATTGCTGCTTCAGGTACTGGTGATTATACTACTACTGATATTGATGGACTTAGTGTAGAAGTGTACCAGTTATATACCGGAAGAACATTTATTGACTCTACTGTTGAGCGTGTTTATGATAACTCGGATGCAACCAAGATTTTAAAGAAAAAGACAAGGTATGAATTCAGTAATATTAATTTCCTGCCCACATTTGTTGAAGAAATATCAACCGGAAGGCCGTCTGTTATTACAAAGACTACCTATATTGGTTACCCCGATAATAATAACACAACTCCTCATGGGTTAGCAGCAGCCAGGTTGTATAATGCGGGTATCATCATTACGCCAACCCTGGTTGAGAAATTTGTTCGCAGAGCTGATTTGCCCGAAAATGATCCATATGATTATATACTGAACGGTTATCAAATTGTAAGTCTGGAAGAGCCATTGTTTATTACTGTTGCAAGTGGACTCGTAAAAACTGAGAGCATCCGGGTAAAGAGAACCAATGTCCCCATGAGTAATTTATCAACCGTTCCTTTTGTAACCGTTCAGGAGTTCAATTATGATGCAGATGGGATTTTGATTGGCTCAAGAGATGAAGGGAATAGGTATGTATCCCAATTATATGATTATGACAAACAGTTTGTGGTGGCTACCGGTATCAATATCAATTCCCAACTATTTACGACTGAAAGATTTGCCTATTCCAGTTTCGAAACTGGTTCTGGTACAGGCGGATGGGATTTGAGCAAGGCCGCTACGAGTGGAACTTCGATTACAGGTGGGAAGTATTTTGCATTATCCGGTGGGTCTATCTCAACATCCGGAAGCAGCTTTCCAACACAGCATCCAATGAAATTAAGCTTATGGGCAAGCACCAGTGCAGTTACAATTACGGGTATTTCTTCTGGTGCAACGCCTGTTAAAACGGGTCCTACTCGCAGAGGATTTACATACTATGAATATGATGTGCAACCGAACGGTGGAAAAATTACCATAACCGGATCCGCTAATATCGATGAGGTAAGATTATATCCTGCCAAAGGTAGAATGGTGACCAACTCCTATGATCCTCTATTGGGAAAAACTTCAGAGTGCGACCAAAACAATAGAGTGACCTATTTCGAATACGATTCAAAGGGGAGGCTGCGGATGGTAAAAGATGATCAGGGGCATATTGTAAAGATGTATGAGTACAATGACAAACAGAAGATGGAAAAATGTCCTGCGGTGTTTTATAATAGCCCGGTATATCATATGGTTCAGCGGACAAACTGTACGGGTGATTTTATTGGTGGGTTTGTAGAGTATGTGGTGCCGGCTGCCCGTTATAGCAGCTCTTTCAGCCAGGAACATGCTGATTTGCTGGCAAATATAGATGCCTGGACAAGTGGAAGCACGTACGCAAATGCCAATGCTCCTTGTGTACC
>CAZJNY010000231.1:0-5786 GCA_964547405.1 uncultured Flavihumibacter sp. | reverse complement strand
TGAACATAAAATAAACCGACTGTTTTCTTTTGTCAAGATCAATCATGAAGAGTTTTGAAAGCCTGACTGCCAGCTCCCGATCCCCGAATTTTTCTACGAGGTGAAGAATCAGATTAGTAAATGCATATGCCCCACCACTGGTTACAATACCCTGCTGGTCGGTAACGATACGCTCGGCCTGCACCTGAACCTTTGGAAAGAGTGTTTTCAGGTAATGCGCATGCTGCCAGTGAATGGAACAGGCTTTACCATTTAACAAACCAGTTGCTGCCAGCAGATAAGCGCCAATACAAAGTGATGCCACTACCGCCCCTTTTTTATACTGCTCTTCGAGGAAATAAATCAATTCCTGATTTTGATTGATTACAGTATGCGGATCCTGATGTACTGCCGGAATAATGATTAAATCCGTATGTTCAATATCCTGCCACATTTTGGTAGGCAGTACCATAGCTGAACCGGGACTGCCAGCAGGAGCAGGTACAATACCAACCAGATCGATATCAAAAAGCGGCGCACCATGTTGCTGCCTGTATTGTTCACTGGCCGCTGCCAGCATCTGCAAGCTGCCCATAATATTGACGACACTGTGATCTCCCTTGGGAATCAGGATGGATACATGTTTCATGAACTGAAATTTACTCAAAAATAGTTGGATCTTCTGTCGCGATCAACCCATCAAAATGTCGTATTTCAGGTTGTTGAGAATGGGTCAATTACATCAAATTTGATAATGAATAAGCAGTGGAGGCCATGAAGAAATAAATCAATAGTAAACCAGTTTAAAATAAATTCACAATGGCAAACCCCCAACTTAAAATCTGCCCGCAAGGGCATGAGTTCTATAAAAGCAGTGATTGTCCGACCTGTCCAATTTGTGAAAAGGAAAGAAAACCACAGAACAATTTTTTGTCAAAGCTTAGTGCCCCGGCAAGAAGAGCTCTGGAAAATGCCAACATTAATTCAGTTACGGAACTGGTACGATATACAGAAAAAGAAATACTCCAACTGCACGGCATGGGCCCCTCTTCCCTACCTAAATTGAAAGAAGCGCTAAAAAAGGAAGGCTTAACCTTTAAAGCAACACCATGACTAAATCAGCTATCGCAACCGCATTTTCCATGGGTGCATTTGATCAAATCTATGATTATCTCTCAGATAATGCCCGCTGGGAGGTACTGGGAGAAAACTCCTTTGAAAACAAACAGGCTATCATTAAACACTGTAATGAGGTTGCAGCCTATTTCAAATCCGTTACTACCCATTTTGAAGTGTTGCATGTTATTGAAGAGAAAAATAAAATTGCAGTGACAGGTACCGCTGAATTTATTCGCAATGGTCAACGTATTTCATTTGTACATGGGTGTGATATCTATCTGTTTACTGAGCAGGGACAACTACAATCAATCACCTCCTATTGCATACAGTCAAAATAAGCAGCTATGAACAAACAAAGCATGTCCATCTGTCTCTGGTTTGATGACCAGGCAGAGCAGGCCGCCAACCATTATCTTTCCATTTTTAAGAATGGTACGCTTGGTAAAATAAGCCGGTATGGCAAAGAAGGGTTTGAATTCCACAAAAAGCCGGAAGGCACCGCAATGGTAGTTGAATTCACCCTGAATGATATGAAGTTTATGGCCCTCAATGGCGGACCGAGGTTCAAATTCAATGAATCTATTTCTTTGGTGATCAACTGCGATACCCAGGAAGAAATTGATCACTATTGGAATAACCTTAGCCCTAGTGGAGAAGAACAGGCTTGTGGCTGGTTAAAAGACAAGTATGGACTATCCTGGCAGATTGTACCTTCCATCCTCGCGCAGTATATGTCTGACCCGGATAAATCAAGGGTTCAACGGGTAACAGCCGCCTTTCTCACTATGAAGAAATTTGATATCGCTGCATTGAAGAACGCTTATGATGGAATAGCATAAACATATAGCACATGAGAAAATTGATTTCTTTCTGTATGCTTAGTCTGGATGGAGTAATGCAGGCCCCCGGCGGACCAGCAGAAGATCCTTCCAATGGATTTATGCACGGTGGCTGGGCCATGACTTCAGGAGATACTATTTACAGCGAAATAGTGCGGCAGGAACTGAATGAACCTGCCGACTACCTGCTGGGAAGAACAACTTTTGAGATCTGGGAAAACTACTGGCCCCATCATTCGGATTTCTGGCCGGGTATTAACACCGGTAAAAAATATGTCTATTCCAATACCAGAAACAATTCTGAATGGAAGCATACAAGCTTCATCAAAACCGTGCCTGAACTTATCCAACTAAAAGAATCAGCCGGACCAGCCATTCATATCTGGGGCAGCAGCCAGTTGGTGCAATTATTACTGGAACAAAACCTGGTGGATGAATTCCGGCTAAAAATTCATCCGGTCATTTTAGGAACCGGTAAACGGCTCTTTGGTACCGGATGCCAGCTTACTTCATTCACTCTTGACAACCAGATAACCACATCAACCGGTGTACTTATCGCCCATTATAAACGATAATCCATTCACCTCATTAACTTCCTAATATTGAAAGTGGATTTCCGTTGCTCCGTATCCGTAATTTGGATGATACTGATTCACGAAATACTTCACCGGTTTGCGAAGTCTTAGCAGCGAATGAATCTCATCGCGCAGCCTGCCTGAACCAAGGCCATGAATCACCGTTAACATGGGCTGGTAATGTGCCAGCGCCAGCTCGTAATATTTTTCAAATTCATCTACCTGGAATTGAAGGATCTCTGCATTGCTCATGTTCTTCCAGTTATCGGTCAGCTTTTCAATATGCAGATCCACTACCGTACGGGCCGGTGGCAAATGTTGTCGGGCCTTCGCAGCTTCATATATTTTATAACCGGCAGCCGCCAGTTTGCCTAATTCCATCTTTTCTTCCTCTACCTTATCCGGATAGGTTTTGAACAACTGGTACGAAAAAGTGGGTTCCCCCTTCTCCTGCAATTGCTGGATGCGTTGAAACAATTGCTTCGGCTTCAGTTTCAACGAAGCCTCATAAAATGGCGCTTTGTTTTTAACCGGTGTCAGCAATTGGAATTCAAAATGATAAGAGGGTGAATCATTGAGATTGGCGAATGGAATATCGTGGAGATAAAAATCCTGGTGACTCAATACCTGGTTCTTCAACTCGAAATCAGGCTCCCCGAAATAATTCAGTTTGTAGGTAAAGGAATAACCCTCATCGTTCTGGTTATGGAGATGCACTTTCAACAGGCTCACTACTTCATCTCCAAAATCATCCTGCTCAAAAACCGGGATAAACGTAATCCAAACTCCATTGGGATCACGCTTAGGCAATTGTTTGATCTTTTCCGTTGGAACCTGATCAATATAAGTTTTGGGAACCGGCTTTTTTTCCGGCACCAGCTTTTGCTTGGAAAACTGTTTAAAATACGGGTAATCGAGCTGATCGGTATAGGCAGGAAATTTCACTCCCCGCACATCCACCATCACCATCCGTTCATTGATGACTTCCACTACTTCTGCGTCTTCATTGGTAAGTCGCACTACTACTTTATCGCCCACTTCAAATTTCATGGCGCAAAGATAATCAACTTCCGGCCAGCTTGCTCTTGCGATACCCGTAGATAAAGTAGATCAATAGTCCGGCTGCCATCCAACCGAAAAATACCAGCCAGCTCTTGGCTGGGATCTCGATCATGAGATACAAACAGCAAAGCATGCCCAATACCGGGATCAGGGAATAGTTGCGGATAAAAGAAAATACGGCGATTAGCCAGGCAACTACCATAAATACTAAAAACAATACTTCCTGGTAGCCTTCATCATTGATATTACTAACGGCAAGCTGTATCCGCTCCCAGAACAGAACCGTAAACAGCAGTACAATTGCCGGAATAATAAATTTCGCATTGATATAAGGCAGGTTGAAGCGACCGGGTTTATTCGCCATACGTGGCAGAATCAGCACGCCACCACATACCAGCACAAAGGCGAACAAGGTACCGATGGAGGTAAGATCCGTCATCAGCAGATCATCCACAAAGAGAACAGGTATACCTACCACCAATCCTGTAATGATGGTCGCGAACCAGGGTGTCTGGTATTTTTTATGAATTTTACCAAAGGATTTTGGCATCAATCCATCCCTGCTCATACTCATCCAGATCCGGGGCTGCCCGATCTGGAAAACCAGCATTACACTGGTGGCCGCTACCACTGCGGAGATGGAGATAAAGGTACCCAGCTTCTGCATGTTGATACTGTCGAATACGAATGCCAGAGGATCCGTTACACCCTTGAAATTCTCATAGTTTACAAGGCCGGTGATCACCAGGGTCGTGATTACATAAATCACGGTACAGATGATCAGGGAATAAATCATACCACGGGGCATATCGCGCTGGGGGTTCCGGCATTCTTCAGCGGTGGTGGAGATGGCATCAAATCCGATATAGGCAAAAAATACGGCAGATACTCCTTTCAGTACACCCGGCATGCCATTGGGAAGGAAGGGCGTCCAGTTTCCAGTTAGGTCATCGGTAAAAATGATCCAGATACCTATAGCTGCAATCAGAAGCAGAACAGCAATTTTCAATCCCACCATAAAATTGGCCGTATTCTTACTTTCCCTGATTCCGATATAGGCCAGCATTGTTACCAGTACCACAATAATAAAGGCGGGCAGGTTTATTATGAACGGAATCCCGGCAATTTTAGGCGCGGTAGCATAGATCATGTCCTGTACTGGTTGGCCTTCTGCCAGGGCGGTTTGATAGGCATGCTTGGCAGTCTGGTAGCCTATTGTGAGATAATCAGGCAGGTTTACACCGAATACATTGGCCAGGATATTTTTGAAATAGGAGCTCCAGCTGATGGCCACAACGATATTTCCGATACTGTATTCCAGGATCAGGGCCCAGCCCAGGATCCAGGCGATGAGCTCACCAAAAGTCACATAAGAGTAGGTATAGGCACTTCCGGATACAGGCACCCGGGATGCAAATTCTGCATAACAGAGGGCAGTGAAGCCGCAGGTGATGGCAGTTATGATAAACAAAAAGATCACACCCGGACCTCCATTATAAGCTGCCGCGCCAATGGTGGAAAAGATTCCGGCCCCAATTACAGCCGCGATACCCATCAGGGTCAGATCCCGTACACCCAGCACTTTTCGCATGCCACCCTGACCGTGGTCATCGGCCAGTCCCTGTTCGTGATCCGCAATAATTTTCTCAATCGACTTTTTCCGGAAAAAAGAATTCGACATGCAGCGTTAGGTTTTAAAGCGCCAATATAGGGATTTCCTGTTGATCAGTAATCGCGTTGCACCAGGAAATACGCCAGTTGGCGGAGGGGCTCCTTGCGTTTGCTGAGTACGGCGATGTCATCCAGGTGCTGCAGCGCCTTCTCCATGAACTGATTTTTGAGTTGCATCGCCCATTGGTCGACCCCGGAATTTTTATAGATACGCAGGACTTGTTGCACTTTATCAGGCGGGTTGGATTGCAGGAGCGCCTGCAAACTCTGCTGGTCCTGGCCCTGGGCTGTTTCCAGCGCCCGTATCAAGAGGAAGGTCTTTTTATTGGAGAGGATATCCCCTCCAACCTGTTTTCCAAATTTGGCAGGATCACCGAAACAATCGAGATAATCATCCTGTACCTGGAAAGCAATGCCCAGGTTTCTGCCAAATTCATAGATATGATGAAGATTGCCCTCTCCTGCTCCACCGAGTAAGGCGCCGAGCTTGAGACTGGCAGCCAGGAGCACGGAGGTTTTAAGTTCGATCATGTGGAGGTAG
>CAZJNY010000230.1:0-5791 GCA_964547405.1 uncultured Flavihumibacter sp. | reverse complement strand
ACTTCACATTCAGCAGATCGATCACTGCTCCCAGCATTCCACGGGTAGTTGCCAGTAAACTGACTAATTGATCAAGTGATTGAATGGACGCATTTTTAATATCAATTACCTGCTGATCCACTTTTTTACGCATGGTCTGCAGCAGTTCCTGCGCATGTTTTCGTTGTGCCTGTACCTTGGCGAATTCATCTATGGCGGTATTGGCAATTTGCTGGATTTGCCCAAGTGGTTCGGCCAGCTTTTCTGCTGATGCATCTTTGATCCAGAAATAGGTATCCAGGATATCTGAAGATTTTTTGAGGATATCTTCATACAGCCCTTCATAACTGTCTTCTTTCTGAATAAGCTGCAATACCTCCTGGCATTCACTCATGGCGGCAACAATGTCTTTATTGCCAATTTTGTAAAGGTAATTGTTGGCCAGGGCCAGATTTTCCCGGAGTGAACTGGTATAAGGGGTCTCCCAGATTTGTACCTGGTGATGGCGGATGGCTTCGTTTTCCGATCTGAAATAAACAAGTTTTCCATCGTTGAAAATGGTATAACCGTTACAAATAATGGGTGTTTCCACCTGTCTTGCAATGATGTTGTAAGACATCAATACATATATATTGGCGCTGCGCTGGTAAAAGCAATAGAGGAAATCTTCCCCGTTGGGTGATGCGGTACTTTGAATGAATTCAAGATCCGTTATGCCATTTTCAAATAGTTTGTATTCGCCACTTTGAAGGTAATATCCGGTTGAAAAGATGATGCCCTGTTGCTCCGGTAATACAATACCTGCTTCTACCAGGCTGGGTATGGAAACGACTTCTTTTGTCCGAACATTAAAAATATACGCTCTGAACGCTTCCTGGTAAGGTTTGATTTTGATAGCAATCAGGTTACCCAGATCTGCATAGTAGTACAATGCATCATCCAGTTGCTGATCGCGGTTCTGAACCGGATCTGAAAAGATACCTTTCCCGGTATCCGTATTGTTTTCAATTTTGAATGTAATATCTCCGTTTAACGCTTCAATAAATACTTTGTCCAGTATGGAGATATGTGGGTGAATACCCAGTCGCCGGTTGCTGAGGTCAGACTGAATCCATTGGAAATCGTGTTGTGCAGCCTGGCGGACTTCATGAATGCTTCGGTCGTCCTGGTATAGTAACTGCTCATTTCGGATCAGCCATTTGAATGCTTTCCGGTCATCCGGATTTTTACTTGTCTGAAAGACCATGTAGAGAAAGTTTTCCTTTCGGTGGAAACCGGCAAATATGGAATCCCGGTAGTATTTATACAGATTGGTATAGTCCGTAATAAAGGAAGGGTCTTCCAGTATGCTCAGCGGTTGTGGCTCAAAATGATCTCCAGTAAATTGGTAAATACTGAAAACATCCGACAGCTTAATATCCTCCTTTAAACCAAAGTGGACATTATAGGCGAAAATAGTGGTGTTGCCAATTGCCGTGATGCCTCTGGCAACACCATTGTTCCCGGTACTGATTCGCTGGTTGGCGATCAGCTGAAATCCGGAGGAATTAAATATTTCCTTTCTTGCCTTGTTTAGCTGTGCCAGTCTGCCGGATAACTCGAGCCGCTGTTCCTGCAACCTGTTCCGTATGATTTCGTATGTGCCCGCGTCCAGCACATCCTGTCGGGTTTCATTCACGATCAGTTAAAGCTTTTTGTTAGAAATACCAAGTCCACTGGCCAGATTCGCCAGGTTTAATAACATGGGCCGGTCTGCATCTGAACTCTGCTGTTGCATTTTCAGAATCAGGCTGGAGATCGTCAGGTTCTTGATATCGTTTGTGGAGATATTGTACTTGTCGGCAAACTCCCGGATGCGGGCCAGCAGGTCACCGCTGTTGCTGCCATCTCCAATCAGCGCTTTTTTGATGTCTGTTGCATTTTCGCTTTCGTTGATCAGCCGGTCAAATCCTTTGGCATTGGAAATCTGGTTAACTATATTCTGGAAGAACATGGTTTCTCCTCCAACAATATCGATTTTCGCATTTCTGAGTGCTTCCGCCAATACATCTGCCTGGGCATCTGCAATATCTTTCTGGATATGAATCTGCGCCAATGCAATGTCTTTTTCTTTCTGAAGAAGCAATTTGAATTCTTCGTGATCCTTGCCCACTGCATCCAGTTTCTTCATGGCTTCTGCTTTCTCCTGTATTCCGGCTGCTTCTGCCAGCGCTTTCTCCCTGGTTACTTCTGCCTGTGTTAACCCTTCTTTGCGTTTGGCGTCGGCAATTTTTTCAATGATTGTTGCATCCACTGTACCCTGGCGTTCCGCTGCTTCTGCTTTTGCAATCATCACTTCCGCTTCGGATAAACCAAGCGTAGCTTCTTCTCTGGCCTGTGCATCTGCCAGTATCTTGCGTGCTTCCGCCTGTTTAACGGCCGCTTCTTTTTTAGCTTCCGCATCAATGATTAATTGCTTTGCTTTTTCTTCTGCAGCTTTTTTATCCGCTTCAGCTGCTTTCACAGTGAAGATGAGTTTTTCTTCTGCTTCCCGGCTGGCTTCCGTAATTCCTACCGTCTTGGCACGGTCCACTTCACGAAATGCTTCCAGATCCTTAATGCCCTGCTGTTCTTCCACAACCCCTTTCTCCAGACGAACCCGCTCTTTGATCACATCCTGGATATTCTTGCGTTCTATTTCTACCGTTTTTTCTTTTTCGATTTGAGCCAGCGTTACAATCTTTTCTCTTTCCGTAGCTTCAAGTGCACGATCTTTTTCCACGCGTTCGGTTTCAACAGCATCGGTTCTCAACTTGTTTTTCTCAGCTATGATTATCTGACGAAGTTTGTTTTGTTCCTGTATGGCCAGCGACTCTTCTGTTTTAATTTTCACCGATTCCGCTTTGAGCCTTTCTTCTTCCCGCACTTTCATTATCTCCGCGTTTTCCCGGGATTTGATATTGTCAATTTCTCTTCGCTGTTTTTCTTCCTTCTCGGCCATCTGGCGCTCCAGTTCAAGGATGGCTTCCCTTGCTTCAACATTCTGCTTTTTGATTACTTTTTCTTCTTCCCGCTTAATCAGGTTTGCTTTGATGTTCTGTTCTGCGGTTAATTCTGTGATTTTTTTAATACCCTGGGAGTCGAGGATATTCTGAGCACTCAAAAAGGTGATTTCTGTTTGTTCCAGGTAATCAATAGCGCAGTCGTCCAGGATATATCCATTCAGATCGGTACCGATAATATTCAGGATTTCCGTTCTGAATTCACGACGGGCTTCATATAATTCTATAAAGTCGAATTTTTTCCCCACTGTTTTGAGTGCTTCTGAAAATTTCGCTTCGAACAAGTTGCGGAGTGTATCCACATCGCTCGCTCTTTCTGTACCAATGATCTGGGCTACATTGAGTACATCATCCACATTTTTGTTTACACGTACAAAGAAGGCTACTTTTATATCAGCCCGGATATTATCCTTACAAATCAGACCATCGTGCTCCATCCGGTCTATCTGTAGTTTTTTAACGGAAATATCCATGATCTCCATTTTATGCAGAATGGGAATCACGTACATGCCTTTATTAAACGCAACTTTTCCACCTCCGACACCGGTCCGCACTATGGCTTTTCCCTGCGGGATTTTTTTGTAGAATGTTGCAAATGCAAATAAGACAATGAAAATCAAAAATACAATACCGCCGATCAGCAGTAAACTAATGCCGCCTAATGCTCCCATAGTAATTTAAGGTTTACAGGTTATGTGTTTGGTTGGTAATATACTAGCAGAATCCAGTTTATACAATATTGGACAGATTAATTTCCGGAATCACGAGGTAATATTTTTTGTCCGCTGATTCATCGGCAATCATCACCTGCGCATCATAGGCAAGGGGTTCTCCGGTTTTGCTTTTGACATTAATGCGTAAAATGTCGGACTGTATTTTAAGTTCGGCTGCGCCGATGGTTTCGCCTGCAATCGAGGAACGCATGATGGCATTTCTTCCAATCAGATCCACTGCTTCTTCGCCATTATAGCCCATTGCTGCATAAATTTTTACCAGCGGTTTCGTTGCGTAGCGTGTAATGAAATAGGCCAGAACTAAAACCGGAACCAGAATAAAAACAGATTTCCAGCCCCAGGCTGCCAGTCCCAGTGTTACCGATGATACCAGCGTAATGATCCATGCGATGAATTTAAAGGTAGAATACACGACCATGAAAGGCACTTTCCCGATATTGATATATTCGAGGGCTTTGTCGACGAATGATTTATCCCCCGTTCCATCACCCAGGTCTGTTTCCGTATCGGTATCCACATCTGCTCCCTGCACGTCAAGATCCGTTTCAGGTCCGCCGTCTCCAAAGAAATCACCGGCAATAAATGTAAAGAGCCAGTAAATAGCGGTGATACCGGTTAAGACCGTCATAATCGCATTACTCAGAGGATGAAACAGCAGCTCAAAAAAATCAGCCATAGATTAAGCAGGGTTTTGGTTTATTCCTAGTTTTTCCTTGATCGCCAGCAGGTCTTTTTCAATGGAAAGGGAATCATCTTTTACCAAGTCGTTTAATTCATCTTTTAAGTTGCTTTTGGCTCCTGCAATTTCTCCATATGCTTTCGCCAATGCTTCCTGGTCCTCTACTTTATGCTTCATGCGTTGCAGCATGGCAATGGTACCGTTTGTATCCAGTTGTGCCAACTGTTTATTCACCTGTTCGGTCGCCTTGCTTACTTTCACTCTTGCTTTCAGGGTCCTCAATTCTTTCTCCCATTTCTCCATGTTCTCTTTCAGTATCTCCGTATTGCGCAACATTTCGCGTGACGATTGTTGGAGGGATAGTACCTGGTTGCCCAGTTCTTCGGATTCTGTCCAGAATTTTCTTCGGAGAGACAGGGCTTCCCTGGCCAGGGTTTCTGCTTTCTGCATATCCACCTGGCCACCCTGCGCCTTTTGCATGATTAAAATAGCCTTTTCTGCATAATTCAGTGATTCTTTCTGACAATGCAGCTGTTCGTTCTCCGTCCGGATGGCCAGTGCTTTTACTTTCGCATAGGCTTCTGTGGCTTCTGCCAAATCCTGCCGAAGTTCTCTCAATCCCTGTTCTGTCATTTTAACCGGATCTTCCATCTTTTCTACTGCGGCATGGATTTCAGCCTGTCCAATCCGGAAAAGTCGTTTGAAAATGTTCATATCTATAAATTTAACTATGATTAAAGAGGGTGGTTTTACCGTTTTGAAAAATCAATGATCTGTTCTGCATACTCACTGAGCAGAAGCCCTAATGAGTTAATCGCCGCTTCAAACTCATTAAAATTGATATTTTCCAGTTGCATGGTATACCGGAACAGGACTTTATTTCCTTCTTCATTCAGCACAAAAGCGCCATGAATGGTATCCCTGTTTTTCTGAAGCAGTTGCTTGAACATATTGCCATCATCTTCCCGGAATGAAAACATGAACTGTTCCATGATCAGTATGGGAGGGGCAATGCCGATAATCAGGTTATGAATCCCGTCTTCGGGGTTGTCGATCTTTAGGATACCCTGCTTCTCGTCGCGATACAAAATCCTGCAATCCAGTTGCCGGATAAAGGTTTCAATCTGCTCTGTATAATTATTTGCCATAGTCAGAAGGTTCCTAACAAATCTATTGAAAAAAATAGTAAATGCAAAAAAAATTAGCACAAAGATAAAAATAATATCACCTATCTTTGAAGGGATGACCCGTATCGGAGCCAATATTAAAAAAATACGAACTGCCAAAGGATTAAGCCAACTGGCATTTGCTGAATTATTTGACCTCAGCAGGGGCAATATTTCTTCCTATGAGGAGAA
>CAZJNY010000229.1:0-5822 GCA_964547405.1 uncultured Flavihumibacter sp. | reverse complement strand
GGATGAGTATTTCCATAGAAATCGCCAGAACAACAGTGGCATCAAATACCGGCAGTTAAGCGCCTATGAAATAGAGGTACTGGTTCGGAACCGTAACCAGAGTGACGACTGGAACAAATTACTGGTATCGGATGCGTTCAATCCGGAGTTGGTAAAGAACTGTAAGTTTTACGGACTGGTTCGTATCGGTAAACTGGAACCCTACTGTCTTGAGTTCAATAATCTCAAAATGGCAGTAGGACTGTATAACAGTACGATCATCAGTTCCGACTTTGGAGATAATGTGGTAGTAGATAATGTAAACTATCTCTCGCATTTTATTATCGGAAATGAAGTAATGCTGGTAAACATCAACGAGCTGGCAACTTCAAGCCATTCCAAATTCGGAAACGGCATACTAAAGGAGGGGGAAGAAGAAAAAGTGAGGATCTGGCTGGAAGTCTGCAATGAGAACGGTGGCAGAAGAATCCTGCCCTTTGACGGCATGCTGCCAGGAGATGCTTATCTCTGGAGCAGGAACCGGCAGGACGATTTGTTGCAGCAACGGTTTATTGAAATGACCAACAACAGGTTCGACAGTGAGCGCGGGCAGTATGGTCAGATTGGTGACCGTACAGTAATAAAAAATTCAAGGATACTGAAAGATGTATTCATTGGAAGTGATGCATATATCAAGGGCGCCAACAAAATTAAAAATGTAACCATTCACTCCAAACCGGATGCCCGCAGCCAGGTGGGAGAAGGCTGTGAATTGGTAAACGGGATTATAGGAGAAGGCTGCCGGATCTTTTATGGTGTAAAGGCAGTTCGTTTTGTTATGGCGAGCCATTCCCAACTGAAGTATGGTGCCCGACTCATCAACTCCTACCTCGGTAACAACGCCACCATCTCCTGTTGCGAAGTTCTGAATTCACTCATTTTTCCTGCACATGAACAACACCATAATAACTCCTTCCTCTGTGCCGCCTTGGTAATGGGGCAATCCAATATGGCAGCAGGTGCAACTATTGGATCCAATCATAATTCAAGAGCTGCGGATGGAGAACTGATTGCCGGCAGAGGATTTTGGCCTGGCTTATGCGTGAGTCTCAAACACAATTCACGATTTGCCTCTTTTTCCATTCTTGCCAAAGGGGATTATCCGGCTGAACTGGATATCCGCCTTCCTTTTTCCCTGATCAGTAATGATGTTACACATGACCAGCTGATCATCATGCCAGCTTATTGGTTCGAATACAATATGTACGCCCTTGCCAGGAATTCCTGGAAATATGTGGCAAGAGATCAACGCATCGACAAACTGCAACATATCGAGTACGATTTCCTGGCACCCGATACAGCCAATGAAATGCTCGAAGCGCTGGATAGCCTGTTATTGGCTACCGGCAAAGCCTGGTACAAACAACAGGGAAAAGAAGCTTCAGAAAGACAATTGCGTACAAAAGGAAAAGCCTTACTGGAACAGGGGGAAGCAGCCATTCAGGAGTTGACTATTGAACTGGAGCAGGCTGAAAACAGTCAACGGCCGGTAATCATCAAAAAAGCAGCCATGGCTTATTGGTGGTTCTGCCAGTTGCTCGATTATTACGCTGCAAAAGGTGTCCTGCAATTCTTTGATCAGCATCCGCTGAGTACGCTGAACAGAATGGTAGCCCGTTTACCAAAAGCAGGTAAAATCGCGGCCTGGTCAAATATAGGAGGTCAACTGGTCGAAACTGCAACGGAGGAACAATGGCTTGGTTTGATAAGATCCGGAAAGATTAAAAGCTGGGATGAATTACATACCAGATACCAGCAGGAAAGCGATAGCTATCCGGCTCAAAAACTGCGGCATGCACTGGCTATTTACAAGCAACGACATGGAGTGGAATTGTCCGGAAACGCTGCTGAAGTAAGAAAACTCCTGCAGGCCGCCATCAGTCTCCGTCAACTGGTAATTGAGAAAATCGCTGAAAGCAGGGCCAAGGATTACCAGAACGAATTCAGAAAAATGGTTTATGCCAATGAGGAAGAGATGAATTCAGTAATAGGCAAGCTAAAAGAAAACAGCTTTATTTCAGACGAACAGAAATCATTCAGGCAATTCAAAAAGAAAGTGGAAGGCCTTTTATAAGGATTACCAAACTTGTTTCAGCGTGCTAACCCATCCCTGCTCATTACTCAATCGAAGCAGTAACCACTGGTTTGTTTTACGAGGTAGGGGGATTCGGTGTGTGGCAATACCTGCGGGTTGGTAAATCCTTTTTTGGGTGAGTAATTGTCCGCTTACCGTAAAGATTTCCAGCAAATAACTTCCCGCTTCATTGCTTTCAAGCTGAAGCCCCCCCTCCATTGGAATCAGCCTGATTTTATCCGGCAATGGGTTACTAATTCCAGGCAACCGGATGGATTTGGAATAATGTAGTTCGTTAGCCGGACCTGTTAGTTTCAATCTGCACAAAACATCTTTCCTGGTAGCGGGTAGCACCCGTGAATAAAACTGTTGCGAGCGGTCGGGATAAACAGTTGCGAAAGTTGTAAATGCAGCTCCACCATCAGACAACTGCAATTCTACCACTGAAAACTCCGGACCTTTCGCCAATTCCCAATTCGCTATCCAGCTATCGGATTTCCTGCTGACCCAGAATCCTTCAATGAATTCAGGTAATATATTAATGCCCCCCGTTTTATTGGCCAGCGAAAAACGTGTTGCCTGCAACAGGCCTGGGTTCAATGAGATGGTTCGTATCCTTCCGCCCTGAAGGGTTGAACCTGCAACCAGCTCATTCCGTACTGAACTCCATTGGTTAGCAGTATAACAGGCAACAGTAAGCGCTGAAGTATCGTGGATGGTTCCACTATGTTCAGCGGAATAGCTAAACTCAAAAACAGGATCGGGCGAATCCGCATCCGGCAGACTAAGTATACTCCAGTACTCCAGCGCCGAAACAGTGCTGATACCTGGTTCCATTTGCTGCCCTTCCATATTCGCATCCTGTCGATGGTAGGAAAGATCCATGGTGCCAGCGAATTGCTGAACCTGTACAACACTTAATACGCCTTTGTCAATTAGCGGAAACTGTATGCTATCCTCCGGTTTAAATTGCTTCCGTACCGCTCCTGAAATGCCGGTTAAGGCAGCGCTGGCACCAGCCACCAGGGTTGCTTCTGAGCCCAGTTCCAACTGATGAGAACCGGTTAGAAGCTGGCCCGATTTCAATGTTAACCCAAACGGAAGAAATAAATCAGATTCCAATTGAATACCGGCTTCATTATCTGCCACCACCATTATGCTATCCTGTAGTTGGCCACTTGAAAAAACAGTCTGCCTGATCGTGCCTGCCAGGACTAATGTACCGGTAGAACCGGAAAGATTGGTTTCCATAATACCGGCTTCCATCAAAGACAGATTGCCTTTGAGTTTCAGGCAGGAGCTTCTGTTGCCGGTTGACAAATTAAGGATGGATTTATACATCCGGAGATTTCCAAAAACATGCAGTGTATCGTTGAAATGCAAACTAAACACGGTACCGCTGTCAATGCGCAAATCACCTCTGATGGTAGCCGTATTGGTACCTGATCCGGAGTAGGTGGTAGTACCGGATGCACTTGCGGAAGAAGAAAGTTCCAGGCTTCCGAAAACCCTGCCACTGATGGAAATCGTGGATGAAGCATCCGGATTTTCCATGCGAAAGATACCGGTTTCGGTTCCCGCTGATCTGCTCAGCTGGTTGACCAGATCAGCATGACCGGTTCGGCTTTGATGGATATACCTTGCTCCGTTTTCAATCCGGATAGAATCACTGATTCGGAGCGAGTACCCACTGCTGCTTCCGGATGCATTGATGAATGTTGCATTGTTTTTCAATACCAGAGAATAGCCACTACCCCAGGTCGAAAAGGCTCTGGGAAATATTGATCCGGTTGAGCTGGAAACCGTATTGGTAACGGGCAGCAATACACGAATAGAGGCGGTACCACCCGGACTTATCTCAAGAGATTGTACCACAACTGCTGTATCAGGAAGAATCACCTCATAACTTCCCTGCAGGAAACTGTTATCCAGTACCACCCGATCGAGGGAGTCAGGAACCTGCTCTCCTTCCCAATTCTGAGGATTGTTCCAATAGGTTGTAATTCCATTACCCGTCCATTTTTTCTGGGCATAACTGCATGGGACGATCAGCAGCCAGACAAGGCCCCAACACCACTTTTTCATAACACACTGTTTGTCCCGACCAAATTACAACAGGAAGTCGTTCCAGTAACAGCGCCCAATCAGAATGGGTGAAAAAACGGGTATTGGTATTTATTGTCTTACACTGTCCACAGCAGTAGAATCAAGGGCGGCCTGCACAGTTGAATCAATTGCTTTGGCTGCATCTCCGGCAACCTTTGCAGCAGAGTCAGCAGCCGCTTCAATAGCGGTACTGTCAATGGTTGTTCCGGTTGAATCAGAGCTATTGGAACAGGCAATCATGAATGCAGCAGTTCCAAGCAGGAGAAGAAATGATTTCATAGGAAGGTTTTATTTTTTCCGGAAGAAAATACGAACCGGAATGCCTTTGAAATCAAAGGTTTCACGGAGTTTATTTTCCAGGTAATTGCGATAAGGCGTTTTGATATCATCAGGATAATTACAGAAAAACGCAAACGAGGGAACATGCGTGGGCAGTTGGGTCACATATTTAATGCTCACCGGATTACCTCTGACAACCGGAGGATGGAAAGCTGCAATTGCTTTCAACATCACATCATTCAATTGTGAAGTAGGAATTTTTTTCTTTTTATTCTCCACAACTTCCAGGGCAATTTCAATAGCCTTAAAAATCCGCAGTTTGTCTTTTGCAGAAATAAACAATACCGGTACATCAGTGAAAGGTGCCAGTCTTTCTTTTAATTGCTTTTCATAATCCCGGGCAGTATTGGTTTGCTTTTCAACCAGATCCCATTTGTTTACCAGGATAACAATTCCTTTTCCCTTTCTGGCGGCTAGACTGAAAATGCTGAGATCCTGAGCCGATATACCTTTTTCCGCATCGAGTACGAGCAGGCAAACATCAGCTTCATCCATTGCTTTGATCGCACGGATCACAGAATAGAATTCAAGGTCTTCGTGCACTTTTTGTTTTCTGCGAATACCCGCTGTATCAATCAGCACGAATTCCTTCTGGAACATATTGTAGTGCGTATGAATAGTGTCTCTGGTAGTACCTGCAATATCACTTACGATAGTACGCTCCTGTCCAACCAGCGCATTCAATAAAGAGGATTTGCCCACATTGGGCTGACCAATAATTGCAAATTTCGGGATATCGGCAGTTTCATCATCCGCCAATTGATCGTCCGGAATACCAGCTACAACAGCATCCAGAATTTCTCCGGTACCGCTTCCGCTGATTGCGGAGACAAAAAATATCTGTTCAAAACCCAGGCTGTAAAATTCAGTGGCTTCCAGCATGCGTTGGTTATTATCCACTTTATTAACGACCAGGTACACAGGTTTGGGAGTTCTGCGCAATACATCTGCCATCGCTTCATCCAGATCTGTAATACCTGTAGCGGTATCGGTCATGAAAATCAGGGCATCGGCTTCATCCAGGGCAATCAAAACCTGTTTTTTAATTTCCTGTTCAAAAACATCATCACTTCTTGGCACGAAACCACCGGTGTCAATAACGTTAAAGGTTTTACCATTCCATTCAGCAATACCATATTGCCGGTCGCGGGTAACACCACTAACATCATCCACAATTGCTTTGCGCTGCTCCAGCAGCCGATTGAAGAAAGTACTCTTGCCAACATTCGGCCTGCCAACGATTGCTACAGTATATCCAGACATA
>CAZJNY010000228.1:0-5842 GCA_964547405.1 uncultured Flavihumibacter sp. | reverse complement strand
AACAGCCAGCTGGCAGTATTCTGGTGCTTGCCGGAAACAATCGCTCCAAAACGGCCTGGATCAGTGAAGCGGTGAACAGGGGATACGCTGTGTTGGCAGACAAACCCATGGCAATTGATCCAAAGGGATTTGATGTACTGGAAAAGGCACTGGCAAGGGCCAGGGAAAAAGGCCAGCTGGTTTTTGATATAATGACCGAACGGTATGAAATCATAAATATTCTCCAGCGTTTACTGATGCAGCAAGAACCGCTTTTCGGGCAACTGGAACAGGGGAGTCCGGAGCAACCGGCAATTGTAAAAGAAAGTCTGCATCATTATTACAAACTGGTGGCGGGTGTTCCTTTGAAGAGAACTGAATGGCAATATGATCCCAAACAGGCAGGCAGCGGTTTGGTAGATGTAACCACACACCTGGTAGACCAGGTGCAATGGAGCTGTTTTCCTGAACAGGTACTGGACTATAACAGTGATGTACAACCGCTAACTGCCAAACAGTGGCCTACGGCGATAAGTCTCTCACAATACAGTGCCTCTACCGGAGCTTCCGGTTTTCCGGATTTCCTGCAACCCTACCAAACCGGTGATTCAATTTTGATTCCTTCCAATGGAGAGTTATTGTATACGATCAAGGGAGTGCATGTAAAGATCAAAGTGGAATGGAACTATGAAGCGGAGGGTGGAGCTGGTGACAGGCACTATTCAATGATTCGGGGAACCGGTTGCCAGCTCGTGATCCGTCAGGCACCTACCGACCGGTTCGGAGCCAGCCTGTATGTAGAACCGGTGAAGGGTGTACCACTGAGCGAAGAAACGCTCGTAGCGGCAGTAAAACAAATCCAGCGCATCTATCCGGATATCCGTTACAAACAGGAAGGAAGCGGCTGGAAAATTCTGGTACCGGATCAGTACCGGTCGGGGCATGAAGCACATTTTGCCAAAGTAACAACGCAGTTTCTGGACTATCTGAAAGCTGGCCGTATGCCCGATTGGGAATGGTCCTATATGCGCACAAAATATTTTATCACCACTCAATCCCTGGCACTTGCAAAACCCTGATAAACCGGAGTTTTTATCTATCATACAGGCAAGGATCATTACACCAGGCGGCGTACTGGAGGATGGTAACCTGGTGATTAAAGACGGAACGATCCATCAGCTTCAGACAGGGGATGCATCCCTTCCGGAGGGGCCCGTTCTGGATGCCGGAGGTAACTGGCTGGCACCGGGTTTTATTGATATCCATGTACACGGTGGGGCTGGTTATGATTTTATGGATAATACCGTAGAAGCATTCCTCGCCATCGCAAGATTGCATGCGCAACATGGCACTACTTCGATGTTCCCGACAACACTCACCAGTGAATTGCCTGATCTCTATGCAACCATCGATTGTTATGAAAAAGCGCTTACTCACGCGCATGATGGAGCGCGTTTTCTGGGATTGCACCTGGAGGGACCATATTTTTCAAAAGAACAGCGGGGGGCGCAGGATGAACGATATATCCGGAATCCGGACCCTGCTGAATACCGGTCCATTCAGGAAAAATCCATGCATATCCGCAGATGGAGTGCAGCACCGGAATTGCCGGGTGCCCTGGACTTTGCGGATTATTGCCGGTCAAAGGGAATTCTTCCTGCACTGGCCCATACTAATGCCAACTATGAGCAGGTGAAAGCGGGAGTGGAGCATGGCTATCGGTTAGCGACGCATTTGTATTCTGCCATGTCCGGACTCACACGACGAAACGGATTCCGGATTGCGGGCGCCATTGAATCCAGCCTCTTGCTGGATGAAATCGATGTGGAGCTGATCGCCGATGGCGCACACCTGCCGGAAGCCCTGCTAAAACTGGTCGTGAAACTAAAAGGAAAAGAAAAGATCGCGCTGGTTACAGATGCCATGAGGGCTGCGGGTACGAAACTGCAGCATTCGATATTGGGAAGTAAAACAACCGGACTTGAAGTAATCATTGAAGACGATGTTGCCAAACTGCCCGACCGGACAGCATTTGCAGGAAGTGTAGCAACTGCTGACCGACTTGTACGCACCATGGTACAACTGGCGGAAGTCAGCATTCCGGATGCGGTTTATATGATGAGTACCACGCCCGCGCGTATAATGGGCGTGAACGATCAGGTTGGTAGTATTGAACCGGATAAAAAGGCAGATCTGGTAATTTTTGATGATGATATCCGGGTACAACAAACAATTATAAACGGGAAACCGGTTTTATACACGTAAAATGGAAATAGAAATATTGGATTCCAGGCAAGAGATGGGACTTGCCGCGGCAAAACGGGTGGCGGAAAAGATCCGCGAACTGCAGCAGGAAAAGCCAATGATACGCATGATGTTTGCAGCAGCCCCTTCGCAACTGGAATTTTTGCAGGCTTTGGTTAAAGAGCAAATCAATTGGAACGGCATCGTTGCGTTTCATATGGATGAGTACATTGGTTTGCCTGCTTCGCATACCGCTTCGTTTCGGAATTTTCTCAATCGGCACCTCTTTGATCTGGTACCCTTTGGTGAAATACACCTGATTCAGGGGGAGGTGGAAGATCCGCAGATGGAAGCTGACCGATATGCTGCCCTGTTGCGCGCAGCACCAATGGATATTATTTGCCTGGGAATTGGTGAGAATACGCACCTTGCTTTTAATGATCCGCATGTGGCAGATTTCCAGGATCCCAATTGGGTGAAACTGGTAGATTTGGATGCAGCTTGCAGACAGCAACAGGTGAATGACGGATGTTTTCAATCCCTGGAACAGGTACCGGCACTGGCCATCACCGTTACCCTGCCGGCTTTATTCAGTGGCGGGTATCTTTTCTGTATGGTACCGGGTAAAAACAAAGCACCTGCGGTATTGCATACCATGCAGGAAGCCATCAGTCCGGTTTTTCCTTCCACCCTTTTGCGAAAGCATCCCTCGGTTGTCTTATTTTTAGACAGGGATAGTGCTGCTTTATTGCCATCCTCTAACTGACTCGTATGGAAAAAAAATCGGAAGAACTGGTAGGGGTGAAGGAAATTGCCCGACGCGCAAAAGTGTCCATTGCAACAGTGGACAGAGTGCTGCATGATCGTCCGGGTGTTTCACTCAAAACAAAGGAAAAAATCCAGCAGATCATTAAGGAGCTGAACTATCAGCCAAATATTGTGGCCCGTGCCTTGGCGAGCCGGAAAAAATTAAAGTTTGCTATCCTTATACCTGCCAGTTCGGAAGAGACCAGTTATTGGAAGGCGCCTTTACAAGGTGTGCTTCAGGCAGAGCAGGAACTGCGGCAATACGGCATCAGCGTTGAAAAATATCTTTTTGATCAGAATAACCGCAAAACATTTCTAAAACAATCGGCTGTGCTGCTGCAACAAAAACCTGATGGAATTCTGTTTGCCCCCATGTTTGTGGAGGAATCCAATCAGTTTATGCAGCAGTGCCGGGAACATTCCATTCCGGTGGTATTTATTAACTCGGATTTGCCGGGTCAATCAAGTCTGGCCTATGTTGGTCCGGATCTTTTTCAGAGTGGTTACCTCAGTGCACACCTGATCAGTTACCTGGTTCGTCCGGCAGACAGCATACTGATGCTGCATATTACCCGGGAACTGGAAATGGATCACCACCTGCTTCGAAAAGAAGAAGGATTTCGTGCGTATTGGCAGCAGCAGGAAAACTCGCATGAACTGATCACCATGCATATTGGCCAGACCGATCCCGAAGCGATTCGCCATCATATCAGCCGGCAATTGAAGAATTCTTCCATACGGGTTCTCTTTGTTACCAATTCAAGAGTGGCTGCTGTAGCACAGGTATTGGAAGAACTCAACCGCACAGATCTCCTGCTGATTGGGTATGATTTTCTGGAAGATTCAATAGCCTACCTGAAAAAAAATGTGATTGATTTTCTGATTTGTCAGAAACCGCAGGAACAGGCCTATCTCGGCATGATGGCCCTCTATGATAAGCTGGTCTTGAACCAGCCGGTAAAGACGGTTCATTTCATGCCCATTGACATCATTACGAGGGAAAACTATCTCTTCTACAATAATTGATGCATGCTGTATGAAAAGAAGAAATTTTTTAGAAAATATGGTATTAAGTGGTGGCGCCCTGGCGGCGGCACCGCTAACCAGCCTGGCAACAGAAAAGGCCTCCATAAAAAATGCTGTTGAACTCAAAAAGAAACAGGGGATGGAAACTCTTTCTGCTGATCTGGTAATTGCAGGAGGTGGAATGGGGGGATTAGCTGCGGCTTTGGCGGCTCTTCGGAATGGACAAACCGTAATTCTTACCGAGGAAACAGATTGGGTAGGCGGACAGGTATCACAACAGGGAGTGCCACCAGATGAACATATGTGGATTGAAACACATGGCGCTACCAAACTATACAGGGAATACCGAAACCGGGTTCGTGACTACTACCGGCAACACTACCCCTTAACCGAAGCGGCAAGGCAAAAACCAAACCTGAATCCCGGGGACGGATCGGTATCAAGGATTTGTCATGAACCTCGTGTAGCCGTTGCCGTTTTTATGGATATGCTGGCACCCTATCTGAGTGCCGGTAAACTGACCTTATTACTCGAATACAAAGCGGCTGAAGCTGAAGTAAACCAGAACAACGTTGTGGCGCTGATTGTGAAAGGGAACAATGGCCATAGGAAACGATTGAAAGCGCCCTATTTCGTGGATGCAACGGAATTAGGCGATCTGCTTCCGATGACTGGTACAGAGTATGTGACCGGAACAGAATCCAGAAATCAAACCGGTGAGCCTCATGCGCCTGAGCAACCCGATCTGAACAACAACCAGGCATTTACTATGTGTTTTGCAATGGATTATGTGCCTGGTGAAGACCATACCATTCCGAAACCGGAAGAGTATGATTTCTGGAACGACCATATTCCGGATTTGAAACCTGCCTGGGCAGGAAAGTTACTGGAATTGCACTATTCTGATCCCCGGACCCTGAAACCTAAAAGGTTAGGATTTCATCCGGATGGGATTAGTACAGGAGAATTACTTAATCTTTGGAATTATCGTAAAATCATTAATAAAGAGAATTTTCTTCCAGGAACGTATCCAGGAGATATCACAATCGTGAACTGGCCCCAGAACGATTATATGCTGGGCAATCTCCTTGATGTAAGTGAGAAGGAACAGCAACGTCATATTTACAGAGCGAAACAATTGAGCCTGTCTTTGCTGTACTGGCTGCAAACGGAAGCGCCCAGGCCGGATGGTGGAAAAGGATGGCCCGGACTTCGGCTACGCAAAGACGTTATGGGAACTGAAGACGGATTAGCAAAATATCCCTATGTACGGGAATCCAGAAGAATCAAAGCCCTGTTTACAGTGAAGGAAGAACATGTAGGAAAGGAACAGCGGGCACAGATTGCAGGTGATCCTGATGTAAAATGGGCCGCACCGTTTTACGATAGCGTTGGTGTGGGGTATTATCATATTGACCTTCATCCTTCCAGTAACAAGGTGAATTATGTGGACTTCGGTTCTCTTCCTTTCCAAATTCCTTTAGGCGCACTTATTCCGGTGCGGATGGAAAACCTGCTTCCTGCCAATAAGAATATCGGAACTACTCATATAACCAACGGCTGTTTCCGTCTGCATCCTGTTGAATGGAGCATTGGAGAAGCGGTAGGTTGTTTGGTTGCATTCGCAAAACAGCGCAAACTAACACCCCGGGCAATAAGGGAGCAACAACTTAAAGAATTTCAACTGTTCATACAGGGCCAGGGCATTGAACTCGAATGGTCGAGAAGCTAAACTAACAATAATGCATAGACGTAATTTTATTTTTCAATCCTCCCTTGCAGGGGC